>JAQGOH010000018.1 GCA_028293705.1 Francisellaceae bacterium | reverse complement strand
CAACTCGCTCTCAATGGCTTTACGCCGTCTAGTAAATTTTTCATGTGCACTGCGTTTCACAAAAAATTCTACAGCTACCTCGTAATACTCGCCTTGCTCATTTCATTCGCTTCCTTGGCTCGCATCGCATGACTTTTAACACCTTCAGAAAAAAAATTTAATAGATTTTCTGTTAAATTTTAAATTATATCAATTATCATATCAAACATAGCAATCCAATCGGGAGAGCCAAAATGATAATTAATTTCAAAAACAAGTTACAAACTTTGCTTCCAGAGGTTTTGAATGAAGTAACTTACTTAAACTCAGCCTATGACAATACAAATGAAGTTTATTCTATTTCTGACGAGTGACTAGGTAGGGTATATTATTAAAGTCCAAAAAGATATTAACATTAATCGTTCCCCTATTTGGCTCGGCCTTAATTTGGTGTTTAATAAAATGGTTGAAGATTCTATCCATAGTCAAAGAGCTATTTTGGATTATTTCAAGCAATTAAAAACAATTAGTTAAAGTCTTTAATTCAACTGAGATGACAATAAAACAAGTTTCTGAATCTATTGCTCATTAAGTCATTAAAAAAATACTTAGCATTTTAACTTAATGCTTAATAAGGAGAATTTGGATATAATACAACTTATTAAGCTTGTATAATTAGAGTTGATTTTTACCGAGGTTATAAATTGATGCGTATTGAAATAAAATCATTTATTATTAAGACAAATAGAATTGTTATTCGTCCACCCACAATATATGATGCTGCCCTTCTTAATAAATCTATTATTAATTCCTATGCAGAATTAAACCAATGGATGGCCTGGGCTACAATAAAACCTAGTATAGAAGATACTCAAAATTTTATTAAATTCGCGCAAAATTGTTGGTTGACCGAGGAGCCAAAAGAATTGCCTTTTTTAATTTTTGATAATTATGAAAAGAATTTATATGGTGCTATTTCTTATAATAATATTAATTGGGAAATACCCATGCTTGAAATTGGGTATTGGGGTAATAAAACTTATTTAGGAAAGGGGTATATGACTGAAGCAGTAAAGCTATTAACGGATTATGCCTTGAAAAATATAAAAGTTAATAGAATTGAAATCAGATGTGACATTAATAATCTAAAAAGCGCGGCTATTCCTAAACGATTAGGATATGTACTTGAAGCAAGATTTAGAAATCATCGCAGAGACTTACAAAAAAATAAACTAAGTGATACTTTAATTTTTATTCGGTATTCGGAGTAAAATTTTATTGAAAATAAGTCTTATTATTAGAAAAAAATTGAGATGCTAACAATTATGTATAGCAATTGCTATAATATTTGCTAAATTAAATCGGAAAAAATCAACAAGCCAAAATATACTTTCTAAGTTGCTCGGCAATTTGATTGGGTCGATTAATATAAAAGGCTTGAAATGCCTTTAAACCTATGGCATTTATTAAACGGCATCCTGCTTGAACATAATAAATTGGCCATAATTTGTTAGCTAAAGTATATCCTTCTAAAAGACGTTGCCGGGGCTCCTGTGTCAAGCTAATTTTCTAAACCAGCATGCAGGAGCTCATGGTAAATTTTGTCATTTTCTTTTACGTTATGGTGAATGGTAGCTTGCAGAAGAAAATTTAATAAGGAAAAAAAGGGTGAATAATAGCAATTTCTCCTAAATCAATAGAGGTCATTTTTTGCGTATTATAAGCATGAGCAATACCCTGATCTCATCATTCACAAAATGCAAGCATTTTCATTGATCATGGGTATAGTACTTAAATGATTAAGCTTTTAGATGTAATACCTGTGGAAAGAGGATCTCTTGAATACTAACACACATTATTATTTATTTTCATGTCTCAAAAAAATTATAAAGTAAGTGAAGGCAACTTTATCAAACGTTTTCATGATTTAAGGATACTCAAAAAGCTTTGTCGATTTAGCTTACCGTTACGGTAAGCGTTTTAAAACATGACCTAGCATATGAAATAGTTATAGATTAGGTGACGGAATCTCTAAATATTATTACTTAGATAAATGAAAATAAATTCTTTGAAAATTTTGTAGTTGTTGATAAAGGAATAAACCAATAAATAATAACAAAGGTAAACCACATAACTTTAAACTTTTAAAAAAATTAAAAAATAGGATTTATAAGGTATTTGTAAATGGTGCTAACTTCGAAATGATGGGTTAAAATTCTGCAATTGTTATCCTGTGATAGAAAGTTCTTTTTAACCCATTTTAAAAAATATTTTATAAAACTTGGGCTTCTAATATTTTCTTATAAAAAAATAGTAATTTATTTTTTAAAAAAAATTTTAAGTCTTAGCAATAATATCTACTTTACCTCTTATACCATTTTATGAAATAATCTTTTTTGTTAAAATTATGGGAAAAGATGATGAGCAGGCTAATTAATTTAATGTATGAAATTTATACTAAGGTCTTAGAGTTTATTGCAAGTCCACATTTTACTCTGATAATAGGTAAGGTAGCTATTGAAGAACCAGAATTATTTGATGCGCAAAATCCAGTTATTTTTTCTCCTAATAATAACAATCAGTTTAGAAATGCTATCCCAAACACCCCTAATGAAGTAAATGAGAATGATGAAGCCCCGATTTTATATCCGGTAGGAGCCCCGATAGCCAATCAAGCAATTTTACCAGAGGGGGTTAACTCTCGTGAATGCTTTTTTACCAATTTAAGCGATTTTAACGATGATAGTGGATTTAAAGCTTTTCACAAAGAAGAAATAGCTTTGATTGAAAATTCTTCATTTATTACAGATGCAGAAAAAGAAGAAATAGAATGTCCAATTAGCTACCAATTGATGCGCTACCCCGTTTTATCCAGAGATGATTATAGAATCTATGATAAGCAAAGTATATTAGATGCGGTAGCCCATAATGATGCTGTATGTGGGAATAATGGTAAAGAATTAAAACTAGCCAATCTAGTGCCCGTAGGGCCGTATTTTCATAAAATACATAAGCTCATAGAGAAAGCGAAAACAGAACATCGGGTGAATGAAAAGCATAAGGAAAAACAATTTCAATCTAATTTTATAAGAAGAAAATATTGTTAATTTTTATTTAGCAATGGGCCTAATGGATAAGCAGGAGCTCGATGCTGAGGTTTTAATATAACTTTAATTTTATCTTTCGATTTAAAATTTATAAAAGCCTCATTATTCCAGTTTTCACTATAGGAGCGAGCTAAATAATCATGACTTTTTTGAGGACCAAAAACCGTAAAATTACCAAAGGTATATAGTTTGAGGGGATATAATTCTTGGCTTAGAAAATAATCATTAGGGTAGGCCAATTTCGCTTGCTGATTTTTAAGATGAATTTTACCATTTTTATCTTCCATAATAAAGATATCTAGTACGGTAAGGCTTGGAGAGCAGAATGTTAAACCCCAATAATCAAAATGAAAACCTCGATAAATTTTATATCCAAAATCAACTTCTTTTAGTTGGTATCCTAAACTTTTTATTTTAGGGATTAAATTTAAAAATTTTGGAATGTTATAATCTAGCATTAAAATATCGATATCATTATCCCAGGGTATCATACCTTGATGGCGAATAGCGCCCAATAAAGTTCCTCCATAAATGGCATATTCTAAATGCTCATTTGAAAATATCTCATGAACATCCTTAAGAAGCTGATAATAATTTAAGGCATTAGAAGTATAATAATATTCTAAAGTGTTTTTATAGATTTTTTTTTGATAACTTGAATAACTTAAATATAATATCTCGCAAAAAAAAATAAATAGTAATAAATAATAAATATTTTGTTTAAGTATGTCTTTTTTTTTCATGATTAACTTCTTAAGTTTGGACAATTAAGACAATAAGTATTGGTATTAGCTATTTAATTTGGGGTAAATAGCCACAAAAAACATACATCAAAAAATATAACTTTTACCGCTTATAAGTTCGGTTTTTCAAGTTTATACAAAAACCCCGTGATTTATTCATTGTTAATAATGTTTTCAGGATGATAAGCTTGTAATATCTCTTCAATAATTTCATCAATAATACTAGTAGATTCTTCTAGCATACCACTTCCTTCATTTTTAGCCTTATTTAATCGTTCTTCAACCACTCGAGCGGCCGACCCACTAGGATAAAGCATCGCTAATAGACGACGGGCCTCTTTAGCTCCTATTTTATCATACAAGGCGTTTCTAATACGGGCATCTTCAGCGGTCGTATTAAAAGCCCATAATTCAATAGGTCCAATAGTACTAGTAATTAATTGGGTGTTAACTCCATTTTTTGTAGAGAATTGGGCGATAAAAGTAGCACCCCCTGCTCTTGGGCCATGGACTTGGGTCTCTAGAGCACGGGTAGCAGTATCTGATAAGCCAAAAATCTCTTTAGTTTGCATGACAGCTTGTTTGGGGCCTGCGTCCATAATATATATGCCGGTTGCAAAATCAATCATGACTTTATCAAAATCATCGACCGATTGAGAGAGTAGGGCAATTTGAACTTTCCATTTTCGTCCTTCACGCATGTCAACCAAAACTTGTTCTCGTACGGCTTGGGCTTTAGAGGTTCTATGAAATTCATCAAATACTAAGCGTTTTGGATCTTCACGAATTTCTAAAATGCGAGCTTTATGATATTTTTTATAAAGCTCGGGCATTTCATTTAAAGCATCATCCGTTAAATAATAATGCCGAGCCAAAACATAACGCGCTAACATATACATAACACTGGTTTGGCGATCAGCGGCTTCGCCTCCCGATTTAGCTACTTCATCTAAATCTAAAGAAACAATACGTGCATCCCCAATGTCGAAAGCGGTAATGCGAGATAAAAGAGGATATTCTCTCACCGCACTAGAAATCATGCGCCCAAACGCATTAATAAGACTTTCACCGGTAGGGGCTTTAATAGAACCATATAAGTCCTCAACGGGTTGACTGCGGCAAATAGAAGCTGCATCTGCTAACAAAGGCATAGCATATCGCTGCGCAAGCATTGCTTCGTGGGTGTATCCTGCCTTAAAAAAAGCATCGGTTACTTCCCACCAAGTGGTTTGAGGATCGATAGGAATATTAAGTTCTTTAACAAGTTTATCTACGGCGGGTTCCAAATTGGCATTATATCGATGCGGATTGGCATCATCTTTTAATTCTTTATAAACTTCATCTACGATTAAACCTGACATATCAGTAATACCATCGTAGGGTTTAGTTTGACCAATAGGAGTAGCCAGAAGCGTAAAAAAATTAACTAAAAATGCCCGTTCTTGAGGGGTCGGTTTCCTGCAACCTAATTGTGTATCAAAAGGATTAATCGACATATTTGGAGTCATTCTTAATCGATGATAAGCGACTAAGTGTTTTTGATCTTTTGGTAATGCCTCTTTAAGTAAAGAGATTAAGCCAGAACTAGAAGGACCGATATCGATAATGGCAATTCTAGGTAGACGTTGCAAACCACCCGATAAAGCCAGCGCTAAATTAATGGAATTTGATAAAACCGATTTACCAGAACCAGGACGCGCATAAATTAAATCAATCCAGGTGGTTTGTAAAGTAGAACCAGGCTGGTAAGGCCAGGGTTTACCATCGACTGAACGAAATAAAACAGCCCCGGTACTCCAGGGTGAAGCCGGTCTTTCATTCGGTAACATGTAAGTGACATCTGATAAGGGGGCAATAGCTGCTGAAGCGACACTATTGGGCGAAATACCTAAAGCACTGGATAAAATACCTTCATAAGCATCTCCACATACCTCTGAGGTTTCACAATATCCCCAACTTTGTATGGCTTTGGCAAGTTCTGCATGGCGAGTTCTTAATAAATTTTTCTGTCCCTCAGGAGCCCAGGTAGTAGCGGTTACTCTAAATTTGACAATGGCATCATCTGCGTTGTCTTTAAGATAACGTAATAAACTTGCGGCATCATTTAATAAACGGTTATGGCTATGGGCAAAAGTTAAAAAGGACGCTAGGGTGGCTCTATATCCCAAAGCCTCTAACCCACCGCTTTCTATCATAAAAGAAATCCGCCATGGAATTCTGGCATACCGTATTCGATTAAATAAGTCACTAAAGGCGGCAATTTGTTTGGGAAATAGATCAATGAATACCGAACTATAAATTTTATCGCCTATTCTTGCAGTTCTTAAGTCCAGATTTTCTCCATCGCGCGGAATTAATTGCCGTGGCAAAGGGGGCCACAAGACATCTGATACATCGCCTTTAAAATTTTTAGTTTCCCGGATGGGAATTGGATCACCGGGTAAATAAGGCTTCCAGTTTTGATCGGTAAATTCGGGATCAACGGACATCCGCATTGCATTGCAGGCATCATGAACGTCTAATAGCAGATGACTCATTCCTAAACTGTCTAAATCGGCTAATAAGTTGCGTACATAGGCTTCGTGACCTTCTCGTAGTTCCGGGATGGCACTTAAAATATTTTGTGCATTCGCTGCAAAAGGCACTTTATTTTTTTTGAATAGATTGCTTCGATCTTTAGTGGCTTGTTTTAATTGAGTACTAGTCAATATACCCGGGCGAGTCCAAAGCACATAATAAAGGGATTCACTAGAGCAATATTGTTTTAAATAATCCACCCGCTCTTGAAATAAATCATTTAAGTCTAAATTAAGACGGCGAGCCGTTTGGCGGGCGGGCAACAGAATTTGCTCAAGGTCACGAACAACCATTTCTCTATCTTGTGAAAAATAAACTTGTAACCCATGCCCTGGTCTGGATAAAGAAGCTTTCAAAGAAAGGTTAAGTCCCTGATGAATTCTTTCGAATTCATCCGTGCCCACTAAATAGGTCGCACCTAGAATTTTTATAATAGAGACTAATGAGCCATCTCGGGCCACTAAGGTATAATGACTTTCTGCAGTTTCGATAGAACAATAATTTTCTGCTAATTGCCCAAGCGAAGTGCTTAACCAAGCTAAAAGTCCATCAAGAGTGTCTAAGACTGGGTCAATTAAAGTACGCATACCTTATCCTAACATGAGAATATCTTTTAGTAATATTAGCTATGAGATAACAGTCTGGCTATAAAATTCAATTATAGCTCAAAAATATACTTATTCAGTTAGAAAATATTAGTGAATCTTAAAAAATGAGTTTATAAACTTGCTTGCATCAATCATTTTAAAAGAGCTTATGGAAATTTAGAAATTTAAAGGGGAAAAATTTCCCCTTTAAATAGGGATCACGGCAATTGATAAAATTAAGTACCGTTGGTAATTTGAATATTACTTCCTGCGGTACCGCTTGAACCAAATAAAGAAAGACTAGCTACGTCCATCACGGTTGGTAAGAAGAGTAACCCACCAGCAAC
This sequence comes from Francisellaceae bacterium, assembly GCA_028293705.1. Lineage (GTDB taxonomy): Bacteria > Pseudomonadota > Gammaproteobacteria > UBA6186 > Azoamicaceae > JAQGOH01. Next base: position 7,450 of record JAQGOH010000018.1, on the reverse strand, counting down.
GGCTAAATAAGTCACTGCCTTGCCGATGGGTTCTTGCTGAGGATTATCTTTATGAGCTTTAAATTTCATTAAAGAAACAATAGCAAGAGCAATACCCGCTGCATAGGATATCCGGCCTAATAAAGTGGCTAGAGAATTTAATTGTGAAGAGACGGTGGTAGCAACCGCAACAACATCTGTGTTGCCTGCAAAGACTTCAAAAGTTGAAAAGCCTAAAACTAATCCAACACAAAGGGTACAAACTGATTTTGACAAATTAAATGATGATTTCATAATGTTCCTCCTAAATCCACTCTCATTATAATGCAAAAATTTTACAATTAATAATAAGGGATAATTAACTAGTCGTAATTAGGATATTGCTTCCTGCATTACCGTTTGCACCAAATAAAGACCTACTAGCTACGTCCATCACGGTTGGTAAGAAGAGTAACCCACCAGCAACGGCTAAATAAGTCACTGCCTTGCCGATGGGTTCTTGCTGGGGATTATCTTTATGAGCTTTAAATTTCATTAAAGAAACAATGGCAAGAGCAATACCCGCTGCATAAGAAATACGTCCTAATAAGGTGGCTAAGGAATTTAATTGAGAAGATACGGTTGTAGCTACTGCCACTATATCAGTCTTTCCACCCCCAGCAGCACTTCCCCCACTACTGGATGCAGTACCACCGCTTGCTGAAAATGCCTGGCTGCAGAAAAGGGTTAATAAAATGGCAACACTTATCCTTATCTTTCTTAAAAAAATTTCAATGAACTTGGTCATAGGTTTTCCCCTTAAATGTAAAGTAGACTGTAAACTACAATTAAATTGGAATTTTAGCAAAAACGGTATTTCGCCAATATTCAATTTGTTTTTTAAAATATTTTTTAGCCGGCAATAAACGTAAACGATTCATAATAGGATTAAAAATATGTTCAGGGTTTAACTGAATATCAAGCCAAGTTTGTGCAAAAATGCCAGCATTAGAAGTTTGTGGACCAAAAATAGTTTCTACTTCTTTACCTCTATCTTGCAAGCTTAAATAAGTAGCCTGTAATTTACCTTTATAGGGAGCATCTCTTAATAAACTACAGAATAAGACCTTAGAAAAATGATTTAAATCAGCCTGGGTAATTTCAGGGAGATAGATGATGCTTCCACCACCGGCTTCTGTCTTCCCTATGCCATCCAGAAAAAAACATTGACTACAAAAAGGACATGCTGTGGCTAGATTGTTAATTTCATTATTAGCGTAATTCATATCAATATTAATAACTTCTTGAAATTTATCGGATTGAAAACCACAATATCGGCAGGTGTTTTCATCTCTTTTTAAAACACTTTCCTTGATGACTTGAAAACTAGGGTTTTTTTGACGCTGAATAAAATGATCAAAATTTCCAGGAATAATTTTAAGTTCAAGTTTTAATAATTCCATTTAGTTCCCCGGTCCATAAAGACTTGTTTTGATGATCATCACAGCGTTAACGAAATTGATAGCAAGGGCACCACCCAAAATATGGGTTAAGCCTTTTCCAAAGGACGCTTGCTGATTATGGCTCTCACTGGCTTTAGCTAAAATAAACCATCCTCTTAGAAACGCTATAAAACCCACAAACTGTAATATGAGTACCAAGGTGTCAGCAAGAGGGGCCCATTGGGCAGCAAAAGCTGAATTGCTTGCATAATTTAATAATTGGGAACCCTTTCCCAAATTAGCGTAATTGAGGGTATTATTGGCAAAAATAGATTTGGTATTACCAAAAATACTACCAATGGTTACATCTGTTGCACTGGGAATAAATAATAAAACACCTCCTATCACCAAATGGGCCAGAGGGCCGCTTAATTCGCCCCCATGCCCTTGCGTACTCCCTGCATTTTTCTTAAACATTAATAAAGCCTTAAAAACCATATAAATGCCCGCTAAGTAAACAGCTACGATTAAAAGCTTGGTTAAAGCAGGTATCATTTTATTAATATTATTTAAAACTAGGGTGCTTGGGGCATATATAGAATTTGAAACGGGAGCCGTAACTGCTAAAGCCAGGCCTGAATAAAAAATGCTTAAAAAATGAATAATGAGCCAAAAATATATTTTTTTTGATTTTTTCACTATTTTTTTTAAATCCCTCACCGAAAAGATACTCCTGAACTGGTTAATACAATTCCATTGCCTGCATCAATTACTAAGACTTTACCATAGTCTCCTATGGTATCTCCTTCACTAACGGTTAATATTTGACCCTTAGTAGATTTAAGCCAAGCTTGTCCTGGAATAATCGCATAGACTTGATATTCGGGTGCTTGGTAGGTAATGGTTTGTTTATTTTTATTAGGGGGAGGGATGGCATCATTTAGGGTGGAATTAGTTTGATTTTTGGTATTCTCGGGTAAAGGGGGAATAGAGTTTGATAATATATCAATGCCATCTTCGCTTAAAGTACGTTTGACATTACTCAAATCATTGGTTAGGGCATTTACATTATTATTTAAACCCATAATACGACTGTCCATAGAATTAACATCATTACTCACTTTTGAAATATTACGTGAGATAGTATTAATACTCGATTCAAGCCTTGCAATTTGTTCACCATTATTCTCTATTTGACGATTTAATCGTTCTAAATTTTGTAATAATTTTTGGGTTTCGATAGAAACTTGATGGGTCACAGTTTGAGGAGGGAGGGGCGTGCTTTCTACTGATTTGCTGATAATAGGGTCTTTTTCTACAATAGCGGCCTTAGGCAAAATGACAGGGGGCGGGGTTTTAACTGGTGTCGCAACCACAGTGGTCTTTGTTTCTGGAGCCGGGACTACAAGAGCAGAGGGGGAAGCAGCTACTTTCACAGAAGCACTTGAGTTTGCGGGGTTAGAAACGATAGGGGCGGGTAAAGTTGTATTTTGGTCTTGATGGCTTTTCTCATTTTTAAAAAGATCTTTAATATCTTCAAAATCTTGCTCATCTTTTTTTAAAGAAAACTGAATTTTTTCATTTGAATTAGAAGCAATAGATTCTGTTTGGAAATTCACCGGCGGAGGAGAATTGGTTTCTAAATTTGCTGTGACATTAGAAACAATCTCTATATTTTTGTTAGAATTACTTTTAGCAGCAACCTTTTCATCTAAAGAAGCGACCTTTGGAGTGTTGAGTAGATCGCTAATAGCAAAATTAGGCTTTTTAGATTTAGTGTTAGCTATAGCCGACTGGCTTGGCGTTAAGTATAACTGATAGGCTTTAAAGCCTATACCTCCTACGACTCCTGCAACAGTCGCACCAATTAAAAACTTTTTAAAAGGCATTGGACCTTTACGTTGCATAATAGGAGGTTCAATAAATTCTTCTTCGGCAGGAAAATCATATTCCTGTTCAGTTAAATCATCTATTTTTTTGTCAACCATATTTTTAGGACCTCTTGGTAATTAATTGGGCAAGGCAGTATCACTTAAAATTAATAATCCAATGCCGGTACCCGAATCGACAGTGATAGTGGGGGGTCTATTAACTTCATCGCCAATAGCTGTTGACCAAGCTTGACCTACTCCACCTAAGGCAGCAAAAATTTGTTGTCTTGGACTAAGAGTAGGGTAAGTAGTAGTCGTAGTACCTCCTAAGGCGCCGCCTGTATTTTGTTGCACAGTACCTTGCGAGGTAATGACACTGGAATAACCTTGTAAAAAAGCAGAAGCAAAAAGGGCGCCGTATCGGCTTAAATAATGATGGTTTACATCGGTAGCAATAGCAGTGCGAGCGGTATCAGGATCGATAGCTACTGCCTGAATACTCAAGCTGTTAGGTAAATTGGGAAGTACTAAAGTAGTGAAGTTTAAGGTAGCTTTTTGGGCTCGGCTTGATACATTCATATTGCCCATCAACTTGCCACCCTTATAAGGTCCTTGCACAATGCTTGCCATCACAGGACCTGGCTCATCTGAATTAATAGCGGTGTCAAGTACCGCAAATAAAATCGTACCGGCTTTAAAGAGTAGGGGACCGGTTACTTTATTAGCAGCATTGTTGCCGGTTTGATTATTCATACTTTGGAGTAAAGCTTGTTGCTCTTTTTCTTGTGCATTAGCCCATTCTCCTTGTACTAAGTTTAGGGGCGTAAAGTTTTCTAGGGGAGAAATCAATTTTGGTAATTGTCCATCCATCAATGCCACAAGATTATCAATACGTTTTTGCTGTATTTCATTAAGCTGTAAAATACGTTGTTCATCATCTTTTTGTTTTCTAAGGATTGAATCCGTAGCACTATTGGCTTTTTGTTGTAATAAATATTTAGCTAAAGTAGGATTTTTATTATTCACTAAATCGGCTAATTCAGGATTGTTTTTTTGAATGAGTTTAGTAAATTCAGGATCTTGAATCATTAAGCGTTGAGTTAAAGCAGGATCAAGGTCTGATATGGTTTTAGCTAAATCAGGATAAAGTTGCATAAGTTGTTTAGCTAATTGACTGTCAGTATTTAATAATTGCATTGATTCAAGGGGTTGCTCACTTAATAATAAGCGAGCAATATCAGGAGAATCACTCATTAATTTTTTAGCAAGTTCTGGATTTTCTTTTAATAATTTTTTGATTAAAAGAGGATTCGCTTGTAATAAGGCCTTAGCAACATCGCTATCTTGTGCCATTAATTTCATGGCAAGTTCTGGATTTTTTTGAGCAATTACTTTCGCAAAATTTGGATTATCCTTTAAAAAGGCTTTAGTAAAACTTGGGTTATTTTCCATTAACTTCATGAGAGCATCGGGATTCGACTTCGCTAAATTTTTAAATAAATCGGGATTTTGTTGTAATAAATTATTAGCGAGTTCTGGATTATCATTTAATAGCTTAGTTAGAAGTTCAGGATTGCTTAGCGCTAAGGTTTTAGCAAGTTCCGGATTGGTTTTTAGAAGTTCTGCGGCCAGTTCAGGATTCTCACTCATCAACTTCATTAGAAGATTAGGATTTTTTAGAGCTAAAGTTTTGGTTAAGTCTGGATTTTGTTTAAGTAAATCCGCTGCAAATTGAGGATCTGAACTAATCAATTTCATTAAAGCATCAGGGTTCTTAAGGGCTTGTGTTTTAGCGAATTCTGGATTGCTTATTAATAAACTCTTCATTAATTGTGGATCATCATTCATGAGTTTATTAATAAGTTCGGGATTTTTTTCAGCTAATATATTCGCAAGTTCAGGATTTTTCTTTAAAAGATCTTTCATAAACTGAGGATCTTGAGCCATCAGTTTAGTAGAGAGACTGTGACTTTTTGAAAAAATTAATTTAGCAAGTTCAGGATCTTTATTCATTAATTGTTTAGCCAATTCAGGATTATCCGATAACAACTTAATAGCGGTATCTGGGTCACTATTGATTAAGGCTTTAGCAAAATCAGGATTATTGCTCATTAATTTTTTCGTAAGCTCTGGATTTGACTGCATAAGGCTTCTTGCAAAATCAGGATTGTTTTTAACTAAAGCCATGGCTAAATCCGGATCTTGGGCTGCTAACCTCATTGCTAGCACAGGATCTTTTTGGGTCAAGACTTTTGCGAATTCAGGATTTTGTTTTAAAAAGGCTTTCGCAAATTCAGGATCTTCGCCCATCAGCTTCATCGCGAGTTCTGGGGATTTATCTGCAATTAATTTTGCTAATTCTGGATTAGCTTTAAGAAGGGTTTTAGCTAAAGCCGGATCATTACTGATTAACTGCATAGCAGCATCGGGATTACTATTAATTATAACCTTAGCAAATTCTGGATCGTTTTGCATAAGTTTTTTTACAAGTTCAGGGTGACTCTTAATAATGGCTTTTGCAAATTCAGGATTATCTTGTATCATTGCACGAGCCAATTCTGGGTCTTGTTGCATTAATTTCATGGCTAATTCGGGATTTTTTTCTGTGATGGTTTTAGCAAACTCAGGATTTTGCTTTAATAAGGTTTTTGCAAAATAAGGGTCATCATTCATTAGCTTCATTGCTAAATCTGGGTTTTTATTAATAATAGCTTGGGCAAGATCTTTATCGCTGCTCATTAATTGTTTAGCAAGCGCTGAATCGCTACCAATAATTTTCATAGTGGCTTCTGGGTCATATTTTAATAAACTTTTAGCAAGACTTGGATTTTCCATCATTAAACGTTTAGCTAAGGTGGGGTTTTCTTTAAGTAATTTTTTAGCAAGCTCTGGATTATCTTGAATCATGGCAGCTGCTAATTCACCATCGGTACCCATTAACTTCATGGCTAATTCAGGATCTCTCTCTGCTATAACTCTTGAAAAAGCTGGATTTTGGTGTAAGAAAGCTTTGGCAAAATTAGGGTCACTCGCTACTAATTTCATAGCTAATTCAGGGTTTTTTTGTGCAATAATTTTAGCCAGTTGAGGATCACTGCTCATTAAATGTTTGGCAAGGTCAGAATCTGACTCGATTGCTTTCATAGCTAAAACAGGATCAGCGTTCATGAGTGCTTTCGCCGCATCGCTATCTTCCATAATTTTCTTAGTTAATTCAGGATTACTTCTTAAAATTTTTGCCATCGCCTGTGGGTCAGCCTTAACCATGGCTTGAGCCAATTCTAAGTCTGCATTCATTAATTTTTTGGCAAGCTCTGGATCTTGGTTAATAAGAGCCATCACTCCTTTAGGGTTAGCTTTTAATAAAAGTTTAGCAATTTCCGGATCTTTACCCATTAACTTTTTAGTAAGCTCCGGATCTTGATTAAGAATGCTTAGGGTGTCATCTGGGTTATTTTTAAGAAGCATCTTAGCTATCTCGCTGTCCTGGCCCATTAATTTCTTAGCGAGCGCGGGATCTGAGGTTTCTAATTTTTTCATAAAGTCAGGATTATCTTGTAAAAGCATCTTAGCTAATTCTGGGTCTTTAGCCAGATATTGCATAGCTAACTCTGGATTGCGTTTTACAAATTCCTGGGCCAAATTAGGGTTATCTTTAAAAAGGATTCTAGCTAATTCAGGATTTTGTTTGGCAAGCTGTAAGGCTAATTCTGGGTTAATTCGGGCTAATTCTTTAGCCAAATTAGGATGTTCTTGTAAAATTCTTAAAGCAGCCTGGGGATTATCCTGAATTTCTCGTATTAATTTTGTAACTTCTGCAGAACTAATGGGTCCTCCGGCGACTCCTCCATTATTACAACAGCAGCCGCATTGGCTGGTATCTTTAGGATATTCTTGATCTAGGGATTTAGGGGCATCAACATTTTTGAGAATAATAGGAACCGCACTCGTACCTTCTGCTTTAGCTTCTTTTGAGCGACGCTTATTGTCTTCTTCTTGTAACTCGAGATAACGCTGAGAAGTTTTTCCCCCCGGAATAGAGGCTAATTGGGTCGGTAAGCTTGGAGTGGTAGTCGCCTGATTTTCTAAAGGATTTTTGGAAGTAAGCGATTTAATGACGATAAATATGCCTACCATAATAAAAACCGCCATAAATATTAAGAGGGTTCGTACTTTGGG
>JAQGOH010000100.1 GCA_028293705.1 Francisellaceae bacterium | reverse complement strand
TGGCTCGCTGAAAGTACTGCAGCAGGGACAGTTATCACTGGTGCGGCTTTAGGTGCGTTAGGATATTTGGGAGAGTTGCCAGTATTTGCGATTGCCGGAGGGGTCTTATTAGGCACGGGTGCTATTCTTAGCACCAGCCTTCTGGCTGCCGGGTTAGCTGCTTTTTTAGCCAGTCTCATCGATTCTTCTTCAGAGGAGGAAATTTTTGGTCTTAAAAATGCTATCGAAAATAATGAAGTTGTTATTATTGCTGAAATTCCTGAACAAAAAATAGATACTATTACTCAAGGAATTAAAAAACAAAGTAACAAAATAAATGTAAGGAAAGTTCCCAAAAAAAAATGAAGCTATACAAAAGGTATTTTAAAAGTCCTTTAAATTTTGATTATAGAATTAAGTGAGGGAGGGCACCCATAATATATGTAAATGATAAGATTTTTCGGTTAAGGATTCTGTCGCAACGTTTTTAAATAATTAATTTAAAAAGCGCAATTACTCTAGGAAAATTTATACCGCTAAAGAATCAATTGCTCTAATACAGTTTTATCTTTAGGATTTATCATTTGTTCTTTTTTAATCATATGATGGATTTCGATGCCATCAAGTGTTGCAAGAGGTGAATTAGAAGATTTAAACTCGAGCATGGTTTTGGTTTTCTTTTTTATAAAGCGGTGATCTTGCTCAAGCATATTATTTAAATATTTTACTTGATGAATTTCTATTTTTTTAAGCTGATTAAGGTTAACCGCTTCAATTCCTGCGTTTTTATCAATATTGATTTCCCATTGATTTTCTATTGGATTTTATGACTGATTTTTTATCGCATCCTGATGGTAAGATGAAGTCGAGGGTTATTACTGCCCGATATTAAAAATTCCAAAGAAATTAAAATAACTAATTTACATTAAAAAATAAATTGTGAAATAAATATAATTGTAGTACTATAAATTTTCTATGGATTTTTATAGAGTACTTATGAAAAAAGGATTTTCTTTAATTGAATTGATGATTGTAATAGCAATCATAGGTATTTTAGCAGCTATAGCAATTCCTAATTACCAAACCTATGTTGCTCGTTCTAAAATTTCATCGGCCTTTAATTTAGCTAGGCCGGCTATGAAACAAATAGAAGAATTATTACAAATTCCAGGCTCTACAATAGCTGCTTGTGACGCTGCGCTTGGCCCGACTGATATTAATCCAACTAATCTTCCAACAATTAATGCTCCGTATGTTACTTCAGCAGTATGGCTTCATAATTGCTTATATCAAATTTCTTTTGATGCCGGAGCTTTAGGAATTGGTACCACCAATAATCCTTATTTGACGGTTATGTTTTGTCCGAAATTAAACTCAAGTGGCACCATTAGTTGGGCTTGTCAATGGTGGCCAAGTAACAGCCTACAATATGCACCGGCTACTTGTCATCAAAATTGGAATGGCTGTGCTTAATATAAGAATTCTTTGCAAGATTAATGAAAAAAATTAATGTAAAACGTAATTATTTTGGTAAGTTAACCTAAAAACATTGGGGAGGGGAGGACCATCGTAAATCACAATGTCAAGGATTGAGCGGAAAAATAGCAGGTTATTTCATTACAAAATTGCCAAGCCATAAAAAAACTAGCAATAACCTAAGCTGTAATATTTTTTGTTTCTATATGGAAGCAAGATTATCAGCTTTATATTCTTCAAAGAGGCCAATTAAATTTCATACCACTTTTCATCTTCAATAATTTTATTTGTCCATTTGGCATAACACGGACTTTTTTTAAGGGTTTATAATCTAAATAGTTCGCAAACTTACCTGTTGATACAATATCTGCCTCATTAAAGCTATATAGAAAATCTTGCAAAATCACTCCATAAAACCAAGAACCATTTTCTTCTGTCTTACCTCCGACGGGGCCTTCCTGCTCTTTAAATTTTTTTAAATCAGGTTTATTCGAAATCACTTTTACAATCTCATAAAATTCAAATTTACTTAGCATATTTTACCTTTAGATAATTAGCACCATAGCGAAGCTTATTCTAAATATATTTTTCCTACTTCGGATAATTGAACATCCCATTCAAATGATTCTCCTGGCATTCTTGATGGGATCTTTATCCATTCATTACAAAATTTGTCCATATAGCCCCCATTTATACCATTAATAAGTGGATTGTCTGGGTTGTATATATCATCTGGAACAAATTTCATTTTCCCTTCAGTGGGTAATTGAGCATTATTAAGCCTTGCTTTAATTGTCCATACTTGCTCTTTCATGCCAATCATTTCACTAATTAAGTTTTCACGAGGTGAAATATCTTTGACCATGAAATTATATTGATAAAATAAGGGGGTCTTAGATGGGCTAGGGCTTAATAATAAATTTTTGATTATTTGCTCATTTTTATTAATACTTTTTAATATTATAATAATTGATTTTATGCCATCATCGTTCAGGGCTTCTTGAAAATATCCAGCTATTTCCTCAGGAAGCTTTTGGAATATTTCTTGGAAGCCCTTTGCGATCTGTTCATCTGTTTTAGTTTTTTCACCTAATTTTAATCTGACAATCTCTTCACCGGCAAAACTACCTACTTCTTGAATGAATCGTTCAGTTTTAAGGGATTCATTTAATTTTAATCCGACTAATTCTTGACCTGAATAAGTTTCTTCCACCAGATTTTCATCTTTAATGTGTTCATCATCTTCTCCAGCCATCTCGAATTTATGGGCTAATTCTTGATTATCTTGTATCCAGTTTTGTACTTCAGGACTGACCTCGCCTTGATTAGCTTTCCAAGCAGTTATAAGCCAATCAATAGCTGTTTGAAAAGTTAATTGTTCTGATTCTTTAATTTGAGTTACTTTAGACGATGCAGAAGCTTGGCTACGGGGAGTAAAGTTCTGAGGAGAATTATTATCAAAATTTTTAAGTTTATCAGAGTTTGACTCACTATTAGATACTCTTTGAAAGCTAAAATGAACAGGGTTAGTCACTTCATCAAAAGGGCCTAAAGCCTTTAAGGGCGTATGTGGTGGCCTTATATCTGTTAAATTTTGTTGATTATTATCCTGGGCCTCGGGTGCCTTAATTATTGAGTTTTCTGAATGTGTATGTGACAACTGGGGCATAGATAAGATCCTTACTCATACTTAGAAAATAACCTATCTATAGCTTATTCTTTTTACTTTAAAATAATATAGGGGATTTTACTGAGAATATTAACTAAGCCAATAAATACTATTTATATCTTTAATGAGAAAACAAGCATATTTAAATGAAAACCTTGTTTTGGGCTTTGGCATTAGATATCAGCCTATAAAAATATTATTAGAATTTAAGCCATTTTTTCTTTTTAAACCAAATGAAAATCCCCATGCTTACAGTTGCCATTAGAATTAAAAGTATAGGATAGGAATATTTCCATTCTAATTCTGGCATAAATTTAAAATTCATTCCGTAGATGCCAACGATAAAGGTTAATGGCATAAAAAATACAGAAAATAAAGTTAAAGTACGCATAATTTCATTCGTATTATGAGCAGATAAAGAAATTTGAAGTGTGATTAAATTGGTTATATTTTCAGTTAATTCTTCGGCATAATAATTGATGTTTTCAGCATTTTCTTTTAAGTTTTGAAAAATGGGTTGATTGCCCTCGTTAAAATGACTTTTAAGTTTACTTATTATATCTATAGAAAATCTTATCATTGATTTAAATACATTTATTCTACTGCGTTGCAACATTTTCTCTTGTAAACTAGAGCTGATGGATTCAATGTTCAGAAGGTTTTCCTCAAATAAGGATAAAGAAGTTTCACAAAGATTACTAAGCTTTTCGTAAGAATATAGAATTTCTTGAATCAAATAATTTAAAATATATAATTTTGAATTTATATATATAGGATCAAAGTTTTTAAAGGGATTTGCGTATAAAGAATGTAAGAAGGGTAAATCAGTTCTATGTATTGAAATTAAAAAATTAGGGCCTATAAATATTGAAATTTTACGAGTAAGCGCATGTATAGTGTTAGCTAATTCGGAAGAAGCATCATCATAGGTTCTCAAAATAATGAATGTTATATTATCAATTTGTTCGAATTTAGGGAGATGACGCGGATCAAAACAATCTTGGATAGAAGTAGGATGTAGCCCGTATTTTTCCACCACTGGTGATAGCTCTTCTAGGGTAGGATTTAAAATATCAATCCATTCAAAATTTTCTTTGGTATCTTTAAAAATTTTCATATCCATATAAGAATTTTCCTTGCAGATTTAGAAACGGATAATCATATTAACATTGTTAAATAACTTAATTAAATTAATCAATATACTTATATCAAAGAATAGTTCAAATTAGGTGCTTGAAAGATAGATGGGCACACTTTCTGAAAGAAAATTTCTACATAACAACGCTTATTATAAAAATTCTACATTTTTTTATTTTTGCTTGGGTAGCTTTGTATTTTTAGCCCGTAGAGTGATGTGTGTGATTTCAGCGGTAGTACCTAAACGCATAGGGGGACCCCAAAAGCCAGTACCAGAGCTAATATAGATTTGAGTAGGGGTATTATTGAAACGATTGAGACCCTTGATAAAAGGTTGTTGTAGATATACCAAATAATTAAAAGGCCAAATTTGCCCACCATGAGTATGCCCAGAGATTTGCAGATCTACTCCTTGTCCTGCTGCCTCAATTACTGCTGCTGGTTGATGAGCTAGAAGGATTAAAGCTTTATTAGGATCTCGCCCAGCCAAAGCTTTACTTAAGTTGGCACCATTTGGAGATTGACGGCTTGCCCAGTCTTCAACGCCTACAAGGTCGAAGCTTTCCTTAGTATTATTTTTTTCAAT
>JAQGOH010000006.1 GCA_028293705.1 Francisellaceae bacterium | reverse complement strand
AGCATGGTAGGAATAGTAACATTTTATTGAGGGATTGTGCACCTACATATCGCATTTTAAATGACGACTGGTATATACAGTACAAACAGAAAATAGTCATGAATTTCAAGCTAAGTTTCATTGACAGATGGAAGACTTAGGGATGCGATAGATATATATTAAAACTCGAGCTCCTAGTTTAAATGGTAAAGTTGAACATTTTCATTTATGTGATCAAAAGGAATTTTATCAAATTCTGAGCTATAAAGGAGACTTAGTTTTAAACAAAAAATGTGGGAATGGGAAGCCTATTATAATTTACATCGCCCTCATGGCGCATTAAAAGGTAAAACGTCCTTTGAAGTTCTTCATGCCAAATTGAAGAACCAAACTTTTCCTTCTTTTATTACTTTTAAAAAGGCTTAACATTATGATAACTTTTTGTCAGCTAAGTGGAAGGTCAGTACATCTAATTCTTCTGAAAATAAGTTAATTTATTTTCATCCTCAATCTAATTTTTTAGCAATGAAACCAAAAAATTCTGATAAAATGGGATGTTGCTATTTTTAACATATGATACCAAAATAATAATTTATTATTTAGTTAAGTAAAAGAAACTCCATTCTACCAGAATCTATAAACCAGCTGATTGAATTTACTTCCTAAAAACTAATACCAACGTCTTCCTCCCATTTGTGCCTTATTAAGCATTTGTCGTCGTCTGATGTACTCTCTATGAGCTTTTTGTCTTAGCTCGGCAAGTATTGCTTCTTGTTGTCTTCTGGCTGCTTCTTCAGCCTGAGCTTGTGCCACCGCTGCTGCTTGGTGTTGAGCTAATTGAGCTTGTTCCGCTGATTGTCTTTCAGCTTCCTCTTTTACCCTTTGTGCTTCAATTCGTGCTACCTCTTCGCGCACTCTAGTTCTTTCAGCTTCTTCTTTTGCATTTTTTTCTGCCGTCTCTTTTTGAGCCTGTACTTCTAATTTTTGACTAAGGTAAGTTTGTAACTCCTCTTCAGAAAAATTTATCTCCTCTAATCTTATTTGTTGATTATCATCCTTTTCTAAAACAGTACCATGTTTTTGTAAAAATGCTAAGTCTTGAGCATCTTCTATATCTAATTCAAATTTATTAAATAATAACATGCTGTTCTCCTGTTGTTCATATTTATTAGATTTAGATAACTAAAATAAATGAGCTATCTAAAATTCGTTTAATTAAATTAGCTCAAAAATAGTATAATAATTTTAATTAAAAGAAAACATCAAGGAATTCTATTATTGATTTTTTAATTAAAAAGTATTAGCTTACAGTACTATCATTTTAATTAAAATTTACTGGAAAATTTGTCCCAAGAAAAAGGAGTAAGATTATGCGAAATGAATTAGAAAACATTGAGCAATCGATAAGTAATTCGGCATTAGAACTTGAAAGACAAAAAATAGAAGCTTTAACCCTGCATCAAGAGACTCAAATGAATGATGAGAAAAGCTTTAGTGATTGTTTTAAAACCAGCGATTTAATCCATAAAGAAAAAAAACAAGCATTACAAAAAGAAGAATCTTATCTTAAAGAAATGGAAGGCTATTTTCGAGAAAAATCTTTGCAATGTGAGCAAGCCTTAAGAGCTTGTATGGATGGAGATATTGAAACTATTCAAAACTTTATAGGAAAAGACAGTCAACTTAAGGAATTATTCATCAATCTCTTTCCTTTGCATATAGCTTGCTCTGCTAATCAATTAGACGTAATTAAATATTTACTAGAAGATTTAAAAGTTAATCCCGATTTAGTCAATAGTCAAGGTGAAAAAGCCCTAAACGTTGCTATCACAAGCGGCTCTTCTGATGTCATATCACTTCTAAAAATCTTTCCCAATCAATCCACGGCCTTAATTCTGCCTGAATTTACTATTCCCCAAACCATAGTGCCCATACGGACAACTGTTTTGAAATTTCCTCTACCCCCGCTAATGAAAGCTCGGGAGTCTTATTTTATAGAGTTTAAAGAACGAAACAAGTATACCGTTCAATATGAAATAAATAAAAGTATTTGTCTTTCTCCTCAATCTGCAGTTGGCTTAAATCTATTATTTACTGAGCCGGGAGAATTAATAATAACACTATTTGAAGGGGAAGCTAAGCTAAGCAATATAAAAGAAGTTATTACGAGATCGATTGCCTCAGGTAGCTTTTTAAAACCGTTTAAGCAAAGCTTAGAAGTCTCAAAACCTTACCTTCTTGAATTTACTGTTCCTATAAGTGGTACTTTAATAGTTAATAATGATGAGGAATCCTTGATCTATCCATTAACTGATCAAGATAGCTGTGAAATAGTTTGTTTTAAACCTGGCACTACTAAAGTTAATTTACAAAACATTACCATTAAAGGTTCCTCCAAAAAAAGTCAAGAAAGCCATCATTTTGAGGTAATTGACCCTCAACTAATAAAAATCAACCATGATAATTTGCTAAATAAAATTGATAACCGATACTTTAAGGAAGCTTTTGACTTAAAAAATCGTATAGTGGCTAAACACTTGGAAGCCTTAGCTAATCAGCAAGAAATATTAAATCAAGATAAAGAAAATCTGCTAAAACTTATAGGGAAGCATAATTTAAAGTTAATATCAGCTTGGAAAGAAAGAAAAGCTTATATGCGGGAGGTAAAAGCTGATATTGAAAGAAATTATACTAAAGAGCAGTCTGAAATCTATAAACAAAAATCGACTATATCTTTGGCTAAAATTGATTACTTTAAAGAGGTCCAAGCACAATATAAAGAGCTTGCTAGGGTGCAGCATGAAGACTATTTAACCCAAATGAGAAGTGTTCTGCAATTTATGGATGAATTAAAACAACAAGAAGAAAGACAAAAAAAACAAAAGAAAAAACGCGTATTAAAGCAGGTAGGGATAGGCGTTGTCGGAATAGGGCTACATAGCTTAGGCATTAAACTTGAAAACGGTTTCTTAGAAGATTTTGGTAGAAATTTAGCCTTAAATGTTCCCTCTTATAGTGGCGGTATTCCATTATTACCCATTTTAAATTCTAATGGCTCAATTTTATCGATGTTTAACAACCAAGAAATCCTTAACATGCAGCCTAGAACCCCCATTCAGTTTGCTCAACCTGTCTCTTTAAACCAGTTCGATTTTAAAGCGAATACTGACAAAATTAATTTCGAATTAAGATCACAAACACCTTTGTCATTACTGAGTGAAAAAAACAAACCTAACTTTATAAAGGTGACCCCTAAAGATTTAGGTCTGTCTAAAGGTTCTCTTAAAAGAGAATTTACTCAGACCCTCATGCATAAACCTACTAATCCTCGTACTCAATATGGGCTTAGAATAGATGAGGACTTACATTTAGAACCACAATTTTTCTTCCAGTTTCTAAACTTTAGATCTGAAAAATCTACAGGGGCAGCTAGCTTTAATCCTAGTAATGTACCAAGTATTCATACCAGTGCAGAGTATACTAATATTGGCCAAAACTTAACACATACCCCTAACCTTTTAGCGAATGAATCATTTTTACGATATAAGCCATTACACACAATGGAAGTAATGATTGAAGGTATATTGCATGGAAATATTATTCCCGACCAACCTGGAATCGCTTGTGTAGAGCCAAAACCGAACGCTGGTCTTGGTCACATTTTCGACCAGCCTAATCCAAATATAAGTCTATCAACCAATACTAATAACAGTTTACTTACCAATCCTTCCCCATCATTGGCAACCAGATTTAATGATTCAGCTAAAAATTTAGCAATAAACTCTTTGAATGCAGCGATTCCTGTTGCTGAAGCTTGCCTAAGTTCTTCAAACAGTAACAATCAAGAGCCTGGTTTATTAAGATATGCCTATAAATATGTTGATTCGACTTTAAAAGAATCACATCGTTTAACAGAAAAAGCATTTAAACCAGAACGATTAGAAAGAATTTATCAGCAACATCCAGATTTAAGATTTGATAAATATCATATTCAAGATGGGCATGCATTTTATAAATACGTCGTACCTAAAGATGCAAATGATATATCAATTAAATTAGCCTTAAATGCTTTGCCCGCCGGATTAGGTTTTTTGGCACAAGAGGGAAAAATAGCCTATAGAGCTGTAAATTTAAATAAATGGGGCCTGATAGCACACACTTTTTCAAAAATGAAAGGTGAAGTTAAACCTGGACATTTAAGTGATACTTTTTTAAATAGAAAAGAAATTGTAAAGGCTTTTTCTGATCCTCGCAACCTTGTAGGTACAGACAAATATGGAAGTAAATGGTTTGCTGAAATAAGATCAGATGGCAAGCAAAGATGGGCAAGGTTTAGTAGCCAGGGAGTATTAAAAAGTGGAGGATTAAATGAGAAGCCGCTTGAATTTCATCCAGAATATGGCTTTTGCAAACCACTAAAAAGGTAAAAAAATGAGGAATATAGTAGTTTTTTATTTAAATATTTTATATAGTTTTCTAAATTTAGAATATATCAGAGACGAAAATGAATTGTTGGGATCAGTATTAAGTGATATGAGTATTTATACATGGAAAGAGCGAAAGCCTGGTAATGCTGCGGTATGGTTCGATTGGAAAAAACTCATAAAAGAGAGAATGGAAAATCTAAAATTAGCTAACCAAAATTATTCTTTTTTAAAATTTAATTTTCAAAATAAAGATATGGAAAGATCCTTCATGGCAGTTTTTCATATGCTTGATCAATATTATTGGGAAAATAGTAATGATATAACTTTAAAAGAGGTGGTAAATGATATTAAAAAATGTTTAAGTGACATTGAACAAGGTAAAGAAAATTCTGTTTTAAATATTTTGGCTGGATATTTAAAAGCTGAAGAAAATAATGAATACAATTTTGATTAAATTATTGTCTATGTACTATTTTAAAAATGGGTCAATTTAAGATCATTGACTTTTTTAAAAACATCTTGCCAAAATAGCTAATGGTTTGCGTTATAGAATTGATGACAATTTCCAAAAATTAGACTATGCAATATTGAAGCGGGGTGGGTATACTATCTGAAAAATTATTAAAACGTTTGTATGTTGATACGACCCATCAAAAGAAAACTATTCGTTTTCTTACGGATGCTATTATATGTCATAAAATGCGAGAAAAATAATTAGCTCAAGCCCACACTCTGGAAAATTAAGGCAGGGCTATGCTCGTAAAAATAAAGCTTGTCTTTATAAGCAATTACAAATAAATATATGTTTTGGACATACTAAAACTTAAATATTATTTAAAATTGCTTTGAAATTAAGTAGATATTGACAATTTCCATGTTTAAAAATAACGGTATCAGTATCTGATTCTTTGATTGTTTTTTTAGGGCTATGTTTTTTAATTGGTATCCACTGAATTTTAAAAGGAGAATAATTACTATTAATTTTCAATAAATGACTGCCTAAATATTGATCAGAGCCTATTGATCTGGACATTAAAGCAATCTCAAATTCATTAATATCTTTATCTTCGATTTTTTCCTGCCATAATAATTCATTTTTAATTTTCTTAAGCATTTGGCTTGACCAATACAAAGGGTAAAGAGGAGTTTGAAATTCTAATAATTCATCTTCACTTAAGATAGGTTTAATCGAAATATAAAGTTTATCTTCCTTATTTAAACAAGAAGGATTTAAACACTTAATTTCTGTTAAAAAAATAGAAGCTACCACTTCTTTGGCATAGATAGAATAATTTTGCAAAATCAGAGCTAAAAATAATAATGTTCTGTACATCATTGGCAATGATTCGGTTCAAAATCTTTTAAGGATTGGACAGCATTCATTGAGCCATCCTGTTTAGCTTTTTCAAGCCAATAGGTGGCTAAGCCTATATCTTTAGGAATACCTCTTCCCCATTTAAAATATTCACCTATCATGTATTCAATTTGAGGTTTTTCAATTTTTTTAGAGGTGGGTAATTCGCTTATAAAACTTTGAAAGGCTGCATGCCAATACAGATTAGCTTGTTCTTTGGCTATTTTACTTTGTTGATTATACCAATCGCCTACAAAAGTTTGAGCATATTTGTTACCCATTAAGGCGGGGATTTTAATGATTTGCGTAATAATATCTATTCGAAAAATATAGGTAAGGCAAGCGACTACTAATAAGGTTAAGAAGCTTTCACGGCTTCCTAGATGTTTCCAGTTAATAACCACTTTTTTCTCCTTGTGCTAAAATGAAAAGCTAAATAACTTCACAAAGTAAATTCCCTTTTTGTAATTGAATATCTATTATAGTGCCTTTTTCAGTCTGTCTAGCATCCCTAACTATTTGATTAGATTTTTTTAAAGTCACAATTGAAAATCCGCGATTAAGAGTGGCTAAGGGGCTTAGCGTTTCTAATACTTTTACAGAATTTAGTAGAATTTGTTTTTTATTATATAAAGTATTTTTTAATGAAGTCATTAATAGAAGTTCAAATTTATTAAATTGTTGTAATTGATGTTCAATTAAAATGCCGGGATGGCGTAATCTTTTTTGTAACCAATCTAGTTGCTGGGCACGATGTTCAAACAATTTTTCAATTAAATAACAAAATCTTTGTTCAAAAGCTTTAAATTGTTCAAACCAGGTTATTCTATCTGGGCTCACTAATTCTGCAGCAGCTGAAGGGGTTGGTGCCCTACAATCAGCAACTAAATCGCTAATAGTAAAATCAATTTCATGACCCACTGCAGAGATGATAGGGATTTTACTTTCAAAGATGGCATACGCTACTTTTTCTTCATTAAATGGCCATAAATCTTCTAAAGATCCACCCCCTCGACCCACTATTAATACATCACAAAGCGCTTCACTATTAGCTACTTCTATCATTTTGCAAATTTCATTTGCGGCGCTGGTGCCCTGTACCAAGGCAGGGTAGATAGTAACAGGGATACTAGGAAAACGTCTTTTTAATACAATTAAAATATCTCTTATAGCAGCGCCTGTAGGCGAGGTTACTACTCCGATGTGCTTAGGCAAGACTGGAATGGGCTTTTTCCATTTATCTTGAAATAAACCAAGACTTGCTAATTTTTGAACCAGCAGATCATAGGCTTTTCGTAAATCTCCATCGCCTATACTTTCCATCGCTTGAACAATTAGTTGATAATCCCCTCGATCGGGGTATACGCTTACTTTAGCCCGAACTTTAACTTGTAAACCATTTTCCGGATTAAAATTTAACCAGCCCGATTTTACTCGAAACATGGCGCAGCGTACCTGGGCTTGTTTATCTTTTAAAGAAAAATACAGGTGGCCTGAGGCTGGTTGACTGAGGTTGGAAATCTCACCTTCGACCCAAATCAAGGGAAATTCCGTTTCTAGGAGATTACGTACGGATTGATTTAATTGTGAGACGGTTAATGTATCAGCTTGCATCCCTTAATATTAGAACACTTATAAAAAATATGATATTAGTGAGGAGTTAATAAAAAGTAAAAGATAACAAAAAAGTCAAATAACTAAATTATTTTTATGGAACTGAAGGGTCTACTGCTGTGTTAAGTGATGAGTATTGGATGCAAGAGGCCTTAAAATTGGCTGAGTATGCCCAATTAAAAGGGGAAGTGCCAGTTGGAGCTATTTTAACTTATCAAGATAATATAATTGCTTCGGGTTGGAACCAACCCATACAAAGCCATGATCCTAGTGCCCATGCAGAAATTATTACCATTCGTAAAGCAGGACAGCAATTACAAAATTATCGTCTGCTTGATACTACCCTTTATGTGACCTTAGAACCTTGTGTGATGTGCCTAGGTGCCATTATGCAAGCGCGTATTAAACGCTTAGTGTTTGGAGCCTTTGATGTAAAACGAGGGGCTTTAGGGGGAACTGTTAATTTATGCCATCAGTTGCCCTTACCCTTTAATCACAAATTAATTTATAGTTCAGGGGTGTTAGAAACGGATTGTAAAGCGCTTATTCAGGATTTTTTTAAATTAAAGCGTCACACCCAAAAAAACAATAAAGACTAAAAGAATTTATTTAGTTGATTTTCTTACAAATTTATCTCCTCTTGAATTATTAAGTTCAATCCCCAATTAGGTTACTTAAATCCCCTTTTTGAGTGGAAATTTACCTTTGAGGGCTTGAAAATTTAGTATTAAGGAGTAATCATCATGAGTGTAGATAATCAACAAGAATCGGCAACTAATAAAACAATAGATAATGAGAATACAACGAATACTGCTGAAGAATCGCCTTCTGTTAAAGATAAATCGAGTGCATTTATTGAAAATTTAAATAAAGAATTAGAAGTTTCTAAATCTAAAGTC
Organism: Francisellaceae bacterium; assembly: GCA_028293705.1. Classification (GTDB taxonomy): domain Bacteria; phylum Pseudomonadota; class Gammaproteobacteria; order UBA6186; family Azoamicaceae; genus JAQGOH01. The sequence continues at coordinate 20,615 of JAQGOH010000006.1, read as the reverse complement.
GATGAAAATTGGAATTTATTTTTAAGAGCAAAAGCTGAAACGGATAATATTCAACGTCGTTCACGTATTGATCTTGAAAATGCGCATAAATACAGCATTGAAAAATTTGCTCGAGAATTAATTATGGTGGCTGATAGTTTAGAAAGAGGTTTGGAGACGACTAATTTGGTCGATCCCAGTGCTATTAATATGCATAAAGGGATGGAATTAACCTATAAATTATTTCTTGATACCTTAGAAAAATTTGGGATTAAGGTTACCAACCCTCAAGGTGAAGAATTTAATCCGGCTTTCCATGAAGCCATTTCTATGCAAACCTCAGATGAGGTTTCGCCTAATAGTATTTTGAATGTAGTTCAAAAAGGATTTATGTTGCACGATAGGGTCTTACGCCCTGCACGAGTTATTGTAGCTAAAGCTTAAAAACCATACCTTGAATTTTGAAAAATGAGTCCCATTTAAGTTTAGTATTTTATAAATTAATTAACCGCTAGGAGACCAAGATGTCGGAAGTTGTAATTGGTATCGATTTAGGAACCACGAATTCTTGTGTTGCTATATTAGAAGGCAAAAATGTACGGGTTATTGAAAATAGTGAGGGTGATCGTACCACTCCTTCTATTGTTGCTTACACTAAAAATGGAGAAAAAATAGTAGGGCGCCCTGCTAAAAACCAAGGGGTAACTAACCCTCATAACACTTTTTTTGCAACTAAGCGATTAATTGGTAGACGGTTTGATGATCCTATTGTTAAAAAAGATATGGGTATTGTACCTTATAAAATTATCAAAGCAGACAATGGGGATGCTTGGTTAGCTGTAAATGATGAAAAAATAGCTCCTCCTCAAATTTCTGCTGAAATCTTACTCAAAATGAAAAAAACTGCTGAAGATTTCTTAGGAAAAAAAGTATCTGCTGCTGTGATTACAGTCCCTGCATACTTTAATGATGCCCAACGACAAGCCACTAAAGATGCTGGAAAAATTGCAGGTCTTGATGTTAAAAGAATTATTAATGAGCCAACCGCTGCAGCATTAGCTTATGGAATGGATAAAAAGCGTGGTGATGCAACCATCGCGGTATATGACTTAGGTGGTGGAACCTTTGATATTTCTATTATTGATATTGCTGATGTAGATGGAGAGCATCAATTTGAAGTATTAGCAACGAATGGTGATACTTTCTTAGGTGGAGAAGATTTTGACTTAAGATTGATTGATTATTTAGTGGCTGAATTTAAAAAAGAAAGCGGTATTGATTTAAAGAATGATTCAATTGCTTTACAACGCTTAAAAGAAGCGGGCGAAAAAGCCAAGATCGAATTGTCTTCTCGTGAACAAACCGATGTTAATCTACCTTATATAACCGCTGATGCCAGTGGCCCTAAGCATTTAAATGTGCAGATTACCCGTGCTAAATTAGAGTCTTTAGTAGAAGATTTAATCAATAAAACCATCGAACCTTGTAAAATTGCACTTAAAGATTCTGGAAAAACTTTTGCTCAAATAGATTCTATTATCTTAGTCGGTGGTCAAACCCGTATGCCTAAGGTTCAAGAAGTCGTTAAAAATTTATTTGGTAAAGAGCCTCGTAAAGATGTTAATCCCGATGAAGCCGTAGCTGTGGGTGCTGCTATTCAGGGTGGGGTATTATCAGGTGATATCAAAGACGTTTTATTATTAGATGTAACACCTTTATCCTTAGGTCTTGAAACCATGGGTGGGGTGATGACAAAACTGATTGAGAAAAATACCACCATCCCTACTAAAAAGACTCAAGTATTTTCTACAGCCTCTGATAACCAAACAGCAGTAACCATTCGAGTTTTCCAAGGAGAGCGTGAGCAAGCTGCTGCAAATAAATTATTAGGTCAATTTGATTTATCTGATATTCCACCGGCACCTCGCGGAATGCCTCAAATTGAAGTGGCTTTTGATTTAGATGCTAATGGTATTTTAAGTGTTTCGGCAAAAGATATGGCTACTCACAAAGAGCAAAAAATCGTTATTAAAGCATCGAGTGGTCTGTCCGATGATGAAGTGCAACGCATGGTAAAAGATGCTGAAGCGCATGCTGAAGAAGATAAGAAGTTTCAAGAATTAGTTACGGCTAAAAACCAAGCTGACAATATGATTCATGCTACTGAAAAAGCAATGAAAGAGGCAGGCGATAAAGTCTCTAGTGAAGAAAAGTCTGCTATTGAATCCGCCATAACATCACTTAAAGAAGCTTTAAAAAGTAATAATAAAGATGAAATTGAAGCTAAAACGACAGCTCTAACCGAAGCTTCTGGTAAAATGGCAGAACGTATGTATGCCAGCCAACCAGGTGCTGAAGCAGGAGGCACCCATGAAAGCGGACAGGCTTCTGGCAATAAGGCTTCAGAAGATGTTGTGGATGCTGAATTTGAAGAAGTTAAAGATAACAAAAGCTAAATAGTAAACCTGAAATAATCCCCTCGTTCATAATGTAATGAGGGGATTTTTCTATTTAAGGGGTAGTGAATTATAATGAGCCAAAAAGAAGATTATTATCAAACCTTAGGGGTTGCTCGTACCGCGGATGAGACAGAAATTAAAAAAGCTTATCGTAAGCTTGCTATGAAATATCATCCAGATAGAAATAAGGGTGATAAAACGGCAGAAGAAAAATTTAAAACCTTAAATCAAGCTTATGAAGTTTTATCCGATCCTAATAAGAGAAGAGCTTATGATCAATATGGGCATGCCGCAGTAGAAGGGGGTGCCGGGGGAGGGGGAGGAGCTGATTTCTCTGATATCTTTGGTGATATCTTCGGCGATATTTTTGGCAAAAGTAGTGGAGGCGGCTCTAGAAGTGCGGCACAGGAAGGGGCTGATCTTCGGTATAATTTAGAATTATCTTTAGAAGATGCGGTTAAAGGTAAAAATGTAGAGATTAAAGTACCTACTTTTGTGGGTTGTGGCGAATGTAAAGGCAGCGGTGCTAAAAGTGGTTCTAGTCCGAGTAATTGTAATACTTGTGGCGGTCGGGGCCAGGTTAGGATGCAACAAGGTTTTTTTGCTGTTCAGCAAAGTTGTCCAACCTGTCGGGGCAGTGGAAAAATTATTACTAATCCTTGTACTAAATGCCGTGGACAAGGTCGACATCAAGATACTAAAACTTTATCCGTTAAAATCCCCCCTGGAGTGGACACAGGAGATAGGATCCGTTTACAAGGTGAGGGGGAAGCAGGATTACATGGTGGAGCTGCGGGAGATCTATACGTACAAATACATGTTAAAGAGCATTCTTTATTCAAACGAAATGGGGGAGACTTATCCATAGAGGTTCCTATCAGTTTTATTATTGCAGCTCTTGGCGGTGAACTAGATGTTCCTACCTTAGATGGGCGTATAAAATTACATATCCCACCAGAAACTCAAACAGGCCGTGTATTTCGTTTAAAAGGGAAGGGAATTAAATCAGTCAGATCGCATTCAGTGGGTGACTTATTATGCAAGGTGATTATTGAGACCCCAGTAAACTTGAATGCGCAACAAAAAGCGTTATTGAAACAATTTGAGGAAAGTTTACATAAGGGTGCCTCTAATAATCCTAAAACAAATTTCTGGTTTGACAGAGTTAAAAAATTTTTTAATGAAATTTAAAAATTATAAAGGCACTCAAGATGTTTTCTAGGTGCCTTTTATAATAAATGGAGATTTAAATCATTAATACAGGACCTTAAATGATTAACTTAGCGATTTCAGGGGCTAATGGCAGAATGGGGCAAGCTCTAATAAAAAGTTTATTAGAGGAGAAAGGAATACAATTAAATAGCTTATTAACTCGATCGAAACTTGAAACCTTTACAGCGCTCTTTAATTCTCATCTTGAAAATGTTGAATGTGTTAAATATTTACAATTGATTACTAAACCGATTGATGTGATTATTGATTTTTCAACTCCTCTTGTAACTTTAGATGTTTTAAAAAATTGTATTGATAAAAATATAAAATGTGTGATCGGAACCACGGGTTTTACAGAATCCCAAAAAAAAATCATTGAAGAGGCTGCTAAAAAAATTCTAATTATCTTAGCACCGAATACCAGTGTTGGATTAAACCTGATTTTAAAATTAATAGAAATTACTGCTAAGGTCTTACCTCAGGCTGACACCGAGATTATTGAAGCACATCACAAATATAAAGTAGATGCGCCCTCTGGTACTGCACTTAAAATGGGCGAAGTAATCGCTAAGGCTAAAGATTTAAATTTTGAGCATATGAGTGTTTTTAATAGACATAACCATGCTGGAATAAGGCAAGATAATACTATTGGTTTTTCTTGCATTCGTGCTGGAGAAATTATTGGGGAGCATACTGCTTTGTTTGCACTTCCCAATGAAAAAATTGAAATTAAGCATACGGCTTTAGATAGAAATATTTTCGCCAAGGGAGCTTTACAAGCCGCTAGATGGCTTGCGCAGCAAACTGCCCCGGGTTTGTATGATATGCAAGATGTATTAGGTCTTAAAAACATAAACTGAGATTGTTCTAGCTTGAATACATAATTTAATATTAGGTAATTAAGCCAATCCTCTCTTAGTTTCGCTTTGGCAATCTTTAAATTGATAACTATAATATCAATAGTTAGAAAAGATTTGTGTAAAGTTAATTTTCTAATTTAGAGGAAAACTTTTACTGTCGATTACACACATTTATCCACGAAAATTCTGGATAGAGCTGTGGATAACTACATTAAATAAAGGTGAAGCCCTTATAGTATAAGGATTTTAATAATTTGTACATTTTTTGTACAAATAGAGGGACTTGTGCTTAAATAAGCCTTGACCTAAATTTAATTATTTTTTTGTTACAATTCTAAATGGTTTATAGTTGCTAATAATACTTAAAAAATGTTAAGTGAGAAGATTAATAAATAACAAAAACCTATAACCTTTAGTCCTATAACCCGCTTTTTAAGCAACGGGATTATACTAATTAAATGTTTAATCCCGGTGTGCTATTGGTCTTATCTTTTATCTGGTAAAAAAATATCAAGACCCAAAAGGCATCATTCGTTTTAAAATATTATTTTTATCAATAAAATGATGTTTTAATGCGCCTATTATATGAAGAAAAACAATCACTAAAATACAATAACTGGTAACCCCATGAATGTTAAACCAGACTTTAGAGATAAATTCATCTTTAAAAGAGGCTGGGCTGATAGTATATAAACCAAACAGTTCGACGGTATAACCTGCGGCTAGATTTCCAATAAGGCCACTTAAAGGCATAATGACCATGCTACAATATAATAAAGTATGGGTTACTCTTGCTAAAATTTGTTCCCAGCTTCTCATATTAAGAGGCCAGCCAGGTTTATGGGAAAATATCCGCCATAAAACCGCCAAAAAACCTAAAACCAATAAGATAAATCCTATTGGTTTATGCAAAGCTTGAAATAAAAACATTTTGTAATCATGATTTTTTAATATAAACATTATAGAATAAATGAGTAAAAACTCAAATATAAATAAGATGGCAATTGCCCAATGTAAGGTTTTAGAAATTACCCCATAACGTTCCGTCGTATTAATATATTGCATAATTTTCAAGATTTCCTTTTAGTAATCAATAAAAAATGATGTTCTTCAAAATCATATAAACTTTCAGGATCACCTAATAATAAATTTACTTTTAAAATGTGAGGCGAAATAAAAGCCTCTGGTTTTATTTGAAAAGTCCAATATTCTTTACCTTCTGATATATCGTGTGCTTTCAAAATTATGAATTGGTGATCATAATCTTTTAAAAACCAAGTCTGGTCCCCGCCTGCTTCTTCTTCATAAATAGTTACAATAGGATTTTTTTTATCAATGTATTTGACCACCGGTGAGTCGTAAGGTTTGGCTTTGTGAGCGGCAGAAAATCCGCTTACAGAATACAATAATAAAGATATTAACAGCGTATTTTTTAAGTTTATCGACACTCTTTTCTCCTGTTTTTCAAGTTAAAATTGAGGGGTTTTAAGCCATCATACTATGAATTTTAAATCTTAGAACAAGTTTCCTAAAAAAACTATAACAATTCCACAGGGGGCAACTTTTCTAATTAAAAATCGCCACACTTTATACCAAAAAGAGGAATAAATAAGGAGCCCTTTTTTACTCACTTTATTGGGGAGTTTGTATCCTGCAAATATAGCAATCGCTAAAACACCAATTGGCAAAATAATATTGGTAGCCAGATCTGCCATTGCATCAAACAGGGTGTATTTATTGAACAATTTAAAGTCTGCAAAAACATTAAAAGATAATAAAGCTCCAATCCCAAAAAACCAACAAATCAATCCGACAGTAATAGAAGATTTGATTCTGGACCAATTAAAACGTTCAGAAAATAATACCACTAAAGGTTCTGCCATTGATAAAGCCGAGGCCCAAGCTGCAAACCATAATAAAATAAAAAATAAAGCGCCAATCCCTCTTCCCCAAGGCATATAAGAAAAAGCAATGGGTAATATTTTAAACATGAGTCCCGGACCACTTTCTGGAGATAAATTATTTGAAAAAACCAAAGAAAAAATAGCAAGCCCGGAACAAATGGCCACTAATACATCGAGAAAGGCAATAACACAAACACTCGATGCAATTCTTGTTTTAGCAGGAAGATAGCTCCCATAAATTAACATGGCACCCGCACCAATGGCTAAGGTGAAAAAGGCATGACCTAAGGCATAAATAATCACTGAAAAATTAATTTTAGAGAAATTAGGCTTTAAAAGAAAGGTAAGCGCCTTCATAAAATCACCGGTTATTGAGCTATAAAGCATTAAGGCAATTAATACAAAAAATAAACAGGGCATCAATAAACTAGAAACCCTTTCAATCCCTTTTTTTAGACCATTAGCGACAACCCAGAGTGTAATTAAGATAAAAATGCTATGGTAAAGGAGCAAAGCTTTTGGATCTAATAAAAATTTATACCAAATTTGTTGAATGGCGATAGGGGAAATCTGCGTAAGTTCTCCACGACAGGCTTTAACAAAATAAGCAATTGACCAACCTGCTACAACACTGTAAAACGATAAAACTAATACAAGGCCTAATGCCCCCCACCATCCGACCATCTGCCACCAGGGGGAATATCGATATTTTTCACTTAAAGTTTTAAAAGTATTGACAGGATTTGCTTTTCCTAATTTACCAATTAGGATTTCTCCCATCATGGTGGGGATTCCCACCAATAAAATAAACACTAAATATACAAATACAAAAGCTCCTCCCCCATTTTCACCAGCCATATAGGGAAATTTCCAAATATTGCCAAGCCCTACCGCAGCTCCGGTGGTTGCCATAATAAAAGCAAATCGTGAGGACCATTGTTCTTTTTTGAAAATGGCAGTAGTAGTTGACATAAGATATCCTTCAATTTTAAATAATTAAGGCCGCAGCAACTTTTCGTTTATCTGCCATCAAAAGGGTATAAGTTCGACAAGCCGCTGGGGTATCCATAATTTCATAACCAATTTGATGATTGATTAAATCACTTAAAAGTTCAATAGCTGGAAACTCTAAAGTTTCACCTGTACCTAAAATGAAAATCTCTGGTTTAAATTCAATAATGAAAGATAAATAATTAGGCTTTAATTGATTAATACTAGAGACAGGCCAGTTTTTAATCAGATGATGAGGGGTGATAATTAAAGAATGCTGGTAGCTCGTATTATTGATATAAATTTCATTCTTGGTACAAGATTTGATTTGATAGGTAGCGGCGCCATTATCGAGATAAAAATCCATAATTAATAAGATAGATTGAAAATTAAAGTTAATTATATCATAGATTTTTAATCTTTCAGGATAGGAAGAGCTGCTTAAATATGAGAGACTATTTTTTTAAACCGAGAAATAGTAAGGTTGTACACTTACTTATTAAGTATGGATAAAATTTTAAATCCGCACATTAAACTGCGTCCTAAAAATAAAGCCATTCTAGATCAAAGTCTGGAATATGGACTGCATCCTATTCTAGGACAGATTTTAGCCGGACGACCAATTAATACAGAAACTAATATAAAAGATGCCGTGCGTCCTAAATTAAAATTTCTTTCTCATCCTACTAAATTAGCTGATATTGACAAAGCCGCGAAGCGGGTGGCTCAAGCTATTATTAATAAAGAAATGATTGGGCTTGAAACCGATCATGATTGCGATGGTCAAACGAGTTTAGCCGTTTTATATTACAATTTACATCATCGGTTTGGCCATCCTAAAGAAAAAATACAATCTTTTATTGGACATCGATTAGAAGAAGGTTATGGACTCTCCAAGGCTTTACTTAACCGGATCTTAAGCCAAACTATACAGCCCGATTTATTAATCACGGCTGATAATGGTTCGTCGGATGAAGCTCAGATTGCGATTTTAAAACAAAAAAATATCGATGTTATTGTAACCGATCATCATGAAATTCCTAAAGAAGGGATTCCTAAAAGTGCCTATGCCTGTCTTAATCCAACGCGAAAAGATTGTAATTATAATGATGCTTTAATTGCAGGCTGTATGGTTGCTTGGTTATTAATGACTGCAACCCGAATAGAATTAATTAATAGAGAATATTTACCTAACACTACTCCAAGCCTAGCAGACTCGCTTGATTTTGTGGCAGTAGGGACCATTGCAGATTGCGTTAGTATGGCTCGGAGTTTAAATAACCGAGCTGTAGTTAATTATGGCATTCAATTAATTGAAAAAGAATTAAGGCCTTGTTGGCGTGCTTTACGTCCTGTATTAAGCTCCCCCATTAGTTCTGAGGATTTGGGGTTTAAAATAGGACCCCTCTTAAATAGCGATGGGCGGCTCTCTTCGGCTTTGAAAGCCGTTAATTTCTTATTGACTGAAACGGACGAAGAAGCAAAAGAGTGGATTGGCATCTTAAAAACCCAAAATGAGACGCGTAAAAGTATTCAAAAAAAAATTACGGATAAGGCATTTCTACAGGCCTTAGACTTAGTAAATAATTCTAAATTTGGTTTAGCTATTTATTTGCCAGAAGGACATGCTGGTATCCATGGTATATCAGCCAGTCGTATTAAAGATGCTTTTGGACGCCCTACCGTTATCCTCTCTCCTAAACAACATTCTCAAAGTGTCGTGACAGGATCGGTTCGTGGCATTGATAATTTTCATGTTCGTGACTGCCTTCAGATGATTGATGAAGAAAATCCTGGCTTATTTTTATCATTTGGAGGGCATAAAGGCGCAGGTGGCCTAACCTTATTATATAAAGATCTAAATCTTTTTATAGAACAATTTGATAAATTTACTCGTTTGCAATTATCCAGTAATGATTTAGGACCTGTTATTTGGACTGATGGGATTTTACAGAAAAAAGATTTAACTCTTGAGTTATTAAGTTTAATTGACAGTTTAGAACCTTATGGGCGTGAATTTGAAATGCCTATTTTTGAAATAGAAGCTATTCTAAAAGAATTTGATTTAATTGGGGATAAGACTCATGCCAGGATAACCTTTGATATAGAAGGACAACTAAAAAAAGGGGTATGGTTTAGTGTCCAGGAACACCTGATTAAACAATTTTTTGGCCAAAAAGATATTCCCGTTAAATTTGCCTTTGTTCCTAAAACCAATATTTTTAAAGGAAACCGGTATTTTGATATGCAAGTTATTCATATCCAAAAAATAACTTGAATTTGCAACAAAAAAATTAAATGATGAGGCCCTCCGTAAAGGTTGAGTATAAAAAATTTATATTTTTTTTGCATACTACATTTTTAACTACAATAAAGTATAAAATTTAATCCACTTAACTTTGTTTCGAAATAAAATTAGCTAATATTGCTCATATATTTTCTTTAAATGGACCTCTTGGAGAAGAAGATTTTTTTTCAAAGTCATCATCTAATTTTTTTTCAGAATAAATTAAAGGGGGTAAATTCTTAAAAATATCTTCATGTTTATGAATGAATTCAAGCAGTTCTTTTTTATTGTTTTCATTTAAAACAGTAAGACAATTTACAATATAAGCTTTTTTTGCATCATTTTTTGATAATCCTTTTTTGGCTTTCCAAATGTTTTGTTTGGCATTGGTAAAAGGATTTAAGGACCTTGTAAGGGATTGCGGACAATCACCTATACTTCCCTGTTTAAAAAGGCCATATAATTCCTTAAAAAGAGGAATTGTAAAAAAGCTGGGTCGAGCTTTCTTGTCTTTTAAGGCCTTGATAATGTGAGATATAATCTCTGCAGCTCTCGCGAATTTTAATTCTAAACTAATGGCATCATTTTTTAAAAAATCTACTTCTTTATCAACATCGAAAATCTCTTTGGGTTCAGTATTTGACTTTGAAAAAATTAAAGGAATATTTTTTTTTTCAGACCGAGAAGAGGAGGAAAAAGCAGAAAGAGATGATTCCTTATCCATAGGGGCTCCTAAAAATTCATAATGCATTACACTATTTTATAGTGTCACGCCCTTCTAAAGCCCGTCAAGGGGGACGGCATGGTATAAAACTATAATATTAAGTATAATGTAGGCTTTTGCAAACGATAAGTTTTTACTATGTTAGAGAGCGCGCCACTAGAAACTTCATTAAAAGATTTAAATAATAGGCTAAATATCCTTCGGAGGCATCTTTGACCTTGATTTAAAGCAAGAAAGATTAGAAGAAGTTAACCTAGAACTTGAAAATCCTAATATTTGGGATACCCCAGAGCGAGCCCTTTCTTTAGGCAAAGAGAGGGTAGAGTTAGCCGAAATTCTGGATAAGTTTGGAAACTTAGATAAAGGCTTGCTCAGCACCCGGGAATTGTTAGAACTTAGTTTATTAGAAAATGATCAAGAAACTTTTGATAGCGTATTACTTGATATACAAAATTTCACAAAGATTATAGAACAACTTGAATTTAAAAAAATGTTTTCAAAACCATTAGATTCAAGTTCTGCCTATTTAGACATTCAATCAGGTTCAGGGGGCACTGAAGCGCAAGACTGGGCGGAAATTCTTTTACGAATGTATTTGCGCTGGGGTGAACAAAAAGGGTTTAAAACCTTATTGATTGAAACGACTAATGGAGATGTGGCAGGTATAAAGAACGCAACTATCAAATTTGAAGGAGAATACGCCTATGGCTGGGTGCGTACAGAGACAGGTATCCATCGCTTAGTACGAAAATCTCCTTTTGACTCAGGTAATCGTCGTCATACCTCATTTGCTTCTGTTTTTGTTTACCCTGAAATTAATGATGATATTAAGGTAGATATTAATCCCGCTGATTTACGAATAGATACTTATCGAGCGAGTGGTGCGGGCGGGCAACATGTAAACCGTACCGATTCCGCAGTAAGAATTACCCATCTACCAACCAATACGGTAGTTCAATGCCAGAATGATCGCTCTCAACATAAAAATAAAGCACAAGCCTTAAATCAATTAAAAGCAAAATTATATGATTTAGAAATGAGTAAACGTTCAGAAGAACAACAAAAACAAGAAGAAAATAAATCAGATATCGGTTGGGGCTCCCAAATCCGATCGTATGTTTTAGATCAATCTCGCATAAAAGATTTAAGAACCCAGGTAGAAACCCAAAATACTCAAGCGGTACTAGATGGGGGCATAGATATCTTTTTAGAGGCAAGTTTGATTGCAGGTCTTTAAAATAACGAAACTAATGGCTAATTGACGTAAACATAGAGGCATAAACTAGTATGAATGACCAATCATCTCCCGAATTAGAACTCGATTTTAATGAACAAATTAATCAACGGAAATTAAAGTTACAAGCTTTACGGCAGGTAGGGAATCCTTTTCCTAATGACTTTCATCCCCAGCATCTAGCGAGTAACTTATTGCAAGCGTTTCAAACAAAAGATAACCAATTATTAGAAAATGAAAATTATGCAGTTTCTATAGCCGGTAGAATTATGACACGCCGTTTAATGGGAAAAGCGAGCTTTATTACGCTTCAAGATAGAAGTGGAAAAATTCAGGTTTATATCAAACAAAGTGAAATAGTTGAAGGCCTATATGAGGATTTTAAAAAATGGGATATTGGGGATATCATAGGGGTTAATGGTGTTTTATTCAAAACTAAAACAGGTGAATTATCTGTAAAAGCCCATGAAATTCGCTTATTAACCAAGGCATTACGCCCCTTACCTGATAAATGGCATGGTTTACATGAGCGCGAAATTCGTTATCGGCAGCGATACTTAGATTTAATCGTCAATACCAATTCACGCAATACTTTTATAATTCGAACTCAAGTAATACAAGCAATAAGAAGTTTTTTGGTCGGCTTAGACTTCTTAGAAGTTGAGACACCTATGATGCATGTTATCCCGGGAGGTGCTGCTGCAAAACCTTTTGTGACCCATCATAATGCGCTCGATATGCAACTCTATTTACGAATAGCCCCTGAACTTTATCTAAAACGATTAGTTGTGGGAGGTTTTGAGCGAGTTTTTGAGATAAATCGAAATTTTAGAAATGAGGGATTATCCACTCGTCATAATCCAGAATTTACCATGATAGAATTCTATCAAGCTTATGCTACTTATCATGATCTTATTGAGATGACTGAAAAATTATTGCAATATGTTACCCAAACCGTTTTAGGCACTCAAGTTATTGAATATCAGGGACAGATAATTGATTTTTCTAAGCCTTTTGCTAAATTAACCTTAAAAGATTCGATACTTAAATTTATTCCGGAATTAACCACTTCAACAATAGATGAGGTGGAGAGTTTACAAAGCTATTGTATTACCAATAACATTCACTTTGAAAAACATTGGTCTCCTATTAAATTACAATTAGAAATTTTTGAAGAAAAAGTGGAAACCCAATTAATCGATCCGACTTTTATCACAGAATATCCCACCATTGCTTCTCCTTTGGCTCGTAAAAATGATAATAATCCTGATGTAACCGATCGATCAGAGTTATTTATAGCTGGAAGAGAAATTGCCAATATGTTCTCAGAGCTTAATGATGCGGAAGACCAAGCGGAGCGTTTTAAGCAACAAGTCACTGAAAAAGAATCCGGTGATGAAGACGCTATGCATTATGATGCAGATTATATTGTAGCCCTTGAGCATGGACTACCACCAACTGCCGGTGAGGGTATAGGTATTGATAGGCTAGTGATGTTATTGACCAATTCGGCTTCTATTCGGGATGTGTTATTATTCCCGCATATGAGACCACAAAATTAGTGTCATAACTGTTATTTTTAGCTATCCTCAAGGAAAGGGTTAGTTTTTTTAAGCAACGGAGTGAATGAGTTATGAATAAAGATGATTTAATCAAAAATACGACTAAGGTCGCGGCCTCTTTAGTAGGCTACTTGGCCTGCGGTTTTCATTGCACCAGTAAATTGTTACAAAAGGGATCGAATAAATTATCCGTTTTAGCAGGAGCAGATCCAAAATCTTGTCTTTGTTGTTGTAAGCCTAAAGACGGCAAATGTTCTGGTGAAAACTGTAGTAATGCCGCTTGTGATTGTAAAAAGTCTAATTGCCAAGACGGGAAATGCAAGGGCAAAAACTGTACTGATAAGAATTGTGAATGTAGAAAGGGTGAAGATAAAGATAAGCAATCTTCGGATGAAAAACTTAAGTAAAGTTTATTTAAGTTAATCGATCCTTTTCAAGTCTTTTTAAAAGGCTTGAAAAGGTGAAGATTTATAATAATAATTGAAATTTATAAATAGTTTTATTAGGGGTTTCAATATAGGAATCTTTAGAAAAAATAAACTCATCTTCAATTTCACATAGAAATGAATAATGGTTGTAGGCCTTAATATAACAGCTATTGATAATTTGACCTATCTGTTTATTATGCGTTTGATTATAAAGACTAAATCCTGCGTTAAGAGGCTCAGGCATTTCAACATAGCCTATTTGTAAATGTTTTTTTATGGTTGTTCGATAATGCATCCTGGCAATAATTTCTTGGCCTGAAAAGCACCCTTTATTAAAGCTTACAGCTTTTAAATCGATTAAATTTATATAATGAGGTAATAATTTTTCAAAGGTATTGGTTTCAATTTCAGGAATTTTTGATTCTAAATCTATCTTTTGCCAAATTTGAAAATCCTGAAGGGAAATCACCGCTAATTGGCTTAATTGTGTTTTTAAATTATCAATGTCAGAAGGGCTACCATAAATTTCATAACGGGTAATTTTTCCTGGGATATTAAGTATTAATAAATTTTTAATTCGGATTAACTTTTTAGAAACATCCAAATTTATAAAAACTTTTTGTAATAGTGCTAAAGCGTTCTCTCCCATTAATCCGATTATGGAAAAGTTTGCAGTTTGATCTTGAATATTAATCATAGAAAATTGACCATATTTATTTAAAATATTTAAATTTACCTCAAGAATTTCTTTTGGAAGACGTAGGAAATAACTCGTTTCTGTTTCTTTAAAAATTCTAAAAATACTTCGAATGCGGCCTTTTTGATTACAATAAGCGCTTAGTCCATGATTATCTAATGAGATTTGATTGATATCCGAGCTTAGCTGTCCTTGCAAAAATGAGAGGGCATTATTGCCCTTGACTGCAATAAGCCCGTACTTATCTAAAGAAATAATGGAGAGGGTCTTTTCTAATGGTGTATTCATGGTTTATTTTGTGGATAAACAGGTAATAGTGTTTTTTTAGTTAATAATCTCAAATCAGGCATAGGACATAAATTATTATCTCGAGGAGAATTGGGGGGGGTGGGGGAAGGCAAGGGATGATTTTTAAAGCAAAACACTAAAGAATTATAGGGTTTATCTAAGCTTTCAGTTTCATACCCCGAATCACTCCTAGAATTTGAATTGCTCGGACTTATCATAATTTCTGAACAGGGCGAATTGGGGGGGGTTGAAGAAGGATAAGGGCTATTGCATAAAGTTGGATTAATTAAAAGTCTTCTTGTAAGGCCTTCTGGAGAAGCTGCTAAGGGTGAGGAGCTTTTAAATTCCTCTAAAGCGCTGAATTCCTTTAGAGTCGAGGAAATGGGGGCCACAGGTTCATTAAAAAATTCAAGTTTACTATCGTTAAATTTTGTTTTTACCAAGCCACTATTATCATCCTTTTTAATATCCCTTAATTCAAATTTTTTCATGTGAAACCACTCCTATAAAATTTTTCCCTACATTTTATTTTACCACTATTTACTGTAATAATATTACAGCTAACTTGCAAATATTTTATCAAACCTTTAATATTTGTTGATGATAAAACCTATTTATGAACCTAAAATCAGATGGCAATGCCGCCGAGGCATGTTAGAGCTTGATATATTATTAATTCCTTTTTTTGATAACTATTATAAAAATTTAAGTCCTAAAGATAAGCGCTCTTTTAATCAATTGTTGACCTTCGCCGATCCAGTTTTATATGATTGGTTAATGGGTAAAGAAATAGCACCTATTCCTTTTATAAATATAATTAATCATATCATTAATTACCACCAAACCCGACCTTTTGCACAATAACCATGGAACGCTTAAGCTTTAATTTGAAGTTCTCTCGAATCCATTTGTTTTTATTATTATTTATCTATATTAGTAGTATGGTGGTTTTATGGATATCTGCAATGCATTTGGTGATAAAATTATTAATCAGTATTATTCTCATTTATCATTTTAATCAGGAACTGAGAATAAAAATATTAAGAAAACATCCAAAATCTATCATTCATTTTTGGATAACAGAAAATAATGAAATTGGGGTTAAAACTTTACAGCAATCAATGCTTAAAGGTAAATTGAATAGCGAATCATTTGTCAGCCCTTATTTAATTATATTAAGAATAAAATCAAGATATTTGTCTAAAACTATTATCCTTTTTAAGGATACCTTAACCAATTTTGAATATACACGCATTTTAGAGCGATTGCTTGTTTGTCAGTAGAAAATATTGGTGTAACACTTAATTTTTCTTAAAGACTGCCGATATAAAAGTGAAGTTAATAATTTTTACTTTTATTTTTAATTATCCATTAGGATAATAAGGCAAATTAAGTGTCTATAAACGAAAACGAACAGGACTTAAGCTTAATAAAACAAGTTCAATTAGGAAATAAGCAAGCTTTCAATACCTTGGTATTGAAATATCAATATCGTATTTATAAATTAATTGCGCGATATATATTCGATCACTCGGAAATATTAGATATCACTCAGGAAACTTTTATAAAGGTTTATAAAGCGATAAGTAAATTTCGGGCAGAGAGTGCATTTTATACTTGGTTATATCGTATAGCTATAAATACTGCAAAAAATCATATTTTTTTAATGAATAGAAGGCTCCCCGATATCAATTTAAGCCATGAACATTCAGAAATTTTTTTTGATAAAGAGGCTTACAAAGAAGAAAGTACCCCTGAGCGTACATTAATAAGCAATGAAGTGGAAAAAGTAGTTTTTGATGTCATTAACGAATTACCGCATACCCTTAAAGATACTATTTTGTTTAGGGAAAGAGATGGTATGAGTTATGAAGAAATTGCCACCGCTATGGAATGTCCAGTGGGTACGGTCCGCTCTAGGATCTACCGAGCACGTGAAGCGATTGAAAAAAAAGTACATCCTTCAATGCGACCCTAATAATTATTGAAGCTAAGACCTAAAATGCGTTAAAATCAGCTGCGTATTATCATTAGGATAATACGCCATACTATCAATTTTAAGTAGGTCATCTCACTTTATATGAAACATATTCGAAACTTTTCAATTATTGCCCATATTGATCATGGAAAATCCACCTTAGCCGATAGATTTATTCAACTGTGTGGCGGGCTTACTCAAAGAGAGATGTCTGAACAAGTTTTAGATTCCATGGACTTAGAAAAAGAAAGGGGGATTACTATTAAAGCTCAGTCAGTGAGCTTAAATTATAAGTCGCAAGATGGTCAAACCTATCAACTGAATTTAATAGATACCCCGGGCCATGTCGATTTTGCCTATGAAGTTTCTCGATCCTTGGCAGCTTGCGAGGGCGCCTTATTAGTAGTAGATGCAGCACAAGGGGTAGAAGCTCAGACAGTGGCTAATTGTTATACCGCTTTAGAACAAAATCTAGAAGTGTTAGCCG
Source organism: Francisellaceae bacterium (assembly GCA_028293705.1). Taxonomy (GTDB): domain Bacteria; phylum Pseudomonadota; class Gammaproteobacteria; order UBA6186; family Azoamicaceae; genus JAQGOH01. The sequence goes on along the minus strand of JAQGOH010000006.1, from coordinate 3,526 downwards.
TTCTTAATAAAATCGATCTTCCTCAGGTAGAACCTGAGCGGATTATCCGTGAAATTGAAGAAATTATTGGAATAGACGCTCAAGATGCCTTGAAAATTAGTGCAAAGACCGGGCTTGGGGTCGATCTTATTTTAGAAGAAATTATAAAAAAAATACCCCCACCTATAGGAGATCCGGGGGCTCCTTTACAAGCGCTTATTATTGATTCATGGTTTGATAGTTATTTAGGTGTTGTTTCATTAGTTCGTATTAAAAATGGTATTTTAAAAACGAATGATAAAATGTTAATGATGTCTACGGGTAAAGTTCACCAAGTTGATGAATTAGGTATTTTTACACCTAAAAGACTTAAAAAAGAATTTTTAAGTGCAGGGGAAGTGGGATTCATTATTGCAGGCATTAAAGATATTAATGGTGCTCCAGTGGGAGATACTATTACTCTCGCTAGTCATCCTGCAACTGAGTCACTGCCGGGTTTTCAAAAAGTACAACCCAAAGTTTTTGCAGGACTTTTTCCCGTAGATTCTGAAGATTACGAAAATTTTAGAGATGCCTTAGCTAAATTATGTTTGAATGATTCTTCTTTATTTTATGAACCAGAAATCTCGGATGCTTTAGGTTTTGGTTTTCGATGTGGATTTCTAGGTCTTTTACATATGGAAATTGTACAAGAAAGACTTGAGCGTGAATATAATTTAAATTTAATTACCTCTGCCCCTACCGTAGTTTTTGAAGTGCTAACCCGAAAAAATGAAATCTTAAAAGTCGACAATCCTTCAAAACTTCCTGATCCGAGTTTAATTGATGAGATCCGCGAACCAATTGTAGAAGCCAATATTCTCGTACCTCATTTATATTTAGGAAATATTATAACCCTTTGTATTGAGAAACGGGGTGTACAAACAAAAATGAATTATCTGGGTAACCAGGTAGCTGTAAGCTATGAGTTACCCATGAATGAGGTAGTATTAGATTTTTTCGATAGATTAAAATCGGTTAGTCGGGGTTTTGCTTCTTTAGATTATCATTTTATTCGTTTTCAAATGGCTGACCTTATCAAATTAGATGTGTTAATTAATAGTGAAAAAGTAGATGCCTTAGCTTTAATTGTTCATCGCGATAAAGCATTTCAACGCGGAAGAGAACTTACGGAAAGAATGCAGGAACTTATCCCACGGCAAATGTTTGATGTGGCGATACAGGCTGCCATTGGGGCTCACGTTATTTCGAGAAGCACTGTAAAAGCCTTACGTAAAAATGTAACTGCCAAATGTTATGGAGGCGACATAAGCCGTAAAAGAAAATTATTAGAAAAACAAAAAGCCGGTAAAAAAAGGATGAAACAAATCGGAAGTGTAGAGATCCCCCAGGATGCTTTTTTAGCCGTTTTAAAAATTGATAAGGATAAGTAAATGAATTTTTTTGAGCATATTAAATTTTCAGAGATTTTAGTATTTTTAACCATATTAAGTGGCTTGGTATGTTTGATAGATATTGTTTTTTTTAAGCATAAGAGAGCTTTATCAGTTATTGCAAGTTCCCATTCAATTGATAAAGAGCCTAAGTGGGTTGAATATGCTCGGGCATTTTTCCCGGTATTTTTAATGGTCTTACTCATACGTTCATTTCTATTAGAGCCTTTTAGAATTCCTTCGACATCCATGCTTCCTACTTTATTGGTTGGGGACTTTATTTTAGTTAATAAGTTTAATTATGGTTTACGTTTACCCGTAGTCGGCACCAAGATAGTTGAGATAGGTCACCCTAAAAGGGGGGACATAATCGTTTTTAATCATATCTCAAATAAATATTTAATTAAAAGAGTAGTAGGGGTCGGGGGAGATCATATCTTATATAAAGATAAAATTTTATATGTTAACGGTAAGCCAGTCCCTCAAGAATTCATGTCCGAAACAATCCATAAAGATACTAGATATCATTCAATACCCGTTAATCATTTAAAAGAAACTTTAGATGAGAAATCTCATGATATTTATGTATACCCTAATTTAAAATCCGAATTGGTAGAGCCTCGATATAAATTTAACGATCTGATAGTGCCTCAGAACTCCTATTTTGTAATGGGAGATAACCGCGATGCAAGCGATGACAGTCGATATTGGGGATTTGTTCAGGATAAAGATATTATAGGGCGGGCTTTTGCTATATGGATGAGCTGGGATCAGCAAAATAAAGATTTAAGATGGAGTAGAATCGGCAGCCTACTTAATTAATATTATGAAATTACCACTTTTAAATAATGCTGAAATTAAAAGATTAGAACGAAATTTAAATTATGAATTTCAAAATAAAGCATTATTACATAATGCCTTAACTCATCGCTCTGTGAGTCATAAAAATAATGAACGCCTCGAATTTTTAGGGGATTCTATTTTAAATTTTGTGATTGGTTCAGAACTTTTTTACTTGTTTAATAATGCAAAAGAAGGCGAGCTGACGCGTATGCGGGCAAATTTGGTCCGAGAACCCACTTTAGCTGAAATTGCTCAGGAATTAAAATTAGGTGATTATTTATTTTTAGGGGTGGGAGAGTTAAAAAGTGGAGGTCATCAAAGGGCTTCAATATTAGCGGATGCCCTAGAAGCGATTATAGGTGCTATATTCTTAGACGCTGATTTAGCCATGGTCCGCAGCTGTATTATAAGATGGTATCAGGATAGACTTTCTCCAAATTTAAGTATAAAAGTTGAGAAGGATGCAAAAACTAAGCTTCAGGAATATTTACAAGGATTAAAAATCCCAATTCCTACTTATCAAATTGTTAAAATGACAGGTGAGCCCCATAATCAAGAATTTACCGTGGAATGCCAAGTGTCGCTTTTAAAAGAGCCCATTATAGGCTCCAGTAATAGTAGAAGAAAAGCAGAACAAGTAGCAGCCGATAAAGCATTAAGGATCTTATTAAATGATAAACCCAACACAACCCGATAATAATACGCACTCAGGCTTTGTAGCTATTATAGGCCGACCAAACGTTGGAAAATCGACTTTGTTAAATAAAATGATTAGCCAAAAAGTAAGTATTACGTCTAGAAAACCACAAACCACACGCCAAAGAATTATTGGAATTAAAACCCAGGAAAACACACAAATTATTTATGTTGACACACCTGGTATCCATCAAAATGCACATAAAGCATTAAATGTTTATATGAATAAAGAAGCGAAACGATCATTGCGTGAAGTGGATGTTATTCTTTTTGTCGTGGAAAACACGGTTTGGACTGAAGAAGATGAAATGGTTTTAAACCTAATTAAAAAGATAGAAAAACCTATTATACTATTAATTAATAAAATTGATAAATTAGAAGAAAAAGATTGGTTGTTACCTCATTTAGAATTACTTTCCCAAAAACATAATTTTCTCTCTATTGTTCCTATTTCAGCACGTAAAAATTTAAATCTTACACGACTTGAAAAATTAATAATTCAAACGATGCCAGAAGGACCATTTTATTATGAAAAAGAGCAAGTAACGGATAAAACTTTTAAATTTAGAGCGGCA
>JAQGOH010000003.1 GCA_028293705.1 Francisellaceae bacterium | reverse complement strand
AGTTATTCCAGGCAGTTCAAGGCGAAAAAAGAATTATCATTACGATAAAGAAATGTATAAAGAACGCAATATTGTTGAACGGTTTTTTGCAAGGATTAAACAATACCGAAGAATTGCCACTCGATATTATAAAACAAGTACTATGTTTATGTCAGCACTGAGTTTAGTGGGTATTTTAATATGGTTAAAACTTTAGGGACACGCTCTAGGTTAATTATTTAAGAAACATCTGAAATGTTTCATAACGTGGTATGTAATATAGAATGAAAAAACTGCCAATAAATTAGAGTGAACCATATTCGAATCAACTATCTTTATTTAGCTACTGTTGTAGTTAAAGTACAACGACGGAGTAAAAATCCCACCTTGATAATGTGGGAGAAATATTTGATGCGGGTAGAAAAGAACAATTGCATGCCGTTTATAGAGAGAGAAAGTTTAAGTGTTATTATTATGCCGTTCATTAATACTTTTTTTTGTAATATCAAACTTATCATTTGCCCAGGACACTTCAAATAAGATTGATTTTTGGAAAAGTCAAAAAAGAGGAGCAAATATTTTTAATCATAAGGTATCACCTGAAATAATAAAAATTGCAAAAAGTTATGGTATTGAATTTATTCGGTTAGCACCAGATAAGTTTAAAAGCCAACAAAAAGATTTTTTAATTGGAAATGCTGATGATTATCAACGACTGGTTCAGTCAGATCTCCAAAATTTAAAAAATATTCTTGATGAATTTCATAAGGAAAAATTACCTGTAGTCTTAGTTTTCTTGAGTCTTCCAGGAAGTCGTTGGAAACAGAACAATAATAATAAAGATGATTTAAGATTATGGGACAATGAATTATATATAGAACAATCAGAGAGATTTTTGTATGACGTTACTAAAGCCTTTTCAAAACACCCAGCCATTGTAGGTTTAAATATTCTAAATGAACCCCACTTGGATATAATAAATACGAATATGACAAGTTGTCTAAATGATTCAGAAATTCAACAGAAATTGAATATTTTTTATAATAGAATAATAAAAAATATTCGGAAAATTGATGACAAAATACCAGTGATAATTGAATCTAGCAATTATTCAGATCCAAAGTGCTTTACCAACTTCCTACCTATTAAAGATAAATACATAATTTATTCTTTCCATATGTATGAACCTTTTTCTTATACAAATAAAAAAATAAATAAAGGCAATTATGAATATCCTGGGAAAATCGTCTCTAGCGAAACAAATTCTTCAAAACTGTGGAATAAATCTGAATTAGAGAATTATCTGATCCCGATATCAATTTTTCAAAAAAAATACCATATCCCTAACTGGAAAATATTAGCTGGAGAATTTGGTGGACATCGAACCACGAGGGGATTAGATATTTATTTCAAGGATCTAATTTCAATATTTGATAAAAAACAATGGCATTGGGCTGTTTATGCATTTCGAGAGGATACTTGGGATGGAATGGATTATGAAATAGGAAATATGAAATTACCTTTAAATTATTGGCATACCATTGAAAGAGGGGAAAACCCTATTATATCTTATCAACCTAACAATAAAATTTTTGAAATACTCAGAAATGGCTGGATAAAAACCCCCCAGAACTAGGATTATTAAATAAATTTTTTAAAACCAAAAAAAACTGTTTCTAATTTCGCTAGAAACATCTAGGGCATCTTCGATCTGAGAGACATGGAAGACTAAAGGTCGATTCGACTAGATGCAGTAGCCCTGTAGTTCTGTGTGAATTACTAAAGACGTCAGTTCGACATAAGAAAAATTAAAAAATTAGTGATTAAGCACCTTTAGATGTTGTATACTCAGTTTTCTAAATCAAAGCAATACTCATTAAAGGTGCAATATGGATCTTACATTATTATTTGTTGATGTTGATGACTTTTGTAAAAAATATTTAATGAATGCCCCTAAATCCTTGCCCTGCCCTGGAAAATTCAAGCGCAATAGAAAATTCACTCTATCCCAAAGCGAAATAATGACTATTTTTATTACTTTTCAAACCTCAGGTTATCGAAATTTTAAAGCTTTTTATTTAGAATATGTGTGTAAATTTTTAACAAACCAATTTCCCCGCCTAGTCTCTTATAACCGTTTTGTTGAACTTATTCCCAGCATTTTAGAACCTTTGAGTGCTTACTTAATTTCTCGCTTAGATAAACCAACGGGTATTTCATTTATCGATTCAACTGCCATTAAGGTTTGCGGTCCTAAAAGAATGACACAAAATAAGGTTTTTAAAAATGTTGCTCAAAAAGCTAAAACGACTATAGGATGGTTCTTTGGCTTTAAGCTACATATTATTACCAACGAAGTAGGGGGTTTATTAAGCGCAAAAATAACTAAAGGCAATGTTGATGATAGAAGCCCAGTACTGGATATGGTTAAAAATTTATTCGGGAAACTATTTGGAGATAAAGGCTATATATCTTCGGATTTGCATGATAATTTACTTAATAAAGGAATACAGCTGGTGACTGGTATACGCAAGAATATGAAAAATAAGTTGGTACCCTTAATAGACAAATTGTTGTTAAGAAAACGCTCTATTATAGAAACTATTAATGATCAATTAAAAAATATTTGCCAAATTGAACATACAAGACATAGAAGTATTATAAATTTCGCTGCTAATTTAATTGCAGGATTGATTGCTTACACACATTTTGAAAAGAAACCAGCTATTAAAGGCATTCAATCTTTAGCGCCATGTTTTTAATCTATCTTAAGTCGAACTGACGTTAAAGAGAACGTAAAGTCATAAGGAAGCAATTTCGAAGCTTTTCTTGATAGGAAGGTCGAAAATTATTATAGGCAACTCAATTTTTATTCTATTCCCAAATAAAAGATCAACTTGAGTTCAACTTGAAATTTTATTTTGCAAAGTTATTGTTAAAAATTTGGGCTTAGAAAGAAAAATTATTACATGCACGAATTACTTATAATTTTAATTTGTTACACTCACCCATTCTCGCATCTTGAAGAGAAATAGGTATATAACACCGGGTTTGAAGCTCGCTTGAACTATTTTATATTTCAGAGAAGGGGAAGTCCATTTTCTGGGCCCTCTGTTAATCATTGGTATAGTATCTCTCATTAAGTTAATAATTAAGTGGATCCGTTTTTATAGAAGGTTCTCTATCATTCAGAATTAAGTTGATAGAAAATTTTATTGGATGTTTAAATAATATCTATATAGCCATATTTTACAATATGGCTATATAGATTAGAGGGTTCAATTTATAAACTAATCTTGATTAGAAGAAATATCGATAATAATTTCATCTTGGTTGGAATCAATTATATTTTCTTGAATATCATTGGGTTTAATATTAGGATTTTTCTGTCTTTGGCGGTGGTGCCCTCGGCGGTTACGTCGGCTATGATGTCCACTGCCTTTTTGATTGTTATGATTCTCAGTAATAGTATTCTCTTCATTTGGACTGGGTTCAGAGGGACTATTAATAGGAGTAGGGGAACTCAAGGGAATCGAAACGGGTGGTAAAAAAGCTTTTTTGACAATAGGGATTTCTTCTTTAACAAAGGGTTTTGGTTGAGCTGATTGCGCAACAGGTGATAAGTTTTGAGCAGGAATCGGTGCATTCGGATTATTTCGTCTTTGATTATTATAATTATTAGGTTTGCTTCGCCGACGGCGTTGTGAAGGATCATGCTCTCTAGTACGTTTTGGAATGGGGCTTGAAACAATATTTGATTTAGGAGAAGAAGTCGTTGAAGAAGATTCTTCGTCTGAATCAGTATTGCCAAATACACTGCTCCAAAGCTTTTTAATAATACTTGTACCCGGTTTAACAGGATTAGTATGCATGGGTGCAGGAGTAAAGGAATTGGTAGGTTTTACCGCTGGCTCATGGGAAATAATGGTTTTATTAGAAGTTTTACGCACAGGAATTTGAGTATTATCATTCCCTTTAACTTCTGATTTGGTGAACAATTGATAACTGGGTATATCAAGTTTGTTGCCCTGTTCATCTTCTCGTATTCTTTCTATTCTATAATGGGGCATATGTAGATGAGCATTAGGTATAATTAAAACTTTAATATTATGATTTCGTTCGATAATTAATACACTATTACGTTTTTCATTCATTAAATAAGTGGCAACTTCGACAGGAAGTTCGGCTAAGACTTTGGTAGTTTTTTCTTTAAGTGCTTCTTCTTCTATCACTCGTATAACCACTAAAGCTAGGGACTCTATACTGCGAATATTACCTCTGCCATCACAATGGGGGCAAGTAATTCGAGAGGCTTCGCCTAAAGCAGGTCTAAGTCTTTGTCGCGACATCTCTAACAGACCAAAACGTGAAATGCGTCCAATTTGAATACGGGCTCTATCCATCGTTAATGCTTCACGTAAACGATTTTCAACCATGCGTTGATTACGAGAAGAGATCATATCAATAAAATCAATAACAATTAGACCCCCTAAATCCCGTAAACGTAATTGTCGTGATATTTCATCAGCTGCTTCTAGGTTGGTGTGCAAAGCCGTTTCTTCAATATCTACGCCTTTAGTTGCTTTAGCCGAGTTGATGTCAATGGCAATCAAAGCCTCGGTATGATCGATAACAATAGCCCCGCCAGAAGGTAGCTGAATAATGCGTTTAAAAGCAGATTCAATTTGGCTTTCAATTTGGAAGCGATTAAAGAGAGGAATGGGATCTTGATAGGATTTAACCCGATTAACAAAATCAGGTCGAACCATTTGTATATGATTACGGACTTCCTCATAAACCTTGGGATTATCAATTAGAATTTCGTTGATGTCAGGGCGTAAGTAATCCCGAATGGCTCTAATAACCACATTACTTTCTTGATAAATTAAGAAGGGGGCACTACGTTGATCAGCAGCTTGTTTAATGGCCGCCCATTGGCTTAATAAAACATTTAAGTCCCATTGTAATTCTTCTAAATTTCGTCCCACACCCGCGGTACGAATTATTAAACCCATGCCTTCAGGAGGCTCTAGAGTATGAAGGGCTTCTTTTAGATCTGAGCGATCTTCACCGTCAACTCGACGAGATACCCCGCCAGCTCTAGGATTATTGGGTTTTAAGACTAAATAACATCCAGCTAAGCTGATGAAAGTCGTTAAAGCTGCGCCTTTATTATCTCTTTCATCTTTACCCACTTGAATAATAAGTTCTTGACCTACTTTTAAATCTTTAACATCCGGTCTATAAAATTCATCATTTTGGAGCTCTTTAGGAAAATATTCCCGGGCGATTTCACGGACTGATAAAAAGCCATGTTTTGACGAACCATATTCGACAAAAACAGCACCAAGGCTTGGCTCATTACGAAAAATTCGACCTTTGTAGATATTATTTTGTTTGGACTCAAGACCCGCATTTTCAATGTCTAGATCGTAAAGCCATTGGCCGTCCACTAATGCCACTCGCAATTCTTCATGTTGCGAGGCGTTTATTAACATTCTTTTTGACATAAAAAACCATCATATAAGTGTCTCTTAAGATTAAGAGACTTAAAAATTAGTGAGTTT
>JAQGOH010000085.1 GCA_028293705.1 Francisellaceae bacterium | reverse complement strand
TTATATTTAATCGAATTAATTTTCAGGGATATATAATGAATGAAATAGTTGACCAAATCATTAATCAAATGCAAAATTTAATGCCTCAATTACAGGATACAAAAGAATTTCTAAATATAAAATGTTTTAATCTGATAGATAGTGAGAATATTAATCAACAAGGAATTTCTGGGGATACTATTCTAATTTTTGCAGTTAAAACTGGTAATTTAAAATTAGTTGAATATCTTATCAACCAAAAAGGAGCTGATATCAATCAACAAGATAAATGGTTGCGCACCCCTTTAATGGCAAGTGCTGCTTTTGGTCATATAGATATTTTAAAATTATTAATAGAAAAATCTGCAAATTTATTAGGTGCGGACGATAATGGTCGTACAGTATTGCATTATGCTTCTACATATCATCAATTAGATATAATTAAAATATTGTGTGATGAACGCAAAATGGATATTAATATGGTTGATCTAAATGATTATATTCCTTTAAGTGAAGCTATTAGAGGATATGGTTACTTTTGCGAAATGATCCAGAACGGTAATTATTTAAATACCATTAAATATTTAGTTGAAAATAAATCTAATTTAGATCATTCAGATAATAACGGGTTTACTTTAGTTATGTTAGCAGCAAGTTTAGGTCGCAAAGAAGTTATTGAATTATTGTTTGAAAAAGGTGCAAAAATAGATATTAAGGACAAACAAGGAAATACTGCGTTAATTTATGCAATTAAGAATAATCACTTTTTAATAGCAGAATGGCTGATTGAAAAAAATGTTAATATTGATTGGATTAATGCTTTATCAATGTTTGTTGAATTCAATAATATTGAAGCTGCTAAATTTATTTTAAATAAATTTAAAGATTTTTCTAGTAAAGATAAACACGGTTTTACGGTTTTGCACCAAGCTTGTAAGAGTAATAATAAAGAATTTTTAGAATTTATTTCAAATTATTCAAAAGAAAAATTTAAAAAAATAATTGATGATATTGATAATAGTGGAAAAACTCCTCTCCATTATGCAGCTCAAATAATAGATGGAGAAGAAAATATAAGTATCTTATTACATAATGGAGCAGATGTTAATAAAAAAGATAATGAGGGAGTGACGCCATTGATGATTGCTTCTGAATCTAAAATAGTAAACAATGTTCTATTGTTACTGGATAATGGAGCTGATGTTAATGAGAAAGACAAAAGAGGTAGATCTTCTTTTATGTGGACAACTATATGGTCTAAAAAACCTAAAGATTACGATTATAAGGTTGCAAACTTAATAGAAATTGAAATTAAATTGAGGATGAATTTCACTAAAGAAAATACTAAATATAAAAAATTACTTGATTTATATGATGATATATTTAAGCAATTGATTTCAAAAAAACAAGTAAATTCTAATTTAAACATTGATGAACAAATAATTAATATAGTTAAAGAATTTCCTTTATCTTTTTTAACAAAAGAAGAGATTGAAAAAAGATTACTTTGGTCTTGTAAATTTTATATTTATGAACGATTTAAAAATAAAGTTAAAGAAGAATCTTTAGAAAAGCTAAATGAAGCATTAATTCCATTTAGAAAAAATTCTCTCATGCTCAATTCGTTGCTTTTCTCTTATAATAATAGGATTATGCAAAATTTATTAAAACAAAGTGTAAAGGCACCTATAAGTGAGGAAATTGTTAATGTTTACACATGTAACAGGGTGGATATACCCTCTACACCACCAATAAGTGAAATTAAAGATAATTATGAGAATAGATATAAGTTGATGTAAAATTAATACAAATATATTGAACTCTGCTTTGTTTAAGAATCAATCAATTTATAATTCAATGGAGAAATAAATGACTTTTCCCAATATATTTTTTATCGAGCCGATAACTGGGAGACGTAAATCTCTTATAGAATTGAATTTTTTAAGGCTCCCCGATAATAGTCTGGTTGGTGATATTGATAAAATCATGGCTTTGTCTATTCATGCTAAATATCTTGCTGCACATGGAAAACCAATTGTTTTTGCCAGTATGGGGCATCCTACTTATGGGGTGAACCTTGAGCTTTGTAAAGAAGGTACCAAGTACTGGGAAAAGATCATAAATCAAGAAAAAAAAATCGATAATTTATTTAGTTTTAATACTTCCGGTACTTCTGACCAAGAAAATGAGAAAAAATTAATTGTTTCTAGCAAAACAAATAGTATTAAAGCCCAACAGATAATGGCCGAAGCACTCAATAAAACTTACTATCTTAGTAATCATGCTAGCTATCCAAAAGAAATGCAAATCAAACATAAAAATATTATTTTTACTATTGGGGGAGCGAATGGATTACATATTATTTTTGAAGCGCTTAATAAAAAAAATTCAAATGGTCATATTATTACTCCTTCCCCTTATTATACTTTATATCCAGGCCTTGAAAATAAAAATAAATTAATATTAATGGATGTAATGGGAAACATAGGGTACCGTTTACAAGCTGAAAATTTAAAGATTGCTTTTGATAAAGCTAAGAAAAAAAATGTTAGAGTCAGTGCACTTTTAATTTGTGACCCTAATAATCCCACCGGAACAGTTATTAATGAAAATGAATGGAATAATTTTATAGAGATATTAAAAAACGAGGATTGTTATATTATTATTGATGCTGCTTACGCTGAAATCAATTTTCTTTCTCATCAGAATAATTTTTTAAGCTACCTTGCTTCGAAATACGAAGATTGCCTAAAAATGAAAGATAAGGATGAAAAAAATAATTTAAAAAAAATGTATGATAATTTACTTTCTAGAACTATCATTTTACATTCGGGTACTAAAGGTATGTCTGCTTCTGGGGATAGAATGGCTTGTATCTTGGCTTTTGATGAGGTTTTAGTAAATGAATTAATCAATCAAAATAAAATACGCGGAATAGCTCCCGAATCCTTACAAATACAATATGCAAAAGCAAAAAACTCTTTAAATGATTCTTTTTATTTTGATTATGAGTTAAATTTTTTATCTCGGTTTTATGAAAAACAAGTCATATATATGCAAGATAGGCTACATGAAATTGGTCTCTCAATGCCTGATAGTACTTATAAGGTGGAAGGTGGATTTTATGTATTAGCCAATTGCAAGGAGTTAATTGGTTTTGAAATAAATGATGTATTATTATTAAAACAATTAAAAGAAATTGGATTAAAATTATCTTATAATCAATTAAATTCTGATGAAGACATTGCCTATTATTTTCTTTATAAATATCATTTAGCCATAACTCCTTTATCATATTTTGGAACTGATTCCTCAAAAGGGTATATACGTATTACTTGTAGTAGAGGTACGAACGATTTAGATAAAATTATTGAAATTTTATATGATGCGCTAAAAAATTCACGAAAAGCTTCCAAGCATTTACCCCCACACCAAGAGCTTTTATTAAATAATGCAACCACTATTTTATTAAATATAAATAAGCCAAGATCAAATGAAGCTTTTAAAGAAAGTTATAATATGTCTCCTAAAATTAATTTTGCTAAATTGGCTTTAAAATATTGGAGCATGACTTTAGAAAAAAGTTTATTGGCGGAAAATGTAATAGATAATTATTTAAAACAAAATGAAATCGAGAAGTTATTGTTTTTTAAAGAAAAGATGACTCAAGCTATTAATAAAATTTTCAGCCTAATTTTTGAAGAAAAAGATTCTATATCTGAAGGTTTTTTTAATGAACATTCTTTAAAAAGGATTTTAAATGACGAATTTATTACTTTGTATGAAATTTTTAGTGATAAACTTAGAAAAGATGCTTTAATTAATTATATTTGGGAACAGGGAATTGTATGGGTGATAGATTATATTAGATTATCGAAGTATGAATATTTAGTCAATAAAAATAAGTTAAATTTCCTAAAAGATTTTCAATGTTCTTTATTAACTGCATTAACAGATCGCGATGATTTTTTTCAATCTAAACTAAATAAGATTCTTGTAGCATCCCAAAAAAAAATAAATTCTTTAACAGAAAATAAGATAAAATTAATTTCTGGTTTGGTCTTGGAGAAAATGTTGAAAGATAATTATGATGGTAAAGATGATATTTTTTCTCAATTTATTTATAATTTTGTTTTTCAAAGTAAAAAAAATCAAAATTGGTTTTCTCTTATAAATGATATTGTTAATATCAAAGCTGCGATTGACTATGCACATCCTCAAGGAGTAGAAGATTATCGAAGCATTATGGCCTTAAATGTCAGTGAATTATATAAATATTCCATTGCCCAAGAAAATATTTTGTATGTTGGTTGCAATGGAAATAATATTTTAATGCACCAGTTTTCTCAAGAGGTTATAGTTTTAAAATCTTTTTGTTTAGATCAAATTTCTAAACCTCTTCCTAAAGCTGTTTTTTTTCCATCTTATGAAATCTTTGCAAAAAATAAAAATTTGGATTTGAAACAGGTAATAGAATTTACTAAGCAAATTGATTTTTTTTTTAATAAATACCCCACTATTTATCTAATTATTGATGAATCATTTATTGATTATTCTATTAATAATAATTACTCATTATTTAAGATGTTAATAAGTGAACCAACTTTTAAACATATAAAACAAATTATAATTTTACATTCTTCTGAAGGCTTGTTCACCGATGAATTAAATAAAATTTCAATGCTGATTGTTTTTGATAAATTATTAATGTCCAAGTTAGTAAGTTTGAGTGTGAATATTCATGGCCATGCTCCCCGTTTTTTACAATTTAGCTATTCTCATGCATGTGCCCAATATGTTAATTCAATAAATACCGATCAAACACAATATATCAATTATGATAAAAATTTATTAGTTAATTATAGTAATAAACGAATAGAAGATGTTTCATTTGATCTTCCGGGATCTTCTAATCTAACTCAAAATAATGAAAAGTTAAAAATTAGGTTTTAATGATTTTAAAGCTTTAGTATTAAATTAAAGATATTTACGAGATTGTAAAAAATGAACAACTTAAATAATATTATTAATAGTTTTTCGGAATATGTTTTCTGGAAAGATTTAAATTTTATTTATCAAGGTGGTAATACTAATTTTTTAAAAATACTAGGCCTAAATACTATCAGCGATTTAGCAGGTAGATCAGATTATGATTTTGATTGGGATGTAAAACAAGCAAAAATACATAGGGAATCAGATTTATGCGTATTAAATGGTGTATCGGTTATTAACTCAATACAGTTTAGATGGCATAAAAATGGTATGCAACCTATTATTATTAATAAAATCCCTTTAAGAAATAATGAAAATGAAATAATAGGTATTTTAAGTACTCATAAAAATATTATTACAGATAAGCTCGGGGAACAAGAAAATTTATCGTCTCCACTTTCCAAGGATTTGGTAAATTCCATTAAGGATTTATTAGATATTGAGATTACCTATAGAGAAATAGAATGTTTAAGTCTTTGGTTGAGTGGTTACTCTCTTAAAGAGTCGTCTACTATATTAAAAATTTCAGAGAGAACAGTAGAAGTACATCGAAGAAATATTAGTGATAAGATTGGTATATATCGTAAAAATCATCTCATAGATTATGTTAGAGAAAAGGGTATTTTAAATTTATTTATGGGTTTATCTAATCTTCTTAAAAAATAATTTGCTTTAATTTATTTTAAGTAAGTTATGGAATCAGTGGTTAAAATAATATAAAAAAAACCGGAAAGTTACTTCCGGTTTTTTTAAGACGGGTCGATAAGTTATAAAAACTTACCAGCCGCTGTCACGTCCACCGCGTCCGCCCTGGCCACCGCCATCACGTCCACCGCGTCCGCCACTGCTTCCACCGCCGTAACCACCACGACTTCCGCCGCCGTTACCACCGCCAAAACCACCACGGCTTCCGCCGGCACCACCAGGTTTTTTCTCTTCGGCAATATTAACGCGAATATCACGACCATTTAAATTGGTGCCATCTAATGCTAATGCTTTTTCAGCTTCGGCATCAGATTCAAAAGTTACAAATCCAAAACCTCTTGGGCGTTTGGTGTCTCTATCCACTGGAAGTTTAACTGCAGTCACATTACCAAAAGGTTTAAAAGCCTCTTGTAATTCTTCTTCTGTAGTTTGAAAGCTTAAATTTCCAACAAATAGTTGATTTTTCGTATCACTCATCTAGGGTCTCCTGAAGACTCAAATTTCAATTGTTTGCGTGACTTCGTGCCGAGAAATAGGAGTTTTTCAGGATCCTTATTTCAATGGGACTGTGGTCGACGTTACGAGTATAGCACAATTTACATAGTAAAGGCAATACTCTTCGGATTTCTAGAGGTCAGCATAACCCATGCTTAACCTCCAGCGGTACGTTTCATTGACTCAAAAAACTCTAAATTAGTTTTAGTTTCTTTGAGTCGTTGGGTTAGAAATTCTATAGCCCCGAGTTCTTCCATGGGATGTAATAATTTTCTTAAAATCCACATTTTTTGAAGCTCATCGGGTGTTACTAATAATTCTTCACGTCGAGTACCAGAGCGCTCGATAGAGATAGCTGGGAAGACGCGTTTATCAGAAATTTTCCGTGATAAATGTAATTCCATATTACCGGTTCCTTTAAATTCTTCAAAAATGACTTCATCCATTTTTGAACCGGTATCTACTAAAGCAGTTGCAATAATAGTTAAACTGCCCCCTTCTTCTACATTACGGGCAGCACCAAAAAACCGTTTAGGTCTGTGTAATGCATTGGCATCCACACCACCGGTTAACACTTTGCCTGAAGGAGGAGTAATAGTATTATAGGCTCTTGCTAAACGAGTAATCGAATCTAATAAGATAACCACATGCTTTTTATGCTCAACTAATCGTTTTGCTCGCTCAATAACCATTTCCGCCACTTGTACATGGCGGCTTGCCGGTTCATCAAAAGTACTTGCAATGACTTCTCCTCGTACCGAACGTCTCATTTCAGTAACTTCTTCTGGCCTTTCATCAATTAATAAAACCATTAAATGACATTCTGGATTATTAGTCTCGATAGAATGAGCCATACTTTGTAAAAGAACGGTTTTACCTGCTTTAGGAGGTGAAACAATAAGACCACGTTGTCCTTTTCCAATAGGAGATACTAAATCAATTACTCTTGCAGACAAGTCAGCTGTACTTCCATTTCCAATTTCCATTTTTAAGCGATCATTGGCATGAATAGGGGTTAAATTTTCAAATGCGATTTTATTACGAGTGGCTTCTGGTAAATCATAATTAATTTCATTTACTTTTAATAAAGCAAAGTAACGCTCAGCTTCTTTAGGAGGCCTAATTTGCCCATCTAAATAATCACCAGTTCTACATTTAAATCTTTTAACTTGACTAGGGGATACATAAATATCAGCAGGTCCTGCTAAATAAGAACTATCGACAGAGCGCAAAAATCCAAATCCATCAGGAAGAATTTCTAAGACGCCATTCCCAAATATATGTTCACCCTGTCTTGCGACTGCTTTTAATATATTAAAAATGACTTCTTCTCTGCGAGCACGAGCAATGTCATCAATACCAAAAGTTTTAGCAATCTCAATTAATTGATTGGGAGAGCTTTGGTTTAATTCGGTTAAATCCATAACAATAATAACTACACTGGTAAGGTTGAAAGGAAAGTTTTAAGGGAAAAGAACATAAATTTTATGATTAGAAACATAAACTAATTAAATTCTAACTCACACTTAATCAAAAAACTACAATTTAATATACATTAAATGTAAAATTAAATATTACTATCTATAAATTCAGATAATTGGCTCTTTGAAAGTGCACCGGCACGTTGAGCAATCATTTTACCGTCTTTAAAAATCATTAAGGTCGGTATACCTCGAATTCCATACTTAGCCGCTACTTGGTTGTTTTCATCCACATTTAATTTAAGGATTTTTAACTTTTTGTCATAAGTTTGAGCTAGTTCTTCTAATATCGGAGCAATTATTTTGCAAGGATTACACCACGGCGCCCAAAAATCGATTAATAGGGGTAATGCAGATGAATTAATTTCGGTCTCAAAAGCGCTTTCAGAGATTGATTGGAGGGTTGAAGTCATAATTCCTACAAATTTTTGTTTAACAATATTATTTAAAGAACACCATACCAAAAAAATTATTCAAAGAAAAGTGTTTTTGTTAAATAAAGTTAATTAACTAATTTTTTTTAATTCAGGAGCGATTTTTTTAGAAAAGTAACTAATTATAGCATCCGCTCCAGCCCGTTTCATACAGATTAAGGATTCTAAGATAACTTTTTCTGTTAACCAGCCATTTTGAATAGCAGCCATTAGCATGGCATATTCTCCACTGACTTGATAAACCAGGGTTGGCAGCTTAAAGGTATCTTTAGTAAGACGGACAATATCTAAGTAAGGCATGCCAGGTTTTATCATCACCATATCAGCACCCTCTTGTATATCTAGGGCGATTTCTCTTAAGGCTTCTTGAGCATTAGCGGGATCCATTTGATAGGTTTCTTTATTTGCTTTGCCTAAATTTTTTTGTGAGTTAACAGCTTCTCGAAAAGGACCGTAAAATTGTGAAGCATATTTTGCAGAATAAGCTAAAATTTTAGTATTGATAAACTTGTTTTCTTCTAAAATACGGCGGATAGCAGCAATACGCCCATCCATCATATCTGACGGTGCAACTATATCCACACCCGCTTTAGCATAGGTTAAGGCTTGTAAGGCTAAAATTTTATTGGTTTCATCATTTAAAATATAACCATTTTCATCTATTACCCCATCCTGGCCATGGGTAGTATAGGGATCAAGTGCTATATCACAGATTATTCCTAATTCTGGAAAAGCTTGTTTAATTGCTTTAACCGCTTTAGGAATTAACCCATTAGGATTGTAAGCTTCTCGACCATCAGGGGTTTTTTTATCATCTTTAAGGCAAGGAAATAGTGCTATAGCTGGAATATTAAGCGCCACAATTTCTTTTACCTCTTGTAATAATAAATCAATAGTAAATCGTTCAATACCCGGCATAGATAAAATGGCTTCTTTCTTATTGGTGCCTTCTATAATAAAAAGAGGGTAAATTAAATCATTAGTAGTAAGTAGATTTTCACGCATAAGACGCCTTGAAAAATTATCTTTTCGCATACGGCGTAATCTTAAATTAGGAAATTGTGCTTGATAATTCATCTCGTGTACCCCCACTCATTACCCTTTCGAACCGGATAATTATACCTTAACACTATAATTTCCTAAAATAACTATAATAAAGTTTAAGGTTTTACACATAAGCGATAACTGACTCTATAGCGGATTTAAAAGAACGATGATAATATACGGTTATTAAAAAATAAGAGGTAATTATGACTACGAATATTAATACTGCCTTAAAATTATTTTCTAATTCTCTACCCATCGGTAGCTTAGAAGCTTATTTACAGCAAGTAAATGCTATTCCCTTATTAACCTTAGAAGAAGAACAAAATTTAGCTAATAGACTTCATGAAAAAGGTGATCTAAAAGCTGCTCAACATTTAGTATTATCCCATTTACGATATGTAGTTAAAGTAGCTAAAGGTTACTTAGGTTATGGTTTGCCCTTAGCCGATTTAATCCAAGAAGGCACGATTGGCTTGATGAAGGCCGTTAAACGATTTAATCCAAGCCATGGTGTGCGCTTAGTTTCTTTTGCTGTGCATTGGATAAAGGCAGAGATGCACGAATTTATTATTAAAAATTGGCGTATTGTAAAAATTGCTACGACTAAAGAACAACGTAAATTATTTTTTAATTTACGTAATGCAAAAAAACGATTAGGATGGTTTAGTCACGCAGAAGTACAATCCGTGGCCAAAGATTTAGGGGTCAGACCAGAAGAAGTATTAAGAATGGAAGCCCGTTTAAATAATCGAGATGTTAATTTTGATACCCCTATTGATTCCGATAAAGACACTCCCTTATTAGCTCCTATTGATTACCTTGAAGATAGGAATGCCAATCCACTTAAAGCTTTGGAAAATAATAATTGGACAGATTTTACCAATTATCATTTTAAAGAAGCTTTTCAGCTATTAGATGAGCGTTCTCAAGATATTTTAAGAAAACGATGGCTTGAAGAAGAAAAAATTACTCTTCAAGAATTAGCCGCTACTCATAAAATTTCTTTAGAAAGAGTTCGTCAATTAGAAAAAAATGCAATCGAAAAATTAAAAAGTTTTTTGCAAAGTATATAAACTATATTTTTCATTCTTTTAAAAATGAAAAATATAGTTATTGATTAAGCAGCAAGTTTTGGATTTTGACCTTGTTTTAAAAAGTTTAAACCTTTTAATAAATTAAGTGCTTCATATAATTGATAATCAGAACTATAAAGCGCTTCGGGTTTTTTCTCTTTGCTATTAATATCTTTTTTACTTTTATCATCGCCATTTGCTAAATGTCCTTGTAAATCCTCTTCTCTTAATAACAAACTCGTTTTTTCATCTAGGGGAACAGGCATTTTTATATTTTGAACTAAAATATCTGGAGTGATGCCAACCGCTTGAATAGAACGCCCCGCAGGCGTGTAGTAAAGAGCAGTCGTTAATTTAATACCTCTTTTATCTTTAAGAGGTAAGATAGTTTGAACTGAACCCTTCCCAAAGGTTTTAGTACCCATGACAATGCCACGTTTATGATCTTGCAAGGCACCTGCTACAATTTCAGAAGCTGATGCCGAACCGCCATTGACTAACACCACAATAGGAGCACCATTTAGTAAATCTTTAGAATGAGCTTTTTCTTTAATTTGGGTGCTAGGTAAACGGCCTTTGGTGTAAACAATGACTCCATCATATTTTAATTTATCTTTATCTAAGAATAGATCAGCTATTTCTACAGAGGCATCTAAAATGCCCCCAGGGTTATTACGTAAATCTAAAACTAATCCCTTTAATTGATTGTTAGAAGCTTTTTTTAAGTTCTGAACAGCTTTAAAAGTATCTTCACCTGAATTGGTTTGAAATTGAGTTACCCGAATGTATCCATAACCATCTTCTAGCATTTTACTGCGTACACTTTGCACATTAATAATATCTCGTGTGACGGTAATTCGAAGGGGTTTAGATTCTCCTTGACGAATGATGGTTAAAATAATATCGGTTCCTTTTTCTCCCCGCATCATTTCAACAGCTTCTGGAAGGGTTAGCCCTTTAACAGGA
>JAQGOH010000084.1 GCA_028293705.1 Francisellaceae bacterium | reverse complement strand
CGTACTTTGGGATTTTTAAATTCAGGTAATTTTGCCATTTTTACAATCCTTTTAACTCAATCTTGATTGCTTTGCCATTTAGAGAAGCAAGAATTAAGGGGGTTTTTGATAATTCATACACCTGCGTACCATCAGCACTTCTCACAGTTGAAATCCAAGCAGGAGAAAGGACAGTTAATTTGGTTCTAAAAATAATTTTATTATTAATAAGCCAAGCTTGCCCCAGACCTGCTGGAACTTCCAACTCTTTACTTCCCGTTGGAGGCAGGCCATCTAGAACATTTAATAAGTTAGAAGAAGCTTTATTAGGCGTATCTTCACCACCGATCAAAGGAGAGGCATTAGGTCCTCTAGCATTAATTTGTAAATCAACTCGATAGTCTATTTCGCGCTGGTTGGTCACCAAAGAAATGATAATTGGGGTATCCAATTTAGCTAGGCGAAGGGCAAGATTGCCCGATATATAAGGAGCCGTATTTTGAATAAATAAAGCGTTGGTTTTTTTATCCCATTGAATATTAAAATTTTTAGGATTTCCGACACTATAATCAGCAATCGGCCAGGGTTGACCACTATTATCTACAAAAACAATGGAAGATACATACCCCGCACTTAGACGCACTACGGGTGGCGTTTGCCCAGGGGAAAGGTCTACTGTCAAGGTGCTTGATATGGGTCGAGGGGGAGGCATGACAGAAGTATTGATAATTTGCTGATTTTTATCCTCCCGGCTTTGTAATTCTACAATTTGTTCAGGCGTTAAAGGAAATGCCTTATCTAAAAATTGTCTAAAGGCTTCAGTGCGCAAGGTAGGTTTTTTTGCAGTTTCTTCGGGGGGAGCTATTGTACCCGCAGGGATGATGGACGATGCTGTACCCACTGGGGAATTACTCAGATCCCCAACTGCCATAACCTGGTCTTGGTTTGGGTTTATAAGAGGGGTTTCAGGATTGATGACAGTAGGAGCTTGATTATTTTTATTATTAATTCTTTGTTTTAAAGCTTCAAAACGAGAATTTTCAGCAGCCCCTAAGGGTAAAGCAGTTATACTACATAATATAAAAGTCGTTATTAATGAATTTTTCATACAATATAATCCTGTTATTCTAACACGGTAAATTGGACAATCCCTATTCCAGTTGAGGCATCTCGGGTTGGTACCCGACTAACTACCATTACAAGTTGTTTAACCTGACTTTTTGTTTCACTCAAGGTACGATAACTCACATTTAATTTAAGTCCAATTTCCCACATTTCCCAACCATCTATTTCTCCTTTTTGAAGAATAATGGCAGGTTCAACTGGAACCGCGTTAATAGCAAATTTTTTCTCTGCAAGTTTCTCGAAATATCCACTGTTCTCAAAAGAGGTAATTAAATTATCGTAACTTTGAGCGGTAAAATAATTTTTTAATTCCTTAAGGCTATCTTCATAATTAACCCAATCGAAAGTAAATGCAGCGGTTGCTGCTAAGGTTGCCCATCTTAATAGGGACTTATTTTGTATATTGGGTTTATCGATAGAACTTAGTATAAAACGGGTGTCATTATTGGTTACCCCGTAGTAGCTCTGCTCAGGTAACTGTTTATATTGAATAATGACATAGGTTAAAAGGGCTATACTTATCGACAGCAGGACAAACAATATAAAAAGATATGGGCGATTGTCCAAAGTTCTTGTGGAGGGTCTATCTGTCATTTTATATCTTCAATCCCAAATCCCAGCTTTAAGTCTTAATATTATAGCAGCGATAAAGCCTAAAATGACAATTTTTTGGAATTTAACAAACTATAATTAAATTTGTTCTAAGTTTTTAAACTTAAATTATCATCTTTAAATTAATATTGGGCGGATTTTAAGCTAATGCTATACTTTAAAGAATTTTAAGAAAAGACAGGAAATAATTTGATAGAAAATCAGGGCCTTGAAACGATAATTCGGCGTAATAGCTTTTATTATAATCATTACCGTCAAATGAGTATTATCGTACTTATCTTATTTATGATTTTATTAGGTTGTTGTGGTTTTTTATATTTACTCTATTTAAACCGGGTGGCCCCTGTTTATTTCCCAACCACGGCAGATGGTAGAACCATTCATGTTCCCCCTTTAACTGAACCTTTTTTAAGCGATGAACAAATTAAGTCCTGGGTATTAGAAGCCGTCTCAGCTGCTTATAGTAGGGATTACATTAATTATACCCGGAATAAAGAAGATGCTCGACGTTATTTTACTGATAAAGGCTATACGGATTTTTTTAAGGCTTATGATTATTCTAATAATATTGAATCCGTTATTTCTCGTAAACAAATCGTACATATCGTATTAACTGACGATATTAAAATCATTAATACCGAACTTTTTGCCAATCGCTTTGCCTGGAGAGTAACCTTACCTATAAAAAGTGTTTACGAAAACGGAAATCCCGACGATACCATTGAACAAAATTTATTAGCCACAGTTTTAGTGATTAGGGCAAGCCCATTGGAAGCCAATGATGGGGTGGCTATTCATCAGCTAGTATTTGAGGCAACAGGATAAATAAGATGGCCAACACCAATATTCCATCAGACTCTAATGCTGATATCAAAAAAGAATTAAATGAGTATTTTCAATCGGTTTATAAAACTAATTTTTATTATGATAAGATTGGGAAAATTGTTTTTTTAGTATTATTAAGTCTAGGATTAGGAACTTTGTTAGGCCTATTATTGCTTTATCAAAAAACCTTAGTCCCAAAACCTGTTTTTTTTGCCTCAACGCCTGATGAACAAATTATTCAAGAGCCGCCATTAGTTAATCCCTACGTCTCTGAAAATGCCTTATTAAATTGGGTAAACGAAGCTATTATGAGTTCTTTTTCTTATAACTATACTAATTATGATAAATTATTATCTACCATGAAGGAATATTTCACTGAAGAAGGGTATCGGGATTATATGAATGCCATAACCGATCCTTCTATTGGTCAGGCGACTCGTGTCATCCTTGATAAGTCAATCGTAAAATCTTCCCCAAAAGATACCCCTAATATTACACGTCAAGGACTTATTAAAGGAGAGCGATATGGCTGGGAAATTCTAGTTCCTAGCATGAATATTACTTTTTATAATCCCAATTTTACGACCGTTAAAACTTTTAAAGTAACTCTATTAGTGGTTCGGGCTCCAACGATGGCCTCACATATTGGTACTAAAATATTTAGTTTTAGCATGGAATCTACGCCCTAGATAATTAATTTTTATTCTTAAAACATCAGTTAGACCTAAGATTGATTAAAAACATGGTGCTAAAGATTGAATGCCTTTAATAGCAGGTTTCTTTCCAAAATGTGTGTAAGCAAATAATCCTGCGATAAATTAGCAGCGAAATTTATCATACTTTTATGTCTTGCATGTTCAATCTGGCAAATATTTTTTAATTGACCCTTATCAGCTAATGAATTAAATTATATTAAAACAGTTTTTCTTAGTCGCTACTAGATCGGAGCAAAATCATTCCTCTTACACGTAGGGATTATTACAATTGGATGGTAAGATATTACGAGGAATACTATCTGTAGGGTAGCGTGTACATTGCCAAACTAGTTGATTATTTATTAGATTAACTTCGAGTACAAGAATCGGAGTAGAATTATTCTGATTCGGTATAACAGCAGAATTATACCATATTTCAATTTGACCTTTTGTCGAATTGACTCCATACCATCTTAACAGTGAAATAGTATTATTAGGCGATACAATATCAGCGAGCGATCCTGTGCCCACGCCACAACAAAAAAGATTTCCTGTAGCATTAAAATACTCTTCTACTTGTATTCGTAGCGGTCTTGTAAGATTGAGTCCTTCCGTGAGACGACTCCGGTAGATATAATTTTGATAATTAGGGATAGCAACGGCTGCCAAGATTCCGATAATGGCAATTACGATCATCAATTCTATCAAGGAAAAACCTACTTTTTTCCTACGTTTATAAGTCATCCGATGCGAGCCAAGGAAGCGAATGAAATGAGCAAGGCGAGTATTACGAGGTAGCTGTAGAATTTTTTGTGAAACGCAGTGCACATGAAAAATTTACTAGACGGCGTAAAGCCATTGAGAGCGAGTTG
>JAQGOH010000066.1 GCA_028293705.1 Francisellaceae bacterium | reverse complement strand
GCTTTCCTTGTCATTTTTACTTCCTTTAATTGATTTGTTGCAGAACCAATTATATAGAAAGTAGGAATTATTCATAGAAGTTAGAAACTTACCCAGCAATTTTAATTTTTTATGCAACAAGGCCGTTTTCCACACAATGTTTCATTTGATTGCCTATAAATTCAGACCAATGACAGTCTATGGATTCTAGTCCTTTAATATCTAAATTGTGAACCTCAGAGATTAAAGCTCCTAATTCTTGGATAAGGCTCATTTTATTATCGGTATTTATCTCCTCCCAAAGACCCTCTAACAATACCCCCTCTAATTGGGTAGTGACTATATATAAGGCCAGCCTGAGATTTCTCCTTTATGCAATAATTGTGGTGTTTTTATACAAAGCTTTCCTGAAAGACGACTTAAAACTAAGCTTTCAGTATCAAATTGTTCTCTATGAAAAGGGGGATAAATTTTAATGACCTTATCTGTCCCTAAGGCAAATACTATATTAGTGCCTTCTGAAAAAATGGCTAAGGGTTCATTAGCTAAATCCTTAGTAGCAATGATTTCTTTTGCGGCTTCTATAAATAAATCAACTTTTAATTTTATAATTTCGTATTGTTCGAAGGTACTAACCATTGGTAGAGAAACCCTGCTTGGGACGTTTAATTTTGAAGGCTTCATGAGAAAGATTTCCTATGTAATTCAAATTCTAGAATTTGACGTAGAAAAATCTAAATTCTTGAATTGGATGAAAAAAATGTGTAATCTATTTTAATACTACCTATGTTTAAGGCATAAATGTCCTGCTATGATTACTCAATCCAATTTAATTTTATCTCAGGTTCCAGATCGAAACCAGCTCTTTTTTAATTTTTTAGGCAAAGACCCTCAAAAACACTATATATTAAAAGATCTCATAAAATTGGGTTGTAAATTGATGAAAAAGGAAAAGTTACATCCTCATTTTTTTGATAATAATACTTTATTAGCAAATGCACAATATCTTGCTTGTTTTTATTTAAAATTGCCTTATGACTTGAGCAATGAAGATTTTACCAAAATTACTTTGAATAAAAAACAAGTTATTGACATTATAAAATTATTTGAAAGACGCATAGCAGAAAAAATTCCTGTAGAATTTATTACTAATGAAGCCTATTATTTAGGAAATAAATTTTACGTCAATGAAAATGTTCTGGTTCCACGATCGATTATAAATACTCGTTTTGAAGATTTTTTAAACGATATGGAATGGGAAAATTACAGAGTACTCGACTTGTGCTGTGGTTCTGGTTGTATAGGTATTAGTTTGGCGCTATTGAATCCTAATATCAAAGTAGATTTAGCTGACATCTCAGAAAAAGCTCTAGTAGTAGCCAGTAAAAATATTAATAATTATTTATTAAATGAACGGGTAAAAATTATTCATAGCGATTTATTTAAAAACATCCATAATAAATATGATTTAATCATTACTAATCCTCCCTATGTTACTGAAGCTTCCTATAAAAAAATTCCCGCAGAATTTAAAAATGAGCCCAAAATAGCTTTAGAGTGCGGTAAAGAGGGTTTAGATCTTATTCATAAAATTATTCATCAAAGCAAAAATTATTTAAACCCTAAAGGGAAACTCATCGCAGAAATAGGATATCCGGCAGCTTACCTAATTAAAAGAAAATATCCAAAATTATTTTTAGAATGGCTTAGCTACCGAAAACCTGAAGACCAACAAAGCTGGTTTGATAAATGGCTTGCTCCTTTAGTAGCTATGCCGGGAGCATTTATTTGTCAAGCCCAAAATTTGCCAATAATGCGCATTTGATTAAGGAATACTCAATTTAATAGTGGGTTTAGGATTCTTATCCTTACAATTAATCCTTAAGGATTTTTTTGAAGGGTTATAACTAATAAAATGTGCCTTAGAACAAGCCCAATATTTTCTTAATTCCTCACAAGCAAGATCATAAGATTCTTGTTTGATAAGGGATTTTAAATTAAAACTATTAACCTCGAATGGAAAAACTTGAAACCTTCCTACATATGGATCGATTATAGACAACGGTGGAAAACCGCTTTGTTCCATTCCTTGCTTGTAAATATTTTTTTTAATAGATGTTAATAAACATACCAACACTTTATCAGCTATAATATATTCTTTACGTAATGATTTTTTTACATTTTTATTCTGTGATTTCAAATTTATTGAATAATAAGTATTCTCTATACTCATATATTTTGAAAATGCATAACTTAAAACGGACCATAATTGTTTTCCATTATTTTTTGGGTGCTTAATGGTTAAATCCGCATCTTTTGAAATCAAATACTCTAATTCTTTTGGATTAGATTCTTCTGCAGCATACATAAGTGCTGTTTTTCCCATATCATCCACTGCATTAATATTCGCTTTTCTAACTTCCACTAGGTATTTAATGACTGAAAAGAAAGCCGTTTTATTTGAAGTGTGGCATAAACCCTGGGCTAATCGTTTACAGGCCGTGAGGAAGGCATGATCGATTTGTTTGCTTGAAAAATGGATGTTTTCAGTTAAGTAAACTACCGCATTTAGCATTCCTAAAGAAGCAGCGCAATCTATAGATGAATCTTTTATAGCAGAGCTTAGGTTAACAATTGCCTTATGATTGTTTAATACTGTTAAGAAAGCAACAATTGAACTATCCGGTATAAAATAAATAATTTTTTTTATTAAGGTTTCTCCTTCACTTCCTCTTTCCTGAATATTAAACATAGAAGGATTATCTTCAAATAATTTTTTAAATGATTCGATATCATTGGATTTTGCAAAATTAATGGCTTTGATAACTAAGGAGGGAACCTCATTTATATTTTTTTGGTATTTTATGTTTAAATCAGCTTCTTTCATAATCAAAAAATCTAATTCTTTTGAATCAAATTCCTTTGCAATATGTATAGCAGATTTACCCATATCATCTATTGCATCAATATTGGCATTTTTTTCTTTTATTAAATATTTAATAATTGATAACAGGACAATTTTAATGGGGGTTTGGGTTAGACCTTGGGCTAATCTTTTACAGGCTGCAAGAAAAGCTCTATCGATTTCCTCAGGTGAAAAATCAATATTTTCAGTTAGGTAAATCACTGTATTTAACTTGCCTAAAAAGGCAGCGCTTTCAAGAGGTGAATTTTCTAATTCTGAGGATTGCTTGATAATTACCTTATGTTGAATTAAAACTTCTAAAAAAGGAATCAGTATATCATCGGATAAAACATAAAAAAATTTTTTTATTAGGGTTTCTCCCTCATTGCCTCCTTGCTTAATATTAACCATGGAGGGATTATCTTCAAATAATTTTACAAAAGATTGGATATCGTTTGCTTTTGCAAAACTAATTGCCTTAATAAAAAATGGGTGAAACATTTTTTCCTCCCTGAAAATTTCGGCCCCTTAGTTTTTCTACTATATTCTAGTAATTTCAAAGATCATGTACTCATCGGGAGCTTCTTATCTTTAATTTCCTCGCAAATAAAGCTTAAAAAATCTTCAACTTTAAATGTTTCTTGTTTATTACTACCTAAACTTCTAACCGTAATCGTATTTTGTTCCATCTCTTTATCTCCGACTATCCCTATATAAGATGCTTTAGCTAAAAGATGCTCTCGTATTTTATAACTAATTTTCTCATTCCTAGCGTCGAGGATTACCCGGATACCGGATTGTTTAAAATAATCAGTTAATTTTTTAGCAAATTCATTATGTTTTTCACTAACCCCTGTAATCACTAATTGCAATGGTGATATCCATACTGGAAAATTACCGGCATAATGTTCAATATACATCCCTAAAAACCGTTCCATGCTACCTAATAAGGCTCGATGGATCATAACAGGATATTGTTTTTCTCCATGAGCGTCGGTATAGGTAGCTTCAAGTCTTCTGGGTAAATTAAAATCAAGCTGAATGGTTCCACATTGCCATTCACGGCCAATCGCATCAGTTAATACAAATTCTAATTTTGGTCCATAAAAAGCCCCATCGCCTTTATTTAATTCACATTCAATTCCAGCTTCTTTAGAAGCTTCTAATAGAGCTTGTTCTGCTTGATCCCAAATGGCATCATCACCAACCCTTTGTTCTGGCCTGTCAGAAAATCTTACAAAAAAGTCTTTAAATCCTAATTCGGTATAAATTTCTGAAATAAGTTCATTAAGCTCTAATACCTGTTCTTTGATTTGATCAACCGTACAAAAAATATGTGCATCATCTTGTGTCATAGAGGTAACACGCATTAAACCATGTAAGGCCCCACGTGGTTCTTGCCTTAAACAATTACCAAATTCCGACATTTTGATAGGCAGATCACGATAACTTTTTAATGAATGATTGTAAATTTGGACGTGGCAAGGACAGTTCATTGGTTTAAGAGCATGCAAATGTCCATAGGCTTCGGTAATAAACATTTCATCAGTTCCAAATTTTTCCCAATGTCCTGACTTTACAAAGAGGTCTTTATTAATAATTTTAGGCGTATTAACTTCCTGGTAACCACGAGATTTAAGCTTTTCTCTTATATAATTTTCAAGCTCCTTAAACATGGTCCAGCCTTTATCGTGCCAAAATACTTGACCAGGCGCTTCACTTTGAAAATGTAACAAATCCATCATTTGAGAAATTTTTCGGTGATCTCTTTTTTCGGCTTCTTCTATTCTTTGAAGATAAATTTTTAAATCTTTTGCATTTTTCCAAGCAGTGCCATAAATCCTGGTAAGCATCTCATTATGACTGTCCCCTCTCCAATAAGCGCCTGCTAATTTAGTCAGTTTAAACGCCCCCACTTGGGTTAAACTAGGTAAATGAGGACCTCGACATAAATCGATAAAACCGGTTTCCCCTTGAAAATAAATTTGAAAATGTTGATCTGACGTTGATTCTATTATTTTAATTTTATATTCTTCACCGCGCTCTTTAAATAAAGCTATCGCCTCTTCTCTTGATAAAATTTTTTTAATGATTTTATGGCCTGCTTGTGCAATCTTTACCATTTCTTTTTCTATGGCTTCTAAATCATTTAAAGACAGAGGAGTTGTCAAACTTACATCGTAATAAAAACCATCTTTTATAGTAGGGCCAATGGCTAATTTAGCATCAGGGTATAAATTTTTTATTGCCCTTGCTAATAATTGAGCGGTGATGGTATGGCGCATAATATCAATCCCTTCTGCATCATTTAAGGTGATGATTGAGATTTGCGCGTTTTCATCGATAATATCTGTTAAATCTTTTAATTGATCATTTACCTTGATAGCGATAGCCGCTTTACTTAAACCAATTGAAATATCTTGGGCGATTGCTAGCCCTGTGACAGGGGTGGGATAAGTTTTGACGGCCCCATCGGGTAAAACTATATTGATCATAAAATTCCTCGAACTATTTTTTGTATAAACTTATCAATTTACCTAATCATTTAAGATATGATAATAACAAGTTAATCACCTGAATTCATTATAACGATATTTTTTGCACATTTCAATTCATATATTTTTTGGGTATTTTTTAATTAATTCTAAAGCTTTTGCATCTGCTAACCACTTTTTATGGGTAGTTAAATATTCAAACTGAAAATAGCTTAAACTTTCATTAAGTTCAGCGGGTAATTTAGCAGCTCCCAAATATTGAAACGCTTGCAGGGGTATTTGGTTTTTGGTAGCGATAGTTAATACATTTTCTAAATGGTTTTTATTATCATCGATAAATATCACACGCCCTGTGCTACCCACTAAAGTTAGAAATGATTGTAACACTTGGCCCTTCCCAACATTATGCGCACCCATCCCACCTGTACCTGTAAATAATATTCCATCCTTAAATAAAGGATTTCTTTTATTTTCTTTTGAAAAATACAATTCTTTAAAATAATGGGGTTCTTTAATTTTATTTTTAAAACTATTTGAAAAATCTATATTTAAATTTTTTAATTGACTTAACCGCCAATCTTCTAAGTTATTAATGACCCCAAAAGGCCCGGTAGGAAAAGCGGTTAAAGCCACAACCGGTATTTTCTTATCTATTAATTGTTGAATAATCTTAGGAGTTTCAGGCTCGACAAGCCGCACTGCCCGGTCTTTTATAATAATGCTATAAAATTCGTTGGCTTTATCTACACCATATTCTCTTTCGAGCTTTTTTAATAATAAACTTTTTAGAGCCTCGCCATTATAGGATAAAATGATATCGGTAGGATCAATCAAAACCTGATCGACATCAAAAACCACCAAATCATTCGGGCTTAAGCTTTCAAATAAAGGGATCAATTCTTTTAAAGAATAAATTTGAGTGTGCATGTTAAGTTAGCCCTTCATTAAAGATTCTTGTTAAAATTAACCGATCGATAATATACTAGAGAACCCATTTTAAAGATATTATCATTTTAAGAGTACCTTCCCATGAATGTTCCAGCAATTAAAACTTTAATTGAAACCCATTTTGATAAGCGTAATACCCTAAACCCACAAAATGCTTCTCCTTTATTAAAAGATGCGTTAGATGACTTATTAAATAATTTAGAAAAAGGTCATTTAAGAGTTGCAGAAAAAATAAAGGATCATTGGGTTGTTCACAGTTGGATTAAACAAGCGGTATTACTTTATTTTCGTATTCATGGAAATTTAATTACTCCAGGTGGATTTACTCAGTTTTATGACAAAGTTCCTCTACGATTTACTCAAGCTCAATTAGCTGATTTTGAAGACGCTAATATTCGTATTTGTCCCCCTGCAACCATTAGAAGAGGCGCTTATATCGGCCCCCGGTCCATCCTTATGCCCTGCTTTGTTAATATAGGGGCTTATATCGGGGAAGGCACAATGATTGATTCCTGGGCTACTGTAGGTTCTTGTGCCCAAATTGGTAAGAATGTTCATGTATCAATGGGATCTGGAATAGGCGGCGTATTAGAGCCTTTACAAGCTAATCCTACCATCATTGAAGATAATTGTTTTATTGGAGCCAACTCTTCTATCGTCGAAGGGGTTATCGTAGAAGAAAATGCAGTGATTTCGATGGGGGTTAATATAGGGCAAAGCACTAAAATTTATAACCGCCTAACCGGGGAAATTTCCTATGGTAGAATTCCTAAAGGCGCAGTGGTTATAGCGGGCAGTTTACCCTCACCTGATAAAACCCATCAAGTGGCTTGTGCGGTTATTGTTAAAATAGTAGATGAGGCCACCCGGGCTAAAGTTGCTCTTAATGAATTATTAAGAGACTAATCCATACTTAAATAAGTAAAGAGGACTTTATGGACACACCTACCATTTTACTTGCCAAGCGTTTAATGGCTATACCCTCTATTACCCCTGACGATAAAGGATGTCAAATTCTTATTGGAGAACGTTTAGAACAAATAGGATTTGAACTTCATCATTTACCTTTTAATCAAACCAGTAATCTTTGGGCCGTACATGGCAAAGATGAAGGTCCCTTATTAGTATTATTAGGACATACCGATGTGGTTCCTGTGGGAAATGTAGCTGAGTGGAAATATCCCCCTTTTCAACCCACTATTGATAATGGATTTTTATATGGCAGAGGCAGTGCCGATATGAAAGGGGGCCTTAGTGCTCTTATTGTCGCTGCTGAAAAATTTATTAAAAAAAATAAAAATCATAAAGGTAAAATTGCTTTTCTTATTACCAGCGATGAAGAAGGAACGGGGGTTGATGGTACTCCAAAAGTTCTAGATTACTTGAATCAAAATAATATCAAGATAGATTATTGTTTAGTAGGGGAGCCCTCTAGCGAAGAAGGTTTAGGCGATGTCATAAAAAATGGCCATCGGGGTTCTTTAAACGGCTATCTTAAAATTAAAGGAATGCAAGGTCATATCGCATACCCCTATCGTTTTGATAACCCAATTCATAAAGCCCTACCTGCTTTAGAAGAATTAATTAATACCCAATGGGATTTAGGCAATCAATCTTTCCAACCCACTAGCTTTCAAATTTCCAATATAAATGCAGGCCTTGGCGCTACAAATGTAATTCCAGCCGAGCTTAATCTTAGATTTAATTTCAGATTTTCAACAGAAGTTAATTTTGAAATATTAGAAGACAAGGTAAGCAGCATTTTAAATAAATATAAATTAATTTATGAACTAAGATGGGAGCGTTCCGGAATTGCTTTTATCACTCCTAGTGGTAAATTACTAGACTGTACTAAAAAGGCCATAAAAAATATATTAAATAAAGATGCCCTTTTATCCACCGAAGGGGGTACTTCGGATGGGAGATTTATCGCACCCTTAAATGTCGAAGTTATAGAATTAGGTCCTAATAACAGCACTATACATGCTGTTAACGAAAAAGTCAGCGTAGAGGAATTAGAACAATTAACCTTAATCTATGAAAATATTTTTGAAAACATATTGTTATAATTCTTTAAGTATAAATTAACAAACGCATGAGAAAGCACTGGTATACACCAGCCGACGTTAGTCTTTACTCTAAAATACTTTTGAAAAACTTAATAAAATTTAAGAATAAAAAGCTCAGTACTAAATTTACTATTTAGGCCTTTTAATTTTTAACCTGCTTATCGTTAAATCTTTTTTTTGATTTATTTTTTTTAAAATTATCCATCGGGTAATTATTAGTGCATGAGGGCATGACCGCTGAATTAATCTGTTCCAAAGCATGTTCATAATCTTCGGTTAACTTTATGATAAAATATTTATTTTCTTGATTGGTTTTTTCTGCATTTTTTAATTTTAACTCTAGTTTTTTAATTTTCTGTTGCAATGCATTTATTTGTTGATTAAAAATTAAAAACCAACTTTGAGAAGCTACTGCAGGCTGGGAAATATAGCTAAAATTTGGTAAAAGGTTACCTAATAAAGATAATTCAGACATCGACTCTCCTTTCCTTTACACGCATAATCTTTCAAAATTTGTTCTTAAAAATAATCATGCAATACATATCATTCACTCCAGGATTAGAACAGAATTTAAGCCCACTAAAAATAGGGGATTCTACTTAGATTTGAAAAAAATTCAGGGTTGATTTAAGAAGAAAGGTTTTCGGAAAAAATTTTTAATTGATTTATAATATTAAAACTCTGTAAAAATGAGGATATCAAAACATTAGCTTTTATACGGCCTTGTTGCATAAAAAATTAAAATTGCTGGGTAAGTTTCTAACTTCTATGAAAAATTCCTAGTTCCTATATAATTGGTTCTGCAACAAATCAATTAAAGGAAGTAAAAATGACAAGGAAAGCTCAATACAAACCCAGCAACTGGTCCGATTATAACAAATCTTTAGTGGCTAGA
The DNA here is from genome assembly GCA_028293705.1 of Francisellaceae bacterium. Lineage (GTDB taxonomy): Bacteria > Pseudomonadota > Gammaproteobacteria > UBA6186 > Azoamicaceae > JAQGOH01. Next base: position 6 of record JAQGOH010000066.1, on the reverse strand, counting down.
GGAAAT
>JAQGOH010000057.1 GCA_028293705.1 Francisellaceae bacterium | reverse complement strand
GAAGTTTTTATATTTTACATTTAAGTTACTTGTCCTTTTTTTTCATAATTATGATAATTTGGAATAGCTTTTGCTGATAATATACCTATAATCGCATTGTCTTTCATCTACTCAATAAATCAAAAGCCCTGTTTATTTTCATATTTAGACATTTTTAAACCTCAAATTTTTGCATTAAATAAAAAATCAAAAAATTTAAGTTTCTAAACTTAAATTTTCCTATGGTAAATTTAATTCGGTTTTAACATTTCTTTAAATTAACTATATTGTATTACCTTTTTTTTTCAACTATATAAACTATAGTAATTTTAGATCTACCAAGATCTATTAAAGGATTAGTCAATTGCTAAGGGAGACGCTTTATGTCCAATCAATTTGAAAATTCTATTAAATCTATATTAGGCATTTTACCAACTAATAATGTTTCCCAAATTAAAAAAACTTTGGAAAATCTTAGAAAAGAGTATGAAGTTATACAAAAGCGTTTTGGAAAAATTGATAGAGAAACTTTTAATCTTGACTTTGATTTAAAATTACTCATTAGTCAAGCAGATGATTTGCCCCCTGATGATATTGATGATTTTAATAATAAGATAGAAGAACTATTACCTAAAATTGAAATTGATTGGGAACGTTTATATAAAGCCCCTAATAAACAAGCCGTTAAAAATTCTGGGAACTTAAATAAAAGTTTAAAGCCTAACTCTCCCGTAGTGACGAAAGAATTGCCTTCAGAGCTTAAACAGAATATTAATTCGCAAGAAATAGATATAGAAAAAAGAAACCAAGCTACGCTTATAAATGATGATAAGGAAAAAGCGATTAATGGGGAAATTGAAAAATTAGCAGCTGTGAAAGAAGAAACCCTGGTTTATCAACCTTCTCATGATAAATCACAACAAGCAGATGCCTTATCGCAAGCAAATAAATATATATCAGCCGAACAAGATATCATTAATCAATTAAAAATTGCTTCAAAGCGTTTAGAAAAAGCAGTACATGAGGCTAATGAAGCAGAAAAAATAGCCACTGCCTTAACAGAAAAAGCGGTGTCACATAAGCAAAAAGTAGCAGAACTTACAGTCGAAGTAGAAAATGCAGCTGCTGAAGAAAGACAAGAAAAAATAAAATTATCTGAATATATTAGAGACGTAGGTCGTGCTAACACCAAGCATGGCATGAATGAACGTCTTAAGTCAGAATTTTGGGCCGCTGAAATTAGAATTAAAAATGGGCTTTTAGAAATACAAAGTGCTTACCAAGGCGCTCAAGAAATATTTAAAATGTTGGAGGAAAATGACATTGGCAAAGAGGGTGTTTTAGCACAAAACTTTGAGCAAATTAAACAAACAGAAGTGATGACTAAACAAGCCACTTTATATACCCAGCTTGCGGTAGAACAATTTAATAAAACCTTAACAATAGCCCATAGTAATTTAGAACAATCGGAAAGAGAAAGACAAATGGCATTAAACGCTCAAAGAGAATCAGAAAAAAAAGTATTACAATTAGAAGCCAATTGGTTAGAGGCCCAAGAACAGCTCTCGCATTTACAAAAAACTGTGGTCGAGCATGTGGTTAATGCCAATGAAGCGACTAAACAAGCTGACAAATTACGTGCAGATGCTCAACAAGCCATGATTGAACACCAAAAACTGGCGGTTGAACGGGCACAATTAGCAGATAATGTTCGGGTTGCCGTTCAATTAGCAGGGGAATCTGAACGTTCAAGAATTCTAGCTGAATTATTGGCTAAAAATTCAAGTTTAAGAGAAACTATCGAAAGTACCTAAGTTAAAAATATTAGAGTTTTAAAAGAGTTGTGTTAAACTAATCCGAAATAAGGTCTGGATTTTATTAAGGGAGCAACTCTTTTGACATTTTATAAATCACTGGGTGTTTTAAACGAAGAAAATATCAATGCTTTTTTAGCTTCTTATAAAGATGAGTATCTAAATTTAGATTTTATCAGTGCTAAAATTATAAAAAAAATTGGGATAAATCTTGAAAAGGGAATACTCGATTTATATCTACAATTTCCCTATTCTTTTAATGCAGATCATGAACAAAATTTAAAAGAAGATCTTACTAATTCTTTAAAAGCCTATTTCGAATTCGCCACTTTAAAGGTAATTATCCATATTAGCCATTTAATAAAATCCCATATGGTTAATAAAAATATTAGACCTCTAAAAAATATTAAAAATATTATTGCCGTTGGGTCGGGAAAGGGTGGTGTTGGAAAATCCACGGTGGCCGTAAATTTAGCACTTTCCTTAGTTCAACAAGGAGCTAAAGTAGGTATTCTTGATGCGGACATTTATGGCCCTAGTATTCCTAAGATGCTAGGTCTTACAAAGAATAATCAAGAAATTGTTAATCGGAATTTTATTCCACAAAAATCTTTCGGATTAGAGGCCATTTCGATTGGTTTTTTAATTGAAGAAAATGATGCTCTAATTTGGCGGGGCCCAATGGTGAGCTCTGCTTTAATGCAACTATTAAATGATACTAAATGGAGTGATTTAGATTATTTAATTGTCGATTTACCACCTGGTACAGGCGATATACAATTAACGCTATCACAAAAAATACCTGTTACTGCAAGTATAATTGTGACTACGCCGCAAGATGTGGCGTTATTAGATGCTAAAAAAGCAATAAAAATGTTCCAGAAAGTTCATATTCCTATATTGGGAATTATCGAAAATATGAGTGGTTATCACTGTCCAAATTGTGCACATGAAGAAAATATTTTTGGTAATAGTGGGGCAAGTTCTTTAGCCGAAAGCAGTTTAGTGCCTTTATTGGCAAAGATTCCATTAAGTGCTGTAGTTTGTGAACAATCCGACAAAGGTTATCCCTTAGTAATAAGTCATGAAGCCAACCCGATTAGTTTAAAATATCAAGAAGCCGCTTTAAAAATGAGTGCGCTTTTATCTTTACAACCCATTAATTTTAAGGCAACATTCCCTAATATTGTTTTAGAAAGTTAACTGGGGATATGAATGACTATTAAATCAGATCATTGGATTAAACGCATGGCCTTTAATCAGGAGATGATTTCTCCCTTTGAAGCTAGCCAAATCAAAACGGAAAACTCCAAAAAAATTATTTCTTATGGTACTTCGAGTTATGGTTATGATGTTAGATGTGCCAATGAATTTAAAATTTTTACGAATATTAATTCAGTAATCGTAGATCCTAAGGCCTTTGATGAAAATAGTTTTATAGATATCCAAAGCGATGTTTGCATTATTCCACCAAATTCGTTTGCGCTTGCCAGAACGATAGAATACTTTAAAATCCCAAGAAATATATTAACGATTTGTGTGGGTAAATCGACTTATGCTCGTTGTGGGATCATTGTTAATGTGACGCCCTTAGAACCAGAATGGGAAGGGCATGTAACACTAGAGTTTTCAAATACTACCCCTTTGCCTGCAAAAATTTATGCAGGAGAGGGAGTGGCTCAAATGTTATTTTTTGAATCCGATGAAATCTGTGAGGTATCTTATAAAGATAGGCAGGGAAAATATTTTAAACAAACCGGTGTTACTTTACCTAAAGCTTAACTTAGAGTGGATTGATTGATGGAAAGTTCTAAGCCCAAACCCTTTAATAGCATTTGTAAAGCCTACTTAGAAGACACTTATCGAGAATTATCAGGATTTGTAGGTTATGAAGCGGGGGAGAAAGAAGAAAATCAAAAGAACAATATTTTTCTTACTTATGGTGAAATTTTGTATGATAGTGTCGATAAAATTTTGAATGAACTTAATTTAGATGAAAACGATGTATTTTATGATTTAGGCTCGGGCGTAGGAAAAATGGTCACCCAGGTCTTTATGAATAATTTAATAAAAAAATGTGTAGGGATTGAGGCTTCTGTCCCTCGCTATCAAAATGCAATGAAAGCATTAGAATGTATTAGAAAAGACTTTCCTATCTTGTTTAAGAATGACCGCATAATAAATTTTGAATGTCAGAATTTTTTATCTGCCGATTTACAAGATGCTACCATTGTTTATAGTTGTTCAACTTGTTTTAGTGAAGATCTTTTAGATAAAATTGCTAAAAAAGTAAATGAATGTCCTAAAATTAAATATTTAATGAGCCTTAAAAAAATAAATTGTAAATTACCCTTATTGAAAACAGTAGAAATTGAATGCACCTGGGATAAATCTATTTGTAATATTTATGGTATTTCTTAATTAGCTTATTTATCGAATGTATGAATGAATAATAGCCTCGCTTTCTTTTTTATTTTTACGAAATTGCTGTGCCTTAACTAATAGGTAGTTTAATTTAGGGGCAACCCAAAACACAGTTTTTCTAGTGTTTGTTTGATTGTAGTGTTCTAATTTTATAGTATCAAGCTCTCCGATTTCAGTATTTAATTTTTCAGATTTTATTAGTTTAAATTGGTATTGTTTGAGTTTACCTTTGTCTATTAATCGATAATTTAAATTCTTTTTTTTATGTTTTATATCTAATTGCAATTGAATAATGAAGGTTAAATTATCAAATAAAGTATTTGAAAAAGTGAAATGTTGATGATGGTCATTTAAGCTTAAATCGTATTGGTGGGTTTTCCAATTTAAAAGAATTTTTCCTATTTTTTTCTTTGGCCCTTCTTTTGCATCAAATACATAAGATTGGGTAAATATAGAATTTTTAGTTAAAAGAAACTGGCTTTTTTCAAAATAGCTAAAAGGTAGAGAAAAACGAGGTTTAGAAACTGATTTTATGGTATATTCATTATTCGTTAATGTGTTTAATTCTTGATGATTAGTTCCTACATGGAAATCTTTATAATATAATTTATAGTCTGCTTTATAGGGGTAGAGATTAGCATAAGCAGATAAATTATAACTTAATCCCCCTAATAAAAAAGTTTTTATTAATAAGTTTTTTATATAACTCAATCGGGAAACCCTATTTAAAATTACAATTAATATTCAGATTTAGCCAGAATTCGGTATACTTTGCAAACGAAACTTTATTTAAAGAAAAGGATATATTTAAATGCTTAATTATTTAGCAAGAAAATGGATAGCTTTATTATTGAATGGACTCCTTATAGCTATGTTCAATAATGCCTATGCTTCTTCTGATTTATATGAAGTGGAAGTGAATGTTAATAATCAGCACGAAAAAGCGCGTGTGAATGCTGTGAATGAAGCTTTAAAAAATCTTTTAGTCAGTTTAACAGCTGCTAATGAAATTGAACGGTCGCCGGTGATTGGGAAAGCCTTAAATGAATCAGAGAGTTATCTTACGAAGTACTCCTATGAACAGCATGATATTACCCCAGACAGCTTAAAGTTAAAACTGAGTTTTAATCAATATAAAGTTCAGGAATTATTAAAAAAGGCTAATTTAGCTATTTTACATCAAAAGAAACGTCCCCTTACATTAGTATGGACGGTGGCTGAAAAAATAGAAGGACCAGAAATTATTGCTGGAGAAAATTTTATAAATTTTGAGAAAAATTTATTACAATTTAGCGAAGAAAAAAATCTTAATGTAATTTTTCCTTTATATGATCTAACCGATTCTAACGTAATAAGCGCTTCGCATTTAAAAGATTTAAAATTTGATGACTTAGATAAAAGTTTAAGTCGTTACTCAGCTGAGGCACTATTAGTAATTAAATTACCTTTAGAAAACTCTTCAGAAACGGCTCATGCTTATTATAGAGCAGCACATAGGAACACAGAATGGGAAGTGCCCTTTACCTCTTTAGAAGAAACCATGAAGGCCTGTCTTGAAAAATTACCGAAAGAAAATATTGAAAATAAAGTTTCTGTGAATGCTATAAATAATCATAAAATTGACGAAATTATTTTAGGTGTTGAAGGCGTCGGATCGCCTCACGCTTATCATGAAACTGTAAATTATTTGCAAAACTTGCCGCTGGTTTTAAAAGTTGAAGTATTTCAAGTTAATTCCACCCATACTATTTTCAATATTCATTTTAAAGGAAGCAAGGAAAATTTAATTAATCATTTAAATCAGGAACAATTTTTAGCCCCAGTGCCCACGGATGAAAATTCCAATTCAGTTTTATTGTATAAATTGGCAGATTAAACTTCATGTTAGAAAGCTTGAATAAACAGAAAATAAGCTCAAACCAATTATCATTAGCAATACAGTCTAAAGATGACTCGACCTTGAATAGCTTTTACATTGGAGAAAATCAGGTTCTCTATCATGATTTAATTAACACGATAGAAGGGGTAGGGGAATCTTTTCTTTATATATGGGGCAAATCTTCTTCGGGAAGGACTCATTTATTACAAGCAGCCTGTTTAAGAGGGAATGAAAAAGGTTTAAAGACAATTTTCCTGCCCTTAAAAGAGATGATCCATTTAGAGCCTTCGGTTTTAGTAGGTCTTGAATATCTTGATTTGGTATGCATCGATGATATCGATGCCGTTATTGAAAAGCCAGAATGGCAAGAAGCTATATTTCATTTATTTAATAGATTAATTGAAGGAAAAAAACGATTAATTATATCGGCTTTGTCTTCACCCCTTAGTTTAGCTTTAGAATTATTAGATTTGAAATCAAGACTTGCAGGGGGCATCACTTATCATATAGAACCTCTTAAAGATGAAGATAAATTAGATGCTTTAAGACTTAGAGCTAGTTGTCGTGGGCTTACCTTAAGTCGGGCTTGTGGGGAATTTTTATTAAAACGATGTGCAAGAAGCATGCATGAGCTTTTTCATACTTTAGAAATTCTCGATAAAGCATCTTTGGTTGCACAACATCGTTTAACCATTCCTTTCGTAAAAAAAGTATTAGAAATATAATTATAAAAGGTGAAAAATGTTAGAAGATTGTAACCTGTCTCTCGATAGTCTAATTAATGAACTTTGTGCTTACATTAGTGCAAATATTTATAAAGAAAAAACATTGGTTTTAAATAATCTTAACTTGAAAGATAGGCAGGTCTTACAAATTGCTAAAGCATTAAACATAAACAATTATGTTATTTCCCTTGATTTGAGTGGTAATAATATAATGAATGAAGGAGTAATTGCTTTAGCAGAAGTTTTAAAAACCACACATAATTTAAAAGAACTTAATTTATCTAACAATCCTATCACTGATGAGGGTATTGAAGCATTAGCAAATTCCTTACGGTTCAATACCAGCTTAACTTGTCTTAATATTGGCAATGCCCAAATAAAAAATAGAGGCGCGAATTTTTTAGCAGCAAATCTGGCAATCAATAAAACCTTAGATACCCTTATAATAAATTCAAATCAGTTTACAAATGAAGGAATTGAATCCCTAGTAAAGAGCTTGCACAATAATCAGACCCTAACTACCTTAGATCTAAGTTCTAGCAATATTAAATATGAGGGAATAATACAAATTGCTTCCATGTTAAACGAAAATTCTAGCTTGATTTCTTTAAGTATTAAAGATAATCAATTGGATGATAAATCGTTTCGGTTATTATTTAGATCATTAAGAAAAAATTTTAAACTTAAAAATTTAAATATAAGTAATAATTTAATGGAAAATAAAGGAGCATATAAATTAGCAAAATTAATAAAAGCAAATACCCATTTAGCCAATATCGACATCAGCCATAATAAAATAGCTGATAAAGGAGCAGAGCGATTAGCGGAAATTTTAGAGAATAGGGATAATATAAGTTTTTTTGATATTAGTGATAATTTAATAAATAATAATTTTTTATTAAATCGGGGTAACTCCAACCCAATATTTACCCAGGTTACGCCAGCTAAAGTAAATCTTGTAAAAATATTAGAAAGCTTAGAAGAACACCATTCAATAAGATATACAAGCTCGGAATATGAAACTTTAATTGGACCTTTTTTTAAAGTAGCAATTAATAAAACAATAGATAAATTTGAATTTTATCCTTCTTCCACAACTTTAGTTAATAAACTTGAACATAAAAATACCAAATTTGCTATTTAAGCTATTTAATAAGATCAATAAACTTAACCTTTCATTTTTGCATGTTTAAAAGTAAAGCGGTAGAACTTAATCTTTTTCCTAAAGCTATTGCTAAAGATTTTTCATCCGAACTAATAGGAAGATTACTATTGAGTCCTGCCACATGGGTAGGACCATAAGGGGTTCCTCCAGTCTGTGTATTACTTAAAATCGTTTCAGTATAAGGCAATCCCATTATTAGGGCTCCATGATGTAATAAAGGAATCATCATGGTTAACAAGGTGGATTCTTGACCTCCATGCATACTGGCTGAAGAACTAAAAACTGCAGCAGGTTTTCCAACTAAATTACCATTCATCCAAATAGAACTGGTACTATCCAAGAAATATTTTAAAGGCGCTGCCATATTACCAAATCGGGTAGGGCTTCCCATTGCAAGACCTGAGCAGTTTTTTAAATCATCCAGCGTTGCATAGGGTGGACCTTCTGTCGGAATAGTTGGCTCACTAGCTTCATAATTAGCAGAAACTGAAGGGACTGTACGAACGCGAGCATTAATGCCTGAAGTTTGCTCGACCCCAGATGCAATCCAATTCGCCATGGCTTTCGTATTACCATAACGACTATAGTATAAAATTAAAATATAAGGTAAATTTATATTTGACATATTAACTTCCTGGATAAAGGGGTTATCTTATCATAGAGACAAAGAGTAAAATAAATAATGGGTAAAAAAAAATACGGTTTTCGGCTTTTATATTGTGGATTTATGCTAGCTTATTCCCTGCTTACGGCTTGTTCAGGTCCCGAAAGTTTTGATCTAAATAATCAGCCCGTCCATTTTTCTAAGTATCATGGTAAATGGATAATTATAAGTTATTGGGCAGAATGGTGCGGTACTTGCCTAGATGAAATTAAAGAATTTAATCGTTTTCATGCAGCTCATCATAAGTCAGATGCCATTGTATTAGGTTTTAATTCTGATAAATTATCGGTTGCAGTTTTAAAAGATTTACAAAAAAAATATAATATTGAATTTCCTTTATTAAAAACTGATCCAGGCCCCGCTCTAAATTTATGGCCTCCTTCTGGTTTACCTATGACGGTATTTATAAGTCCAGAAGGTAAAATTTATAAAACCATGGTAGGTCCCCAAACGGTTTTAAGTCTTGAGAGAATTATTTCCAGGAAAATAAATGAGTAATAAAGCTATTCATTGTCGAATAATCGGCAAGGTGCAAGGGGTGAATTTAAGATCTCAAATTAAAGCTAAAGCAGATAAGCTCAATATAAAAGGCTGGGTTAAAAATATGGCGGACGGTAGTGTAGAAGCTTATTTTAGCGCTCCAGAAGATAGAATTGCGCTTATGCAAGAATGGCTACCAGAAGGGCCTACTCGTGCTATTATTCAACAAATAATTGTAAATGAACAACGAATAGAATCAGTAGATAAATTCGAGATAATAAAATGATAAACTTTTTTCAGACAACCACACTCGCTTTTATACAAGGACTGACCGAGTTTTTACCGGTTTCAAGTTCTGCTCATCTTATTTTAATTCCTCGCTTTTTGGGTTGGCAAGATCAAGGACTCGCTTTCGATGTAGCAGTACATTTTGGTACTTTATTTGCCTTAATTTATTATTTTTATTCAGATTTAAAAAGTTTAGTAAAGGGTTTTTTTTCTGAAGTAAAAGATAGCAGAATTTCAAAAAATACCCGTTTTGTTTTTTTTATAGTGGTAGCTACCATCCCAGTAGGTCTTATCGGATTATTAGCTAAAGGTTTTGTAGAAAATCATTTAAGATATCCTTATGTAGTAGCATTATCAACCTTATTTTTTGGGTTAATATTGGGCATTGCCGATAAATTTTCAAAGAAGAATCGTCATAGTAATGATATTAAAATCATTGATGCTATCGGGATTGGTTTGATGCAAGCTTTTGCGCTTATTCCAGGAACCTCCCGCTCCGGTATCACATTGAGTGCTGGTTTGTTTATGGGATTAACTCGAGAAACCTCAGCACGATTTTCTTTTTTATTATCGATACCCGTTATCGTTTTAGCAGGGGGTCTTGAAGCATTTCATTTAATCAAAACTATGAATAGTATTCCTTGGCTTAATTTAGCCTGGGGTATTATAATTTCTTTTACAGTAGGTCTTACTACTATTCACTTCTTTTTGAAATTTGTAAATAAAGCTGGTTTGATACCTTTTGTAATATACAGGATATTTTTAAGCTTAATTCTGTTTATTTCTTTTGGGTTTAATAAATAAAGACGCAATAACGCTTATTGCTATAATTCCCATACATGACAAACCACTTATATATTCATGGATAGGATGCACAATGTTAATTAACATCCAACAAGATAAATTACCTATTGCATAATAGGCCCCATCTTCTAAAAATCGCAATTTCAAAAAGGTATTAGAATGGGATAATTTAATGGTAAAACTTCTGACGAATAAAGCACCAATCCCTAGCCCGACTAAAATAACCATAAAGTTTGAAGTAAGTGCAAAAGCTGCAATCACCCCATCTAAAGAAAATGAAGCATCTAACAATTCTAAATATAAAAATCCACTTAAGCCAATATTTGTGGGGTTAACTGGGAGAAGAGGATTCTTTTTATTAATAAAATTGACTAAATATTCTATTAAAAAATGTAAACCAACACCTGTTAAGGCACCATTTATGATGTTTAAACTAATAGCAAAGGGCGTGTTTTTTATTACCATTGTAATAGCAATTACAACGGGAATAGTTTTTAGAATTTCTGTTTTAATAAAATAAAATAAAGTGTTATGGTTATGGAAGAATTTTTTTTGTAGATACGATAAAAATACTAATAATAAAAAGCTACCCCCAAAAGCATTAATGAGAGGGTGAGCCGACATTAAATATTCACTATATAATAAAGGTTTATATAAAATTAAAGTTAGTACTTGAATAGGGGATAGATCTGCGGTTAAACATACAATTAAAATTGGTAAAATAAACCGAATAATGATTACGGCTATAAAAATACCCCAAGTAAGGAAACATTTTCGCCAAAATGCAGACATATTTTTTAACATGCTCGCATTTAAAATAGCATTATCAAAAGAAAGACTTATCTCTAAGATACTTAAGACTAAGGCTAAGATAAGAGCGGAACTTCCTTGACTATAAAAAAGAATGCTAAGAGCAGCTAAACTAATTAAAATTGGGAATAAAAATAAAGACACAAGATCTCCTTATCATAAAAGTTTCACATACTAACTGAGTTTTAATGAGATTTTTTTACTTTAATGTAAATATCAAACAATCACAAGCATTGTTAAGAAAAATGATTTCTGCTAAAGTAGATACATAAATTAAATCTCCACAGTGCATAAAATGTCTTACTTTAGAATTACTATTTTATTATTAATAATAATGAGTTTGTTGGCAGGATGCCAAATAGCACCCTTACCTACCTCAATATTAGTTAATGAGCCCATTCCTAAACCTATTGCTTCTATTAAAGTTGCCTTAGTACTAGGGGGAGGAGGTTCTAAATCTTTAGCCCACTTAGGAGTTTTAGAAGTTCTCCAAAAAGAAAATATATCCATTGACTTAATCGTTGGAACGAGTGCTGGCAGTATTATTGGCGCTTTATATGCAGATTCTCATGATATTTCCTATATGAAATCTAAAATAATGGATCTTAAGAAAGAAGATTTATTAGATATATATTATAGAGATATGTTATGGACACCAATTAGTGTGATAGGTCCTATAAGGGGCTTGGCTTTGCAAGAATTTATTTTAAAAAACCTTAAGGCGCGGGATTTCTCTGAACTTAAAACCCCACTCATCGCCGTAGCGACTAATCTTAATGATAACTCAATTTCTTTATTAAGAAGTGGACCGATAGCTCCAGCCCTTAATGCATCATCTGCTATACCTCCTTATTTTGCTCCTGTTAAACTGTACAATAAATTGTTAGTAGATGGAGGAGTCATGATGCCTGTCCCAGTCCAAATTGCCAAACAATTTAATCCCAATATAATTATTGCAGTTGATATCAGTTCACCACCCCCTCAATCTAAACTGAATAACACATTTGAATTAGTAAAACGTGCTTTACATATCACTTACTATGAACTCTCTCAGTTACAAAGTCATCAAGCTGATGTTGTTATCCATCCTGAATTAGAAGGGTTCAATACCTTTGATGACCAATTTAATTATGAAATATATGAGGCAGGTAAAATGGCGGCAAGGAAGGCTTTGCCAAAAATTAAACAATTAATAAAAAATGAGTGATACTTAATTTTTAATGAAGGGAAATCAAAATGGATGAGATAAGAACCTTAGAAAGTTCAAAGCAATTTTCAGAATCTTTATTATGGCAGTTACAAAAAGAATATTTTCACGCTCAAGGTATTCAAGCATGGGTTAATCAAGTTCCCTATTATATTACCAGTAATGTAGTGATAGCTAATGCTTATGCGAATATTATTGTTCGTTTTATGCAAGACTACTCATCCAAGAAAGATTACGATAAAAATCAGCCTTTTTATATTCTAGAGTTAGGAACTGGACCTGGAAAATTTAGTTTTCAAGTAATTAAAAAAATCATAGAATTATATGCAAGTTTGCATTTAGATATGAAAAACATAAAATTTATTTACATAATGAGCGATTTTACCGATAGCAATCTAAAATTTTGGCAATCTCATTCAGCTTTACAACCCTTTTTGGATCAAGGGCTTTTAGATTTTGCAGTATTTGATTTGGAAAAAACAACCGAGATCCATTTAATTAATAAAAAAACCATTCTTAATAAAGGAAGTATACAAAATCCCTTAATTTTAATTGGAAATTATATTTTTGATACCATAAGCCACGATGCATATAGCGTAAAAAATAATATTATTTATGATGCCTTAATCACTTGTAAAACTCCCTATGATAATGTTAAGGAGGACAGGGTCCAATCAATGGATCAATTGGAAATAACATTTGAATATAGTCCGGTAAAGGCCCCTCGTTATCAAGATCCTGAATTTAATACTATATTAAATTCCTATGAGGATTTACCAGATGGATCACATTTTCTCATTCCAGTCGGTGGACTTAAGGCGATTAGGAATTTGTCGCAAATAGCTAATGATAAATTGATGCTTATTACCAGTGATAAAGGTTATACCACAGAAAAACAATTGCACCATTTAGGAGAGCCAAAAGTGGTTTTTCATGGTAGCTTTTCAATGATGGTTAACTTTGATGCTTTGGGTAAGTATTTTATTAATAGTGGAGGAGACTATTTTCATCAATCTCCTCGTGCAGACATTAAGACCTGCGTGATGTTGAGTTTTGATAAATTTCAAAAATATCCTGAGATGGCCTTAACTATAAAAACCCATGCTGAACAGTTTGGACCTGGCGATTTTTTTATCTTTCATAGTTATATAAGAGATAAAAAAACAGATTTTGAATTAAAGTTTTTATTAGCTCATATGCATTTTTGTCAATGGGATCCCCATATATTTCGATTGATATTAGATAAATTGAATAAAGAAATTATGCATGCAGAGTTCGATGTGCAACAAGGTTTTATCATGGGGATGCATAAGGTTTGGGATAATTTTTATTATATGCCTAATAATCAAGATACCCCTTTTGAAATCGGAATCTTTTATCATACCATACAGAATTTTAATGAAGCGCTTAAATATTATTTTAAATCACGAAAATATTTTGGAGAACAGTTTCATGTGTTATATAATATCGCTTTATGTGAGTGCGCGCTTGAAGATAAATCTAGCGCCTTGATTAATTTTACTAATGCTTATAAACTTAATCCTGAATCAGAAGAAACTAAAGATTGGATTGAAAAATTAAAAGATGAATTAAAATTTAATGAATAATTGTAAAGTGAGGAACTAAAGTGAATGAAAGTGAATTAATGATTTTAGCTTTTGAGATAAAAAATTCGGAAGTAAAAAAAAATAAAAATTTAAAGATCAAGGAGGATAAATTTTCTTATTTAATTCCTTATTACAAAAATAAGTCATTTCATAGCAATAAACTTTCTTCGAATGTCTCTTTGCTTAAAAATGAACCCACCAGTATAATAAATTTTTTAATTTCGATGCCTTGAGAAAGTTAATTTATATTACTTTTACTTCGATTAAATGAAGGTGTAGTTAAACAACTTGTAGGTGGGGCATCTAATAAAAGATTTGGCAAGGAATTAGAATGTTCAAGAGAATTGGTTGTGGCATAATGATTAAATTGTAGGCCCCAGCTATAAGTGGTTATATTTTTTCTCGAATTATTAAGTAATAAATCTTGAAGTCTAGAAGAACTATTGGATTGATTTATAAGTTTTTTATTTTGGAAACTAAGAATATAATAAATCTGGGCTTCATTTAAATTTTCTGTTAATATCTCTATTAAAGTCCCTCCACTATAATTATCCATTTCATTAAGTATGGTTTTGCCATTGGGTAATAAACTTTTTAATATTGATATTTTGATAAGCCCTGGTAATTCTTGATACTTTTTAATTAAGACATCCTGTTTAAGAGTTAATAACTGAGTCTGCTTTTTAAGGTATTCAACAATAAAAAAGCTATTATTTATTGGAATTAAACAAAGTTTTTGTATTATTTCTTTACCAAGATTTTCAAGAAAAGCCGCACGAAGAGGGGAGCTCATATTTAAAAGAAACTTCAGCAAAAGCTCACTAACCGAAGGATTAGCTAATAATTTGAGTTTGGTATTAGCTTTTAGCCGAGTGAATAAAGCTTCAATTTGTCTAGGGCTACTTTGTGAAAGATGCTTATAGTTTTCCGGATTTTTAACCCATGCTATAAGTTCATTTTTTAGGTTTTCTTTTGTTGGTTTAGGCTTTGCACTTAACATTTTCTTTCTTCCTTTTAGAATTTCAATTACCCTATTTGAATTTATAAATTTTTTAAGTTGTAAATGAGTGTAAGAGTAGTTTGAAGATTTATCAAGCGGATTGATATTGAAATTTTTTAAAGTAACTGTTAGTTTATAGCCTTAATTAAAGAGGTTCATAATGAGAAAGCGAATAGTGATTGGTAATTGGAAGATGTATGGTAATGCTTCGAGTATTGAAGGCCTCATTAATGAAATTAAAACCGGACTTAAAACAAGTTTTGCTGACAAATTAGAAATAGGAATTTGCCCCCCCTTTATTTACATTGATAAAGTTAAACAACTTATAAATGGTACCTCTTTACTATTAGGGGCACAAAATGTGTATTCGGAATTAGAAGGGGCTTATACTGGCGAAATCTCAGCTTCTATGTTGCAAGATTGTGGAGTGGAACTTGTTTTAATTGGTCATTCTGAAAGACGGACGCTATTTAAAGAAGATAATGAGTTGCTTGCAAAGAAATTTATGACCGCGTATCATGCGGGGCTTACGCCTGCTCTTTGTCTGGGGGAAACCTTGGAAGAAAGAGAAAGCGGTAGGACTTTTGATGTGATTAAAGCACAACTTGATGCGGTATTAGAAAAAGCAGGTTCTGTGGCTCCTTTTGAAAAAGCCTTATTAGCTTATGAACCTATTTGGGCGATAGGTACTGGTTTAACAGCAAGCCCTCTACAAGCTCAAGAAGTCCATGCTTACTTAAGAGCACAAATCAGTAAAAGAGATACAGAAATAAGCAATAAGCTGAGAATCTTATATGGTGGAAGTGTTAAGGCTTCTAATGCTCATGACTTGTTTAGTCAACCGGATATTGATGGTGGTTTAATTGGCGGTGCTTCTTTAAAAGCCCAAGAATTTTTATCAATTTGTATGCCTAGTTTAGAAGTGGTGTAATATTATGCAACAATTAGTTATCGTATTTCATGTGATTGCAGCTTTTGTATTAATTGGATTAATACTTTTACAGCAAGGCAAAGGGGCTGAAGCGGGTGCTTCTTTTGGTGGGAGTGCCTCTCAAACATTTTTTGGAAGCCAGGGCTCCGGTTCATTTTTAACCAGGCTCACTGCCATTTTCGCAAGCATTTTTTTTATAACGAGCCTTAGTCTTGGATTCTTATTATCTGACACTGAGAAAAAACCCCGTTTAGATAAATTATTAGACTCACCTCATTTAATGAAAGAGCAAAGTCATAAACATAAAACATCTGCAGAAAATCCTGTGATTGTGCCTTTAAATGATGATGTGCCGGATTTGCCTTAAGCATTTTTTTATTATGCCGAAGTGGTGGAATTGGTAGACACGCCGTCTTGAGGGGGCGGTGGCGCAAGTTGTGCCGGTTCGAGTCCGGCCTTCGGCACCATTTTTTTAGCTAGTAGCTTATCTATATTAATATAATATATACTTTAAACTAGTTTATTATAAAGTTGGATAAGAGTGCTTAAAAACTACTTTCCCATTTTAGTTTTTTTAGTGATTGGTTTGGCTTTTGGCCTAATACCCATGCTCTTGGGCAAATTACTCGGAAAATCTAAACCTAATTCTGATAAACTGCTCGCCTATGAATGTGGCTTTGATGCCTTTGAAAATGCTCGTCTTAAGTTCGATGTTCGGTTCTATCTAATTGCCATTTTATTTATTATTTTTGATTTAGAGATTGCTTTTTTATTCCCCTTTGCGGTGGTGTTTAGAAAATTATCGCTATCAGCTCTAATTGCAATGGCCGTTTTTTTAGGCCTATTGGTAATAGGCTTTATTTATGAATGGAAAAAAGGTGCATTAGAATGGGAATAGATAGGCTGAGCCATGAAGGATTTGTAACAACTACCTTAGAAGCCTTAGTAAGCTGGGCACAAACAGGTTCTATGTGGCCTGTCACTTTTGGACTGGCTTGTTGTGCTGTTGAAATGATGCACACGAGTGCAGCCCGTTATGATCTTGATAGATTTGGAATGTTTTTTAGAGGAAGCCCACGCCAATCCGATGTGATGATAGTGGCCGGCACCTTATGTAATAAAATGGCGCCGGCCTTAAGACGGGTTTATGATCAGATGAGTGAACCAAAATGGGTTATCTCAATGGGTTCCTGTGCGAATGGAGGAGGGTATTATCATTATTCCTATTCCGTAGTGCGAGGTTGCGATAGGATTGTACCCGTTGATATTTATGTACCTGGTTGTCCACCCTCTGCTGAAGCGCTTATGTATGGCATCATACAATTGCAAAATAAAATAAAACGTAAAAATACTATTGTTCGATCTGCGGTTACTGTTTAATGATAAACCAGGAAATTCTACAAGAACAATTACATAATCGATTTGGAAATCTTATTATCGAATCCATTTATGCCCATTCAGAATTAACCCTTGAAATTGCCAGCCAACATATAATGGAAGTGGCCCTAGCCTTAAAAGAGGAGCCCCTTTTTTTATTTGAACAGTTAACCGATTTAGTGGGTGTGGATTACTTGCATTATGGAATTTCAGAGTGGGAAACTTTCAAAGCAACAGGCCGTGGGTTCGAGCGGGGTGTTTCTCCTAATCAAGAAAAAGTAATTACTTGGGATAAGCCACGTTTTGCAGTAGTTTATCAATTGCTTTCATTTAAATACCATTATCGTCTGCGTTTAAAAACCTTTGTAGAGGGTGACCCTCCCCGGGTCCCATCCCTTACCTCTGTATGGAATTCTGCCAATTGGTACGAAAGAGAAGCGTTTGATTTATTTGGTATCTTGTTTGAAAATCATCCAGATTTACGTCGGCTTTTAACCGATTATGGATTTATAGGACACCCTTTTAGAAAAGATTATCCCCTAAGTGGACACGTTGAAATGCGGTATGACGCTACCTTAAAAAGAGTCATTTATGAACCGGTTGATATTGAACCTCGGGTATTAGTTCCAAAAACTATCCGCAGGGATAACCAATATACTGCACCTAAAATTTCAGAAGGAAAGCCAAATGGCTGAAATACAAAATTATACTATTAATTTTGGACCACAGCACCCTGCAGCACATGGAGTTTTGCGTTTAATTCTAGAAATGGATGGAGAAGTCATTGTTCGGGCCGATCCCCATATTGGTTTATTGCATCGTGCGACCGAAAAATTGGCTGAAACCAAACCTTATAATCAAAATATTGGTTACATGGATAGGTTAGATTATGTATCGATGATGTGTAATGAGCATGCCTATGTACTTGCGATAGAAAAATTATTAAATCTTACCCCTCCTATTCGAGCTCAGTATATTCGGGTGATGTTTGATGAAATTACCAGAATATTAAATCATTTATTATGGTTAGGATCTCACGCTTTAGATATCGGGGCAATGACGGTCTTTTTGTATTGTTTTAGAGAACGTGAAGATTTAATGGATTGCTATGAAGCCGTGTCTGGGACGCGCATGCACGCCAGTTATTACCGCCCCGGGGGTGTTTATCGGGATTTACCAAGAAGTATGCCTAAATACCAACCTTTCCAAGGACAAAATCCCAGAGATTTAACTAAAAAAAATGTCAATCGACAAGGTTCTTTATTAGATTTTATTGCAGACTTTACCCAACGTTTTCCGAAAAAAGTTGATGAATACGAAAGTTTATTAACTGATAATCGGATTTGGAAACAACGTACGGTAGGAATTGGGGTAGTAAGCCCAGAGCGAGCTAAAGCTTTAGGATTTTCAGGACCCATGCTCCGTGGTTCAGGAGTGGCATGGGATTTACGTAAAGAATTTCCCTATGAAGTGTATGATAAATTAGATTTTGATATTCCGATTGGAACTGAAGGCGATTGCTATGATCGGTACTTAGTTCGAATTGAAGAAATGCGCCAATCAAACAAGCTGATTAGGCAATGTGTGGAATGGCTACAAAAAAATCCAGGTCCTGTTATTTCAAATAATCACAAGATTACTCCTCCTAATCGACAAGCTTTAAAATCCAATATGGAAAGTTTAATTCATCATTTTAAACTTTATACAGAAGGCTATTGTTTACCGGTGGGTGAAGTATATTCAGCAATAGAACACCCAAAAGGTGAATTCGGTGTTTATTTAATTTCAGATGGGGCAAATAAACCTTACCGTTTAAAAATTCGCTCCTCTGGTTTTGCGCATTTATCCGCTATGGATGAAATGGTAAGAGGGCATATGTTAGCTGATGCAGTGGCTATTATTGGCACGCAAGATATTGTGTTTGGTGAGATAGATCGCTAAGGATAAACCGTGTTATCGATTGAAACGAAAGAAAAAATTGAAAATTGGGCAAAAAAGTTTCCCCCCGAACAAAGGCAATCGGCTATAATTTATGCACTCAAACTGGTGCAAGCAGAAAATGGGGGATATTTAAATGAAACGCTTATTAAAGCGGTAGCCGATTTTCTAAAAATGTCTCATATCAGTGCTTTAGAAGTCGCTAGTTTTTATACGCTTTTTGAATTAGAACCCATTGGCCGACATAAAATATCGGTTTGTACCAATATTTCTTGTATGTTAAATGGTTCTGAACAAGTGATCACTTATTTACAAAACAAGCTCAATATTAAAGTTAATGAAACTACAAAGGATGGACGGTTTACTTTAAAGGCCGTTGAATGTTTGGCAGCTTGCGATAAAGCCCCCTTGCTTGAAGTCCATGAACATTACCATGGTCCTTTAACACTTAAAAAAATAGATATTATTCTAGAGGAATTAGATTAATTAATGCTTATTAATCAAGTTTGTTTCAGAACACGGGATTTAAAAGATTCAGCTTCACTAGCAACCTATGAAAGTGTAGGGGGTTATCAAGTCTGGCGAAAAATTTTAAAAGAATTAACGCCTCCTCAACAAATTATTGATGAGTTAAAACTTTCTAACTTAAGGGGTCGAGGGGGAGCAGGATTTCCAACGGGACTAAAATGGAGCTTTATTTCTCCATTAAGTGCTGGGCAAAAATTTATCATTTGTAACTCTGATGAAGGCGAACCTGGTACCTTTAAAGATCGAGATATTTTACAATTTAACCCCCACCAATTAATAGAAGGGATGTTAATTGCAGGATATGTAATGAAGGCTACGGTAGGATACAATTATCTGCGTGGCGAATTCTATGAGCCCTTTAGAAGTGTTGAAAAAGCCTTAACTGAAGCTAGCAACGCTGGTTTAATTGGCAAAAATATTCAAGGTACTACTATAGATTTTGAATTATTTAATGTTTGTGGAGCAGGGGCTTATATTTGTGGGGAAGAAACCGCTCTAATGGAATCTTTAGAAGGTAAAAAGGGCATGCCTCGTTTTAAACCTCCTTTTCCGGCTAATTTTGGCTTATATGGACGTCCTACCACTATCAATAATACTGAGACCTTTGCTTCTGTTCCCTATATCCTCCAACATGGGGGTAAACATTTTCTTGAAATGGGTTTGCCTAATAATGGAGGCACAAAATTATTTAGTGTTTCAGGACATGTTAATAATCCAGGTAACTTTGAGGTCCCCTTAGGTACCCCTTTTAAAGATTTACTAAATTTAGCGGGCGGTCTTAGTGGGAACCAAGCCTTAAAAGCCGTAATACCGGGTGGATCGTCCTCACCCATTTTACCTGCTCATATTATGGAAACCCTCACAATGGATTATGATTCTATTGGTAAAGCCGGCTCCATGCTAGGTTCGGGGGCGGTGATCGTTATTGGCGAAAAAGCTTGTATGGTAAAATTATTAAATCGGCTCTCTCACTTTTATAAAGATGAATCCTGTGGCCAATGTACTCCTTGCAGAGAAGGGACAGGGTGGTTGTCTCGTATTACTCATCGTTTAGAACAAGGGTTAGGCGATAAAAATGATATACATTTGCTGCAGGATGTAGCTAGCAAAATGAGTGGTCGGACCATTTGTGCATTAGCAGATGCTGCAGCAATGCCCGTCATTAGTTTTATTAAACATTTTTATGATGAATTTGAATACCATGCTGTTCGTAAAAAATGCATGGTATCTTCTTAAGGATCGTTTCATGGTAAGCATTGTAATAGATGATAAAGATATTGAAGTTGAACAAGGCACCATGATTATTGAAGCTGCGGATATGGCGGGAATAAAGATTCCACGTTTTTGTTACCATAAAAAACTATCAATTTCAGCTAATTGTAGGATGTGCTTAGTTGATATTGAAAAATCCCCAAAACCTTTACCTGCCTGTGCTACCCCGGTAACCCAGGGCATGATTGTTAGAACTCAAAGTACTAAAACCTTAGATGCTCAAAAAGCAGTCATGGAATTTTTATTAATTAATCACCCACTAGATTGTCCTATTTGTGATCAAGGGGGCGAGTGTGAACTACAAGATTTAGCCTTTGGATATGGAAATGATTATTCTAGGTATACTGAGCCCAAACGAGTTGTTCTTGATAAAAATCTAGGACCTTTAGTGGCCACTGATATGACCCGATGCATACATTGCACTCGATGTGTGCGTTTTGGAACTGAAGTCGCGGGTTTAAAAGAATTAGGAGCTTTAGGTCGTGGGGAAAATATGAAGATTTCAACTTTTGTTGAAAATAGTCTTCATTCAGAGGTTTCTGGCAATATTATTGATCTGTGCCCTGTTGGAGCACTCACTTCTAAGCCTTTTCGTTTTAAGGC
>JAQGOH010000054.1 GCA_028293705.1 Francisellaceae bacterium | reverse complement strand
TGTTCCACATTTTGTCGTCAATAACCGTCCTTGTCATATAAGTTACTCTTCATAGTTAAAAATTAATATTTTAAATGAAGTTTTATTGCTTAAGCAACTTTAGGGACACGCCCTAGTTCGCTATCATCGATAATGTGGTTTCTAATTAAAGAATACTCGTTAGGCAAGTCTAATGGGGTTAAATCCAACTTTTCAGCATGTTCTGCTTGACTTATTAGCATTTTATTAGCATAATTAAAAATATAGAGAATGCCAATATGGAGCTTGTATTATGCGGACAAATTTTAAGCCTGTATATAGGATAACTCCAATCATTGCTCGGCACCTTATGAGGATCGAGGCCGCCAAAGAAAAAGTCACTTTGTTGCCTGTAAATCCTACCGTGCTCGCATCCTTGCGAGAGACAGCTAAGCTATATACTACTCATTACTCCACCATTATAGAAGGAAATAAACTAAAGCCTGAAGAAATTAAAGAGGTGATTCAGCTTAAAGGACAATTCCCGGGTAGAGAGCGAGATGAGCATGAAGTTAAGGGGTACTATGCAGCATTAGCGCAAGCAGAACAATATGCCGCGCAAAATCATCCTATCACTGAAAAAGTTATCCAAACCTTACACGCTCTGGTAATGAACGACGGTAGATCTCGCACTAAACCTACGCCTTACCGTGATGGACAAAATGTTATCAAAGATAGTGGTACCGGTACAATTGTCTACATGCCTCCAGAAGCTAAAGATGTAACGGGCTTAATGCGTAACTTGCTATCGTGGCTTAAAGACAACGAGGAACTCCCATGCCCTATAGTTGCTGGTATTGCACATTATCAATTTGCAACGATTCACCCTTATTACGATGGCAATGGTCGAACTGCTAGGTTACTCACGACTTTGATTTTGCATCTTGGTGGTTATGATTTAAAAGGGTTGTATTCTCTTGAAGAATATTACGCCACAAACTTACTTGGCTATTATCGAGCTATTAGCCTTGGGCCCTCTCACAATTATTATTTTGGAAGAGCTGAAAGTGATATCACCGATTGGGTGGAATATTTCATTGAAGGTATGGTGTTTGCATTTGAAAAAGTTGTAGCTCAGATGATTGCAAGTAATGAGAAGGGTGAGAAAGATCATTCTGAACTTATGCGCACTTTAGATCCAAAGCAACGCAAAACCTTGGAGCTATTCAAGGAGTATGATGTTGTAACGTCTCGACAAATTGGTGATCTCTTTGGCTTTCAATCCAGAACAAACGCTGCACTTTGTAAAAAATGGGCTGAAGAGGGTTTTTTAGAAATAGCTCAGCAAAGTTTTAAATCACGAAAATACAGATTATCTAAAAAATACAAAGAATTATTGGATATTTAATTATGCTCATGAAGACTTTGACATCCGGTTTTTTTGCCACTTGGATGCTGCTGGAGCGTCCAGGCTATTTTTGAAAAACATATCGTCTTTTCACCTTCGTTAGAGGTCGAAAAGAGTCACTTTACTATAGGCTGGCGGAGAGGGTGGGATTCGAACCCACGGTACCTTATAAAGGTACAACGGTTTTCGAGACCGGCCCGTTCAACCACTCCGGCACCTCTCCATTAAGAACTACTGATGCTATAGAAAAACAATTCTAAAATCAAATCTGCCTCTATTATTAATTATTTGCCAGTAACATCAAATAACCCTGCATTTTCTAAGGCTTCTTTTAGAATAGGGTGATGGATTTCGCTTAAGGGCGTTAATGGTAAACGCAAATATTCAGGGCAAAGATTCAAGGCACTTAAAGCCCATTTAGTGGGGATAGGATTCGATTCCACAAATAATAATTTATGTAAGGGCATTAGCTTCGCATTAATTTCGCCAGCTAAATTAAGCTCTCTATTTAAAGCGGCTTTACACATTTGATGCATCATCTTAGGAGCAACATTTGCGGTAACCGAAATAACCCCTTTACCACCTTGTAAAATAAAAGATAAGGCACTAGCATCATCGCCACTATATAAATTGATTTTATCAGCACAACTACTCATTAGAGCTTTGATCCTATCCATATCTGAAACCGCTTCTTTTAAGCCAACAATATTTGGGATATCGCTTAAACGAAGAATGGTTTCCGGCAGTAAATCACAAGCTGTGCGGCTTGGCACATTGTATAAAATAATGGGGATAGAAACATTTTCAGCAATCATCTTATAATGCTGATATAAACCCTCTTGAGTAGGGCGATTATAACTGGGGGTTACAATAAGACAGGCATCAATCCCCATTGCGCTTATACGCTGAGCGCGATAAAGAGTCTCTTGTGTAGAAGGGGTACCACACCCAACAATGATAGGCACTCTTCCACAGGTGATTTCAACTACCAATTGAACAATTCTTATTTGTTCTTCAAAATTTAGGGTAACACTTTCTCCAGTTGTGCCATTTAATACTAATCCATCAGTGCCTTGTTCTAAATGAAATTCTACTAATTTTTTTAATTGATATTCATCGATTTCTTTATTCTCTTTAAAAGGTGTGACTAAAGCCACTAAACTACCGTGAAACATCCCTTACCCCCATCAATATGTAGCATTTTTATTTCTAAGGCTAAGACTGCCATATTTATTGTTGGTATGTCAATTTAGACCAAAAATAAACATTTATGACAGTGGAACTTATACTTATTAAAATAGGTCAAAGAAGGGTGAAACATATGATTTGTAATTAAGATAAATAAATTTTAGGAGATTTTAAATGTATAGTAACACCCCTAAACCTAACCATGGTAGGCCGAGCAAAAATGAAACCCCCTCTCCCCTTTCATATACAACAGAAGTACGATATGCATTCCCTAAGCGGCCTCCTCCTATTTCTCTTCAAAAACCTATTGAGATCTCTACTAAACACCCCGTTTCGCCTTTTATAGGTACGATGGAAGATTTAAGCTTTGAAGAACAAGCAAAGGTATTAGAAGGACTTTTAGATGGGTTTGACAATGAAATTAAAAGTGCTAAAAAATACTTTACCACCCATAAAGATAAATCCCCAGCCAGCGCGGTATCAGCCTTAATAAAAGGCCTTAGCACTAAAGTCAGTACTAAAAAAGAAAATTTTAAGAACCAATTACATATTTTTTTGGATCTTAATCACATGGAAGTAGAAGCCAATGAAAAGCTGCGTGCAGAGAACCAACAACTTACTGAAAAATTAAATACTCAATTAGAAATTGAAGCTAAAAACAAAGTTCTTGAAGAAGAATCTAGACAACAATTAATCCAACATTTTGAAAAAAATAAAATGGAAATTGAAAAAAATAAAGCGGATGAGCTTCAACGAATAATAGTTATGCAACAGGAATCAGATTTAAAATTTAAAAAAGGTATAACCCAAAAGAATTTAGATCAATATAAGATGATTAAGGTCAAATATAGCAAGGCTGAACAAAATTTAAAAAGTAATTCAAGCTGTACACAAGATTTCATGCGTTGGATTTCACATCGAGATATAGATAGTTCTCATTTTCCAACCCTTAGAGGTAACCAGCTTAACTCCATTGAAGAAACCGCTGAAGTGTTACTTAAAGAAGAAAAAGGTTTATTTAGCAAAAATAAATTTATAAATTTATTAGGCACTATTGCTAAACAAATCAGAATTTTTCCTAATAAACAATTGGACCAGACTCCGGAAATGCAAAATTTAATTAAAGCATTTATTATGTTGGGCTCCAATTTAGAAAATGCCGCCCTTATTAGAAAAGAAAAAAATATTGCCCCCAGCCGATTAAAATTAGTCTTAGATGAACTAGGAACTCAATTATTAGCAGATATTAATTTTTTAATAAAAAGCGTGTCCTTCCATTCAATGGAAGGAATAGATACATTGAGCACCGAGGATATTAAAGCTAAAGCAATACAAGCTTATAACTTTTATTCTTCCCATACCAATATAAATAATAAAATTCATCAAATCCCCCCTACTCTAGCTTTTACCTAAGCTTAAAACTGGGATTATCTACACCTTTAAACCTTAAGTTTAATGGTGTAGATAATCATTTTATCTAAATATTTCTTCGTTTTTATACTTTTTTCTGATAAGCTTAATCCATAATATTTATATGATTACCCAACAATGATAAAACCCCTTTCACAGCATTTTTTAGTCGTTAACGCCTTAGGTAGCCACTCCCCACGCGCTATTAACGAATTAATCCGTGTATGCACACAAAGTGGATGC
Source organism: Francisellaceae bacterium (assembly GCA_028293705.1). Classification (GTDB taxonomy): domain Bacteria; phylum Pseudomonadota; class Gammaproteobacteria; order UBA6186; family Azoamicaceae; genus JAQGOH01. The sequence goes on along the minus strand of JAQGOH010000054.1, from coordinate 7,679 downwards.
AACTTATTAACTACTAAAATAAATCTCTTAGGTAATGAATTAAGTGCCATGCTTTTTATAGAAGGTAATTGGCGTACGGTTGCCAAACTAGAAGCGGCCCTCCCCCCTCTAGAAAAAAGGCTAGATTTACAAATTTTAACTAAACGAAGTTTTTCAGGATTTTATTCTGAGCCTGCCATGCCTTATCTAGTTAATATTGTTGCACTTGATAAAAACGGGATGTTACATGAATTAGTAGAGTTTTTTAGTCGCACTGATATTCCAATTGAAGAAATTTCGGCTAATAGTTTTACACATAGCAATAAAACCCAAGCCTGCATGATTAGTATAAAAATAAATATTCCTGCAAATGTGCACCTTGCAAGCTTTAGAGATCAATTAATGACTTATTGCGATAATTTTAACTTAGATATTTTTATGGAGCCTTATAAGCCGTAAGCCTTGGATTTTGGCTAGGCCAAGCATATAAAACTGCTTTTACCAAAGTTGCTAAAGGAATAGCAAAAAATATTCCCCAAAACCCCCATATTCCCCCAAAAACCAGAGTTGAAATCACAATAGCAATCGGATGTAAATTTACCACTTCAGAAAAAAACAAGGGCACTAATACATTGGCATCTAAAGCCATAATTAATCCATACCCGCCCATTAAATATGCAAACTTAGTGGTAAATCCCCATTGTAAATAGGCAATAGCTGCTACGGGAATGGTCACTACAACTGCTCCAATATAAGGCACTAGAGAAGAAAGCCCAATAATAAAAGATAATAAAACGGCATATTTTAAATCCATATAGAGAAAAACGGCAAATACCGCTAACCCTAAAATAATAATTTCGGTAACTTTTCCTCTAACATAGTTTCCTATTTGACTATTTACTTCGCTTGAGACTTTGGTTAATAAACTTCTTTTTTGAGGAAGAAAACTTAAAAACCAAGCATGAATCATAGTTTTATCTTTTAAGAAGAAAAATACCAATAAGGGTACTAAAACTAAGTACACGAGCCAGGTAATAATTCCTGGGATAGAAGATAAGGAAAAAGATAAAACTATTTTACCCCAACCTCTTATATCTTGGATAAAGTTATCCATTAAAGTACTAACTTGGGTTTCTGAAAAATACTTAGGATACTTTTCAGATAAATGGTGAATAGTTTTATCTGCATTTTGAATTAAATGAGGTAATTCATCCACAAAATTTATTAATTGTTTCCAAATAGCTGGAAACAATACGAATAATAAAACAAAAAGAAGCCCTAGAAAACCTAAATAAGTAACAGGAAAAGCGATTGATCGGGGAATTTTACATTTTACCAAATAACTGATTATCCCTTCTAATAGATAAGCAAAAACAATACTGGCTAATAAGGGGGCTAAAACGCCTCCCAAGGTCATTATAATCACCACACCACTAATCAGTAATACTAAGAGTAAAACCGCCTCGGGATCTGAAAAATGCCGTTGAAACCAGGTTCTAAGAATAGCAATCATTAAGTACTTTCCTTTTGATTTAAACTTTTTTCAGAAGAAAATAATATTCATTTCCCTCCTGCCATGAGTTTAGCATTAAATGGCCGCTTTGCCTTATAAATACTCGCATATCCAATTCGCTGCTCGGGTCGGTACTAATAATTTCAAGTATATCTCCAGGCGCTATTGTAGCAAGGGCGATTTTTGTTTTTAATAAAGGCTCAGGGCATAACAGGCCTCTTGTGTCTACAATAGTATGTGGCATTATTAAAATTAGCTATTTAGGAGCATCACTCTTTTGAAAAAATTTATTATAACTCAGCTTTTATTTCTGTCCATTAGCTTATTTTCAAAAATAGTTTTTGCAAAGACGAACACACTTATAGAAAGTAATTTACCTGACATTGAATTTACTTATGATGATGTATTATCAGTGAGTCAAGAAAAATTGATTGGCGAAAAGATAATGCGCTCACTTCGCGCTTCTGGAGTGATTTCACACGATAGATTAGCCCAAGATTATATTAAAAATTTAGGATCCCAATTAGCGACAGCTGCCCCTTTAACTAATTTTCAATATGATTTTTTTATTATTAACGATACCACGCTAAATGCTTTTGCATTTTTTGGTGCCCATGTAGGTATTCATTCAGGCCTAATTATTAAAGCTTATAATGAAAGTGAGCTAGCAGCGGTTATAGCTCATGAAATGGCCCATATAAAACAAAAGCATTTACTACGTATTTTAAATCAGAATAAAAATCTTTTACCGCTGACTATCGCTGAACTCATAGCAGCTATTGCCATTTCTTCACAAATGCCAGAAGCAGCCGGTCCTCTTTTACATGGGGTATTAGGGCAACATACGCAGCATTTAATTAATTTTACGAGAGCACATGAACAAGAGGCAGATAGGATTGGGATCCAAATTTTAGCTAATGCTCATTTTGATCCGGAAGGTATGCCCAACATTTTCAATCGGTTACAAAATGCAAGCCGCTATAATGAAAAAAATCCCGAATATTTATCCACTCATCCTCTCTATGAAAATCGGGTTTCAGATGCTAAAAATAGAGCTGAAAAATTATCCTTTAATCCTAAGCCACCCTCTTTAGACTTTTATTTAATAAAAGCCCGTCTAGAAATTGATAATCAAAAAAATATAGTGAATTTGATTAATTTATATTCAAAATCAATCACCAATCCTACTGCATTCCAACAAACCATTCAAAATTATAGTCTTGCTTATGCTTTTTTTAAAAATAAAGAATATGCAAAATCTTTAAAAATATTAAACAACTTAGCAGCTTTACATCCTAAGCATCTCATTATTCATTATACCTTAAGTGAGGTTGAACGAATGATGGGCAATTTTTCTAAAGCTCAGAATCTGCTAATAAACTTACAGACTCTTTACCCTCACAGTATAGCTGTGAACTTTGGGTTAATAGAATGTCTATTAATCACCAACCCAAAATTGGCTCTAGATTATTTAAAAAAGTATAATAATCAAAGTCTTGATCCTTATTATTTTGAACTTTTAGCTAGAGTTCATGGAAAACTAGGAAATCTAATTAGGATACATGAGGCCGAAGCTGAAAATTATCTCCTGTTAGGAGATTTTAAACATGCGAAAGAGCAGCTAGATATAGCGTTACTAAAGGCCAAAAATCACCCAGAGGATAAAAATCGTTTAGCCAAACGAAAACAAGAAATAGAAAAACAAGAAAAAATATTTAAAAAATTATAAATCATTTTTTAAATTTGACCATTACCATTTACTCTGATAAATTTAAGTTTAATATTTTTTTCACCCACTATTTTGGGTATTTTCATGAATGCGATTGTTGTCAAAAACTTAGAAAAACATTTTAAGATGGCCTTGCCTTATTCCGGGCCTCTTTATAAAAAATTATTTCATTATTTGTCACCTCCCTTCCATACCTTAAGCGCTGTTAATAAAATTTCTTTTACCATACAACCGGGTGAAAGAGTGGCCTTTATCGGGCCCAATGGAGCCGGTAAATCAACTACCATCAAAATTCTAACAGGGATTATGCAACCCAGTATGGGGCAGGTAGAAGTTTTAGGTTTAAATCCTAGCCTATCTAGACAGAAACTCGCTTTTAAGATGGGCGCCGTCTTTGGTCAACGTTCTCAATTATGGTACCACCTACCGGTTAAAGATACCCTTTATTTATTATCGGCTATCTATGAGATTAAGGCCCCAGATTTTAGGATACGTTTAAATAAATTAGCCCAAAAATTTGAGATTCAACATTTATTAAATAAACCCGTTCGGCAATTATCTCTAGGTGAAAGAATGCGTTGTGAACTGGTGGCAAGTTTATTACATAATCCCTCTGTTTTATTTTTGGATGAACCCACTATTGGCTTAGATATTACAGCTAAGGCTACTTTACGAGATTTAATTCGAGAAGAATCCATTAATCAGGGAGTTACTTTATTATTAACCTCCCACGATACGGATGATATAGAAAAAGTCTGTGACCGAGTGATTATCATTGATCAAGGTAAATTGTTATTAGATGATAGCCTTGATAATTTAAAAACCCGTTATATCCGAAAAAAGGTTTTAAGCTTAAGTCTTGAAGATAATTCCACCGATTGGTCCTATCCTCATACTAAATTAATCGAACAAAAACCACATTTTTTAAAAATAGAAGTCGATATTACTCAGTTACCCATTGAGAAATTAGTAGCACACCTATTAAAAACTTACATTATTAAAGATATGTCTATTGAAGCCCCTCCCTTAGAATCTATTATACAAATGCTTTATTCTAATCATGAAGCCTAATAAATATCTGGCTTGTATCCAAATCTCTATGCGCCAGCAATTAGCAAAGCGCACCCAATTATTAGGTCGTATATTTTTATACTCCATGATTGTTTATCTATTTTCTCAAGTATTTCAAAGTGTCCAAGCTCCTCCTCAACGTATATGGTATTTGGCGGTTACTGAATGGATTATTTTATCAGCCCCGCCTATTGCCTTCCAAATTTCTGAAGATATCAATTCTGGTCAAATTGTATACTTTTTACTTAAGCCTATTCATTACCTTATTTTACGTTTCTGCGAAAACTTAGGTAGTATATTAATTCGGTTTGTATTATTAGGTATTATTTGTGTTGGTCTAAGCTTCAGTCTTACTCGTTTTATTCCAAACTCCCTTAGCACTTGGATTATTGGTATCATTTTAGTTTTTATAAGTATCTTACTAGCAAGTTTAGTGGGTATCTTAATTGGTTTATTTTCATTTTGGGTAAAAGATATTAAAACTTTAATTTATCTAAATTTAACCATGACATTTTGTTTAGGAGGCCTTATTGTTCCTCTTTCCTTTTATAGCAAGGCTTTATATATTCTTTGTTACTTAACCCCCTATCCCTGGATTTTAGGTGGACCTGCAGAATATTTAAGTGGCACAGTTCAAAATTGCTCAAGCCTTTTTTTAGGCTCTAGTCTTTGGGTATTAGCCCTTTTAATCTTAATAAAGATCCTTTATAAAAAATGTCTTCTCTCCTTTACAGCAGAAGGTGGCTAAAATGAAAGCCCATCTACGATTTATTTATTTATCCATTTGTATTAATTTAAGATTAGCATTAGCCCTTAAATCGGCCTTCGTAATAACTATGATATTGACTATTCTTAAACAAGTCTTATTCTTAATGACCTGGAAATTTTTCTTCAAAAAATACCCCCTTATTCAAGGCTGGACTTTTCAACATATGCTCTTAATGTATGGAATTGTAACTTTTTCGATGGGCTTAATCGAAGCCTTCTTTATTGGTATAAAAGATTTACCAAAAATCATTGAATCAAGTCATTTAGATATTTATTTATTGCAACCTAAAAATCTTATATTAAATATTGCTTTATCTAAAGGAGATATGTCGGCTATTGGCGAAATTATAACGGGAATATTACTCTTAAGTTATTCAGGATTTTTAATAAAGGCTTTCCCTACCATTGTATTAATTTTAATACTAAGTGCTCTATTTATGTTTTCCTTATTATTATACTTAGGCTGTATTGCATTTTGTCTAAAAAATTCTACGGAATTTATTCAAGAACTTAATTTAAATTCTATAATAACAGCAACCCAGCCAAATGCTTCTTATAAAGGAGCATTTAAATGGTTAACCTTTACTATTCTACCAGTAGGCTTTTTAAGCTTTTTTCCTATCGAATATTTAAGAACTGGACTTAATAAATATTTATTTATTACCATTCTAGGCAATTTATTATTTTTCTTAATCGCTAATATTATTTTTAGATTAGGTTTAAAACATTATGAATCTAATAATAATATTACTTTTAGACAATAAGCTCCTGCTTCAATTCCTAATACATTTAATGGGAAATATTTGTGTATATTTTGAATTCCTTTACTATTTAAATGTTGTTACTATTCCTTTGATTGTTATTAATTGCATCTAAATCGGGATGGATTTTTATATTAATGTTTTCACCATCTGCTAATGAATAATCGAAATTATTAAGGGATTTAGGGCTTTCAAATAAATAACCTAATAAAGGTAAGTTTTCATCCGATTCTGGCCCTTCCACATCTACTAATATATGGGGAGTGGTCCAAGTATTTTTTGTTGAAGAATAAGGTAACCATTGATTGTGGGGGGTTGCATCATAGCCATCATTACTCCCCCTTGTATCATTTAACTCATTATCTGAAGAATATTTATTTTCTTGTAAAGATTCAAACCCTTTATTTTGTTCTTCTGTATCTGCATTTTCTATTTGACTATTATAGTCATTTTTTTGGGGTAAGTTGGTATTTTCCTTACTTATTTCTGTTGCGTCAAATTCAATCTTATTACTGCTAGGACTATTAAATTTACTGTCTCTTGGACAACTGGAATAATTTTTATTATCGGATAAATAGGCGTTTTCACACACTGCTAAATTTAGAACATATTTTAATAATTTATTTTTATTTGATTCATTTTTCTCAGAAAAAAGCAAAGATGAAATGAAATCTTTTAGCAAGCGCTCAGTAAATTGAGTAGGACAATTAGAATGAATACCAAAAAGAGAAAGAGTAAAATTATCTATGACCCATTTTAAATCTTCCAATGATTTTTCATAATTTGATATAGGATCATCCTTATAGTTCTCTTTAATTATTCTTACCGAATTTTCCCAATCTATAAGATATTCTTCATCATCATCCAATCGGGATTTTGAAAAATTTTCATCGACTGATAATACTAACAAAGAAGGCAAAAAGTTTTCGTAAATATCACTTTTTGTTTTAAAGCAAGCTTTCTTAAATATCTCACGCTCCTTGTCACCTAATAAAGGGCTATCTGCAGCATTACTTAATTGAATATAATGTTCAATTAAGTCTTGTAAATGTGAGCTAAATATTTCATAGCAATGAATAAAGTTAGCACATTTTTTTGCTAAATCATTAGATATTGAAAACTTAAATTGATCTACTTCAATACAAAATCCCATTTTTTTCTCCTTTAAGTTTCCCTACTCTGGGTTTAAGAATAATAACTTTCGTGATAAATATATTACTGATATTCCGAATCAAAAATTAATTAAGCGGAGCATCTAGATCTGAAACATTCTGTTTTAATCGTTTGCGGACTTCATGTGCCTCATCAAGAGGACTATAAGATATTTTTAATATTCGACCTACAAATGGGAATAATACTAGGCTAAGCCCCAAAATCAGAAATATTATAGGACGATCGAGAGGAATAAATTTAGGGTTATTTCTATGCTCCCGATAGGCAGAAAAAGCACTAGCTAACAAAATAAATCCTACAAAAACGCTTACCATTGAAAAAATAATAATTAATATGCCACTACCTTCAAAAAGGCTGCTTGAAAAACTGGCTATATCATTAATAGCTAAGCATACAGGGCTATTAAATAATAAAAATAAAACTACAGAATTTAAACATTGTTTAGCAATTTTCATAAGCTTAACTTTATCATATATTTTTAAGTTTTAGCTACAATTACTTTTTGTTGAACTTGATGTACAATATCGGGAAATTTTTGACAAATCCTATCGTGTTTAATCCGTTGAAGAAAATTCCAATCAATAGCCACCGCTTTAGAAAAATGTAATACCGAATCTACATTATTACTAAATAATCCATACCACCCCAATATATATTCAGGATATCCCCACTTATTATCGGAGGC
>JAQGOH010000051.1 GCA_028293705.1 Francisellaceae bacterium | reverse complement strand
CGATGCGAGCCAAGGAAGCGAATGAAATGAGCAAGGCGAGTATTACGAGGTAGCTGTAGAATTTTTTGTGAAACGCAGTGCACATGAAAAATTTACTAGACGGCGTAAAGCCATTGAGAGCGAGTTGCAAAGCTTCTCGTTCTCGCAGGGCGGCCGAGGGCGATGCAGGCAAAGCCTGACGTCGCATATTTGTGCCTTAATCGAGGATGCGAAGGATGACCGGGATGGTCCCCTATCGCATTTACTGAGATTTTGGCACACGCTTAAATCATTGCCCCTTTAACTCTATTTCTTTATACTTTTAAAGATAGTAGATAGATTAAATTTAATCTATCTATTTAACCCAGAATATTAACAAATGGAGTTGTCTCCTAAACACCAACCTAGTTTCAAATCAAATTTGATTGACGAATACACTCCCTTGGTGAATACATTTTTAATTGTAGGTCTTGTTACATAAAACATTTAAACGTCAGTTTGACCTAAGATTGATTAAAAACATGCTGCTAAAGATTGAATGCCTTTAATCGCAGGTTTCTTTTCAAAATGTGTGTAAGCAATCAATCCTGCAATTAAATTAGCAGAGAAATTTATCAACCACCGTTCGACATAAGATTTCTTCATAAACATGGAGTCACGCATTCTACTCCCTTAATTTAAGGTTTTCTTTCAAGATGGGTGTATGCAATTAAACCAGCTACTAAATTAGCAGCAAAATTAGTCATGCTACGATGCCTTGTATGTTCAATCTGACAAATATTTTTTAACTGATCATCGATCGTTTCAATAATAGAACGCTTTCTTAACAGTAATTTGTCTATCCCGAGGCTTGCTTTTAAATTATTATAGGCGCAAACAAATTTTTCTTGTTGTTCTACGGAGGCTTTGTATGGATATCCTTTCGGTTTTTTATAACTAAAGCCATTACGATGTAACCATTTATTCATGCCAGGAACGCTATAACGATGTCATAAGCCTCTTCTATATAAACTATTATTTCTAGCGTAGTTCGGTAGGTGTTTTTAGTTAAATGGGAAAGAAGCTTAGTAGTTTGAGCCTCATTTAACATACTGGCAGAGCCGCCCACTAGCTATAGTTAATTTATCATTTAGATAATCATTTATATGACGAGTAACGGTACTTTCATAAATACGCAAGGCTTGCGCGATTATAGGGATAGTCCAATCTTCAGAGCGTAGTAGTATAGCTTTAATTCGGTCTAATTCTTTTACATCACGGCATTGTTTATGACGTAGCTCTAATGCCGTTTTCTCGTTAGCTGTTGAATTAAATTTTTCCATGAGCAATATTCTGATCTCATCATTCACAAAATGCAAGCATTTTCATTGATCATAGGTATAAGACAGGATTTCTATCGCCTACATTTCCTTTGGTGATTTTTACTCTTAATAGGCCTCTTTTTCCATTCGTGGTAATATGCAATTTAAACCCCAAAAACCATCCAATGCTAGTCTTACCTTTTTGAGCAATACCCTTAAAAACTTTGTTTTGGGTCATTCTTTTAGGGCACAAACTTTAATGGTAGTTGAATCAATAAACGAAATACCCGTAGGCTTATCGAAACGAGACACTAGATAGGGGCTCATAGGTTCTAAAATACTCGGAATGAGCTCAACAAAACGATTGTATGAGACAAGAGAAGGAAATTATGTGATTAAAAATTTTGAAACATATTCAAGATAAAAGGCTTTAAAATTTCGGTACCCTGAGCTTTGAAAAGCTATAAAAATGTTCATCACTTCACTTGGACTTAGGACAAAATGTCTCTTTCGCTGATTTTTTCCAGAAACAGCTAAAGTTTTGGGGGCCTTAATTAAATATTTTTTGTAAAAATCATCCACATTAACAAATAATATTGTAAGATCCATTCTGTACCTTTGGGTATCCTGCTTTGAATTTAGAAAATTGAGTATACGATATCTAAAGGTGCTTTTACACTAGGCTACTTTATTCTTATGTCGAACTGACGTTTAAAGGGCTTTTGGCGTGATCTCAATAAGTTTACCATCAACGGTTGTTATAAAATATATTGGGGTGGGCCGATTAAAATGCATGATAAAAATACTGAGAATTAATAAAATATCAATGAGAGTCAATCCAATCGCTAAACGAATTAAATTATAGTAATTTTTTTGATAAAAATTACTATTTTGAGTGGCAATCGAAAGTCTATCGGGTTGCATAATTAATCTCTAAACCAGGGTCTGGCCGATCGATAAGGCCCTGCTAAAAAGGAACGAAACCATCTAAAAAATATTGGGACGGTAAATTTAAATCGCTCCAGAATACCGAAAAAAGCAATAATGGCTAGGGCTAATTTAAAAGTCCACCATCTGGCATGTAAGACCCATATAATTAAAGGCAAAATGGAAAGTGCATCAAGAAAAATAAACCGAGGCTGACGAGAAGCATCACGCCAATGGGTATCTTCTCTAATAGGCATTAGCTTAGTACCTCACTGTCTTTATCAAGCATTTTAGATCGAGCCATTAAAATTCGGTAGTCTCTTTCACTAATAAGACCTGCCTGAAATTTTTTCTCCACATCGACACTCATGGGCTGACCTTTTTCTTTTAATAAGATCCGGGTTTTAGCAGCCAGCATTTCAATCGGTGTATCCACTAAAATATCTCGTACTTCTTCGTTAAAGACTAAATATTCTCTCAAAGCTACTCGTTTACCATCTGTACTTTGTATAAGCCTTTGCCAAATAATTAACCTTAAAGTTTCAAGAATATCAAGAGCCCGACCATTGCGTTCTTCACTTGGAAAAGTGGATATCATTCGTCTGACAGCATCAGCCACCCCATTACTATGTAAGGTCGAATAAACAGGATGACCAGTTAGTGCCGCATCAATTACCGCACTAATAGTTTCTTGGTCTCGTGCTTCACCGACTAAGATCAAACGGGGCTTACGGCGCAATGCATTGCGAACCCCTGCAGCAAAACTCGGCAAATGTCGCGGAATTTCTGATTGACTGATAAGGGAGTTAGGCATAGCAATCATGTCATAGACAAATTCGATGGGGGACTCGTAAGTCAGCATTTTACGATTGCCTTCAGGGCTTTCAGCTAAATGACGAATAATAGATGCTAGTAAAGTACTTTGTCCGGAACCCGTAGGTCCGGTTACAATTATCGTACCTTGATCCGGTGCCATCGCTTCAATAATTCCGGGTTCTAAATTTAATTCGTTAATATTTGGTGGGGTGGTGGGAATGGTTCTGATAGTAATTTGAATGCCATCATGTCCTTCGACTTGACACCCTGTTGCATTGACCCTAAAACGATACCGTTGAACCCGATTAGGCCGAATTTCATAATGGGTATCGACATCCTTTCCACTATATATTTGGGTAGTTCCATTAGCTCCATAAATAGTATTTAACATATCAGCAACTTCTGCATTGGTCATTTTTCTTTGTGTGGTCGAAACTATTTTTCCAAATATTTCAGCTACAATGGGACTGCCAGTTTGTAAAGTTATATCTGAAGCATTAAGCCTTACACAATGAATTAAAAGCCTATCAAGGGATTCAGCTGTAAATCGAATGGGTTCATCATTTAATAAATATTCATTACTCATGCGGAACTATCTCTGTTTTCCATTGCCCGCTATCCAATTTTAGACTCGGGAAGGCTGTTATTCTTAGGACACGGTCATTAATTGTCATGTCATTGGCATTGCCTGTAATACCCATTTCCAATTTAGCAACATAAGGGGGGCTCACCATATTCTGGGCTAAGAGACTGCGATAACGTATCATTCCTTCCATATCACGTTTTAGTCTGCCTAAATTTTCACGATAAATTATGTCAGCTTGTTGTAAACCTGCTTGCCAGCCCTCTTGTACATAGTATTTCCAAATGACTTTTTCCTCAGTATTTTTCGGTAGTAAACTTTTATCCGGTTGTTCGGGTTGACCATAACTTAACCATAAATATTCGCGCCAGGTAGGGGCTGCGGTTACAAAACGTGCTTGACTTAAAATTTGATAATTGCGATCGGCAATCCGTAAGGCCGATTCACTGCCAACATTTAAGGTATTGCGTCCTTCAATTAACACGGGTGGGAGGACATTATTATCTAGCATTAAATGCGTGAAATTAAAGACACGGTTAATAAGGGGCTCATAGTTTATTAAAAAACTATTTATTTCAAGCGCTCTATAAGCAAGACCTCCTCTGGCTCCTAAACTTAAGGCGGTGTCTCTTAAAGCAGTAGCTCTTAAGGGATTGACCCGAGTTTTCGATTTTGTAGGAGCACTTAAAGTTTGTAGTCGTGTTAAAGCACGGGGAGCGTTTTTAGGAACAATCTCAGGTTTTGGCGCCTGCATGTGTCCATTGCATCCGGTCAGTAAGACACTTAAAAAAGTTGTTAAATAAAAATTTTTTATTTGCAGCATTATTCTCACACCTTCACATTTGTTAACTATAGGTGAAGATTAAAAGATTAACACGAAATGGATAAATCTTATGTATTAAGATATCGAATTTCTATTACTTTACTGTCAGGAAAGACTAACAGTTGAGCTTTCTTGCCGGCTTGAAGTCCTGCATTTTGCAAAACTTCTGCAATGATAGCATTTTTAGCAGTGATACTAACTATTATAGGGATTGCGGGTTCCTGGCCTAATAATTTCACTCGATAATGAGTCAATTCACCTAATTTATGTACTAAGGGGGCGATAGGACCTGTCCAATCAATATCTATGGTGCCGCCCATTCCGCCTTCTGGGGTTACAAGAGGAGGGGTAAATAGAAGGGGAGCGCTTTGTGTTTCTTGGGCTGCAGCTAGGATATTTAAAGATTTTTCAATGGAACTTGCCGTTTCGGTTAATTGTTTTTCAATAGATTGGTTAGGGGTTAAAGGTTGGCTATCTTTATTATAGATTTGAGGAGCAACCTTATTTCTAACAACTGAACAAGCAGGTAATAAACTATTGGTAAAAATAAAGAATGCAATAAGCATGCATCTTCGGCGTTTAAGAAGCTTATACATATATCAGCCTACAATTAGAAAACGTATTATATGTATTTTACACATATTTGGTGGATTTGATACTACCTACGCTACCCAAGCGCTATTTACTCTATTAATGAATTATAATTCATTTAGGCTATTAACTACTTTTAATAAATATCAGTAAATCAATTTCCTAAAGCTAAATCTTGACTAAAATAATATAGAATGAATTTTTTAGTAAATGATGAGCGAAGACCTATGAGCATTTCTTCTCAATTAAGCGCTGTAGCAACTACTCTAGGCTGTCAATTTCAAGCGAAAGGACAACCCTTAATGATGGAACAAGTTTTTTCTCCCACCGGTTTATTGCCCGCCATATTAAGAAGAGCCGATCAGCTTTGTTCCTTTTGTTTAGGGCATGGTCTCGGGGCGACCTTTGAGCGAAGTGATAATGCATTAAAAGGGGTCGTTGTAACCCTGGATGATGTCGTTCCTACTTCTATTCGACTTTTATGTTGTCTGGATGTCATTATGGAATTTATGCATAATGCACCTTCCCCAGATAAAATTTCCTTAGATGATTTAATGGCAGATTAATCTACTATGAGTTCACAACAATCTCCCGGACAAAATAATGATAACGCCAACAATATGTTATGGATTATTGCGCTTATAATAGGGCTCGGCGCTATTATTTGGTATTCCTTAAGTGTTAAAATCAAATTAGCGGTAATTTATATTAAAGCCTTAGAAGTAAAAATTATTTATTACCTATTTAATTTATTACATATTGATAATGAATTAAATGTAGTGGTTGATGTTTTAGATAAATTAAAAATCATCCCCGATAGTTTGGATGCAGATTTATTTACTCAGGTAAGTGAAATCATTGGAGATTATTATAAATACCCCATTTGTATCTTATTATTATTCTTAGGTCTTAAATTCTGGTTAAATGATATCCAAACGCGGTTTAAAAATAAATATGATATGAATCGTTTGAGGCAAAATCAGGAAGATTTATGGCCCCAAATACAACCGGTTACCAAATTAGATCTCGTTACCCAAAATCTTGATGAAGGTCCATGGGCTATGGCGATGACTCCGATACAATATTGTAAAAAATATCATTTAGTTAAAATTGAAATTATAAAGCCCAATGAATTGGTTTTTAGTAAAGAGGTAAAATTTAAGATTTCTTTATTAAAGGACCGAGCGGAAAAAATATTAAGCGCACAATTAGGCAGATTATGGCAGGGGGTTGGAAAATTACCGATGCATCGTTTAGCCATCCTAGCTGTTTTCATCGCTAGGGGATGTCGAGATACAAAAGCTGCAACAGATATAGTCGCCCAATTAAGTTCGAGTGCCGCAAGTGGTAAAATGAATTATGAAGGGGTAGAAGCCCTTTGCAATAAACATATTCAAAACGATCGTGTTCAAACCTTATTTAATAATCATGCCTATGAATTAACCGTAATGGCTTCAATGTTATTATTTGCCAGAGAAGACGGGGTCGTAGCTTCTGCTGATTTTTTATGGGTTAAACCCATTGATAGAAAATTATGGTACGTATTAAATACGATAGGGCGTCAAACTCATTTTGTTGAAGTGGGTGGAATCATGTCACATTGGATGACTGAATCGTCCTTAAGACGGGCCTTAAGAGTTCCTCAAATACACGAAGCTTTAAAAGCTTTAGAACTTGCTTTGACTGAAATGATTTATACCCCTGATGAAGAAGAACGTAAACAATTTTCTCAAAGCATGGAAACCTAATTAGGAAATGATATGATACGTGGTATTGAATCCAAAAATGAACAATCGGCTCGCAAACTAGCTCGTGACACCCGCCCTCTTGGTACGAGAGCTGCCGAATTTATTGCAAAACCCGAGATCATATTTAGCTTAATGGTAACCGCGAGTGCCACAGCGATTTTTGAACCCATGCTTGCTGACCTTATGGCCTTTATTTTTCTACCTTTTTACTGGTTTGGGGCAACGAGAAAAAAGTCTCTCCCTTTTCGTTTGCCAAAAACCGCTCAAGAACCAGATAATAATGATTTAAACCCCGGCACTGGCAAACCCAATATGAGTGGAGGTATTTCTTATTTTGGTAATGATAGAGTTACTGGTGAAGAGCTTTGGTTTACGAATGAAGATTTAAGAACCCATGTGTTAATATTTGGATCAACCGGTAGTGGTAAAACAGAAGCCCTGCTTTCTATTGCCTATAATTCTTTGATACAAGCCAGTGGTTTTATATATATCGATGGGAAGGGTGATAACAGCTTATTCGCCAAGGTATTTTCTATGGTCCGGGCGATGGGTCGAGAAGATGATTTATTATTAATAAACTTTATGACCGGGGCCCGTGATGTTTTAGGCCCTCAAAAAACCCGCTTATCCAATACCATGAATCCCTTTTCACAAGGTTCTTCCAGCATGTTATCTCAGCTTGTGGTAAGCCTTATGCCAGGTGGACAACCGGGGGCGGGTAATGATGATATGTGGAAAGGCCGCGCTATCAACTTTGTAGAATCCTTAATGAAAGTTTTAGTGGCTATGCGAGATGCTAAACATATTTTGTTAGATGCTAATACCATACGTGATTATTTCCAATTAGAAAAATTAGAGCAAATGGTAGTCGATAGGCAGTTTCCCATAACCGACACTTATAGTATTTCATTAGACACTTTTCCTAAACAAATTTTAGAACCCCTTAATAGTTATGTTAGCAATTTACCAGGCTACAATAGACAGAAAAAAGGGAATCAAGCCAGTGAAGTGCGAGAGCAGCATGGCTTTATTACCATGCAATTAACCCGGGTTTTTGGCTCACTTGCCGACACCTATGGACATATTATTAGAACTAATTTAGCAGAAGTTGACTTAAAAGATGTGGTTTTAAATCGACGCATTATGGTGGTTTTATTACCAGCCTTAGAAAAATCTCCTGAGGAATTAGCTAATCTTGGAAAAATTATTATTGCTTCTTTAAAAGCTATGATGGCGGCAGGATTAGGGGATGAGGTGGAAGGGGAATTTAAAGATATTGTCTTACGAAAACCTACCAATTCGCCAGCACCTTTTACTTGCATCATGGACGAATACGGATATTATGCCGTTCAAGGATTTGCAGTGGTTCCAGCACAGGCTCGATCACTTGGATTCTCGGCAGTTTTTGCAGGGCAGGATTTACCGGCTTTCCAAAAAGCTTCAAAAGAAGAAGCTGCATCTATTGGTGCAAATTGTAATATAAAAATTTGTATGAAGTTAGAAGATCCGCAAGAAACCTGGGAGTTTTTCAATAAAGTCGCAGGGGAGGCTTATGTCACTAGTGTAAGTGGTTTTGAAATGGATGCAGGCAGTATGACCATGAATTACCTAGGCAATAGAAATGCTTCTATTGATAGACGACAAAGGATTGATTTATTGGATTTAAAAGATCAAACACCCGGTGAAGCTCATATATTCTTCAGGTCTAAAATTGTACGAGCTCGAATGTTTTATGCTTCTCCAAAACCCGTTAAAACTTTGCGTATTAATCAGTTTTTAAAAATAGAACCCCCCACTGAAAAATTTTTATTGGAGTTTGATAAACGATTAAAACAATTTAAAGAGGTGTTTATCACACCAAATTGGACTCCCCCGGAGCTCATTATTAATGAAGATATTTTAATTTTGGAAAATTCCTTTGATAATGCAACGGATGACTTAAAGCCCTATGAACGGGGTGTGGCGGCATTAATTGCGGTGTTAGAGCAAGAAGTAGCTCGACAGCGCGAAATTTCAGCGCCTTATGAGCAAGAAGCGCCGACGGATACAATGTCAGCATTTACGATAACCCCAACTCCCCCTATGGTTGTCAGAATGATAGGAAAAGAAAATCAAGAGTTATTTGCTCTGCCTTTAATCAGAAAAGGTAATACCCTAGAAGAAATTAAACATATTGAACGCTTAACAGGCCAATCTGAGATCAATGCAATAGCTATTGCAAAAAATTTAATTCAAGAAATAGAAGAATGTACTAGTTTCCCACCTGAAATTATGTTTGCTCAAGATATCACCGGCTTAAAAGAAGATCTTACCTTCCTCATTACCATTTTAGGCGGTGACTTACCCAGTGGGGAAGGGGCTTCTGGCCATAAAGTTTCTGCAAAAACCATAGAGTCAACAGACGTTGATGAAGATGAGTTACCAGAATTATTTGATGTCCCAACGCTTGCTGAATTACCTGATTTACCCGATTTAGATGCTTTAGAAAAATTAATGAATGAAATATCCCCTTCTTATGAAATGGATGAAGAAGATGATGATGAAGATAATGCTCACAATGATGTGGGTGATGATAAACAAGATAGTTAAATTTTTATTGATTCTACTGAATTTTTATTGAATATACACCTAAATGTTTGAAACTTTTTTAAAGTCTGACTATTAATTGCCGTTATTAATATTACCACTTAGTAATTATTATTAATTTAAGGTATAAAAATATGTCAAAATCCTCTAAACCAACCCTTCATTCCGGGCTTTCTCATGATTCTAAATCCCATGATCATACCCATGGTAAAAAGGGAAAAGACGAAAGTGACCATGACTTTAAAATTGAAATAATACCGCAAGATAAGAAGCATGCTGAAAAACATAAAAATGCATTTCATGATCTTTTTGCTAAACTTGAGAAAAAACAAAAAAAATCTCATAATCATAAACATAAAATTGAACATAAAAAATCTCATAAGCCAAAGCCTGGCCATTAATATTATGGTCTAGGTCAAAAAAGGATTTTATATTAAATAATAATTATCTGAAGCCGATAAAAATATAAATAAAAAAATTAATTTTTATTTATAATATAAGGAAATTAAATTATGAGTTTAGAAGAAAATGAGGGTAAAAAAGGTCAATTTGATTTAAATTCCGCCATTCAAACCCTTGCTGAAATTAGAAATAAATACGAACCAAAGCAAGCATCTAATTTAAATGATTCTTTATCTTCTAAGAATGAGTTGCCAGTCTCAGAGAAACTGAATTATCGACTTATCAGTATTCATATAGGATTTTCTGCTTTAAGACAAAATATAAGACTCAGAAAAACATGGAATGTGCAAAATGAAATAGATGAAGCTTCTAGCAATGCCAATGTGATCTTTACCCCTCAAAAAGGGCTAATGGACAATTTTAAAGAGAAATCGAAAAACACTAGCCCTAAATTGCAGTAAAATAAATATTGAATAAAAATTTTGAACTAATAACAAAAAAAAATGTCTAACTAATTAAGTTTAAAAGTATTAATTATAATGGTTTTATCAGGAGTTTGTTATGTCAACACCAGATCCTCTCAATTCCGAAGCTAAAATTGAGCCTGATGATAAACCTAAAATTGAGCCTCAGGAAGAGAAATCTGATGCTACTCCCCGTATTAGTCCACCTGAGACAAATGCCCCAGGTAATACACTTCCCTCTGGTACTCCTGCTATTGGTCCAGTACCAGCTAGTAATGATAAAAACCTTAATAAGGAACCTAACCCTGCTTTAAATGTTTCTACCAATTTAGATCCCACAATTAATGCAGAGGTAGATAATGAAGGGCCAACTATCAATGCGAATTCAAATAGTGATAAAGCTAAAGAAAAAACAAAAGAAGGGCAAACGTCAATTGCTACCGAATGGGCAAGCCTATTTAAATCCTTTGAATCAAGATTGTTTGATAATAAAGAGCGTAAGGATGCCGTTCAAGAGATTCAAAGCCAAATAAATAAATTTAACGAAAATATAAATGAAACTAAAACAAAACTAGTTACTTTAGAAAAAGAACTTAATGATTTAACCAATAAAAAAAATGATTCAATGCTCCCAGCAGAAAAAATTAAATTAGGAGAAGATATATCCGTTCGTGAAAAACAGATCAAAGAATATGAATTAAGTATCAGAAACAATACCATTGAAAGAAATGTTTTAGAAGAACAACTCAATAGATTAAATCCTCCTCTCTTAAATCCCAAAGCGGCTTTAAGTTCCATGTTTGGTTTGACAAGATGGAATTCGGCAGATGAAGCAGGTCAAAAACAATTAGAGGAAGCGACTCGTTTAAATGAAACACTTAAATATGATATTAAAGAATTAAAAGACAATGGGAAAGATTTGCAGCGAAAACTTGCAATAAATCAAAGAACTATAGAGGAAAATGAACTTAAATTAAAACAACTTAAATTAGAACCAGGAAAAGAGAATAAGGATTTAGAGGAAGAGTTAAAAAAGTTAGAAAAAAAACAATGGGATTTTGAAGTAAAGCTAAAAAAAAATAATGAAGAAATGAATGAAAAGTTACAAGAAAAGGCTCAACATAAGTCTACATTAGAAGCAGTGGAACGAAAAGTATTCATTCCTGTAGCCGATGAGCTTAAAGAAAGATTTCTCATCATAAAAAAATTTTTTGAAAATGGAGGTACAACTACACCTCCTATTAAGGGAAATGATAATCAATCATCAAACCAAGTATCCACACCTATGAATAAATTAGGTAATACCGAACCTCAAAAAAATCCTATTGGAGTTGAGCTTCAGGAAAATCTCGAAGAGAAAAGCCCGCATAAATTCAAGCCTTAAGGACCCTAAATTACTAGGGCTTAAATTTCGAGCTTTCCATCGGTAATTCAGTTTTCAATCCTCCCAATTGAATGCCTTATATAACCCTTTTGATTAAACTCTAATCGATTAAAACATTAATAATTAGGGGGGGCATTCCTTAGCTATTATTAATTTTTAAGAAGTTTTTTCAATAAGGAATGTTAAAATACAAATAAGGAGGAAATTTATTTTTAATACTGTTATTTTTAGAGATCCTGCACGAATTAAGGTTTTTTTGATAGCTATATGGCTGCTCTTTTGTTAAAATCTAGAAAATATTTTTATAATCCCTAATTGAAGATATTTACTTTTTCGAAAATACTGTTAAAATAGTTAAATAACTTAAATCGGAGGCACTTAACTTATGGCCGGAAATACAAGTCCTAGATATACCCCCTTATTTAATAATTTAAAGAGAATGGCATTTGATTCTAAATTAGCTAAAAAACGTGCTTGGGAAAAATTGTTAAAGGAATTACTAGAAAAACCTGAAGAAAGAGTATCTACCCTTAAAAGTTTTTTTGAAAAAATGGGTAACGAGGTAAGTAATAAACCTAGCTCTCAAGCTGATTTCATAAAATACACTAAGGATTTATTAAACGAAATTCCTGAGATGAAGCAACATTTAGAAGATTTGGATAAACTTCAAGACCCTACGGAAAAATTTGAATTAGCAAAGAAATTATTAAAAGATCAAATGGTTGCTCAATTTGTTAATAATGGGTTTGAACCATTTATTAATAATTTAAATAACCTAAGCCCTGCTGATAGAAAAATCGTAATGGACCACTTAGATGATAATGAGGGTGTAAATTTCTCAGATAGGTTTTCTAATATGGTAAATGATATGGTTAAGAAAAGTAACAATATTGGCGACGCTGCAGCTAATCAACATACCTATAGTCCGGAAGGTCGAATTGGTTATATGATTGGATATATTATCTTTAGCTTCATGGAGTTAGCTTTTGATACCGCCTTTAATCGTAAAATTGTTCCTTCTGTAGAGAAAAATCAAAATGGTCCTAAGGAGTTCTTTGATCCAGTCCTACGACGACCTGTTCCTTATAATATAGTTTAATTAATAATTAAACATTTAAAAAGGGCTTATTTTAAGCCCTTTTTTATTTTGTGTAATCCAAAACTGGATAAAATTATAGACTAATCCACACTTTAGATTATATCGAAAAAGATTTCCTAAAAAATATACTTCAGGGTTTCAAATCGCAAAGCTGCTAAACTGATTAATAGCAATTAGTCCTGTTAGGTTTTTTTTAAACTAATTTATAAAAAATTTTATAGCTCATTAGTAGCCATCAATCAATGTAAAATAATAAGAATTGAGTTCAAGTTTATTATTACCAATTGAAAATTAATAATCATTTATATTTTTTACATAAGTTGTTTATAATTTATAAATAACTGCTTAAACAGCAAAATTGTAAAAGCTTAAACACTTGTAATCTAGGAGAAAATAATGAGTGATCTATCAGAAGCCTGCAAGTCTGGTGACTTAAATCAAGTTAAGCTTTTATTAGCTCAAGGATGGGATGTTAGGGCAGAAAATAATGAAGCCATTCGTTTGGCAGCTTCCTTTGGTCATTTTGAATTAGTGAATCTGCTTTTAGATGAGCTAAAGGTAGGCGCCAGCGCTAATAATAATGAAGCGATTCGCTTTGCCGCTCGTTTTGGTCATTTAAAGGTAGTCAATCGACTCTTGGAAGTACAAGGGGTAGACGTCAGAGCTGAAAATAATTATGCGATTCGCTTTGCAGCAAGTAATGGCCATTTGGATGTAGTAGAGCGACTTTTAGAAATCCCCGAAGTGGATGCCACAGCAGAGGACAATGAAGCTATTCGAGAGGCTGCCGCTTTTGGTCATTTAGAAGTAGTGAATAGACTTTTAAAGGTGCCAGGGGTAGATGTCACTGCTGAAAATAATTATGCCATCCGAGAAGCTGCCTTTTTTGGTCACTTAGAGGTAGTTCGTCGACTCTTAGAGCTCCCAGGAGTGGATGCTACAGCTGAAAATAATTATGCTATTCGCCAGACACGTTACAATTGTCATTTGGAGGTAATGGACTTAATTATTGAAACCCTTCGCTTACAAATTTTAGCAGATTTTAATATAGCTCACCAAAAAGAACAATTAAAAGAAGTAAGCTTTTTAGAGCTAGATTTTACTGATACAAATCAACAATTTAATTTTAAAATTGCCGTGTTAAAAAGAATGGGTAACATTAAGGGGATTGAAAGTCTTGTTGAAAGAAAAATAATTCAAAAAACTTTTAATCAATATAAAAAACAAATATCCTGTAATGATCCTTTAGCTATTATCAACCCTATAAAAGAATTAGACCTTAATTTAAATGGTGAAGGAAATTTAAACCAAAAATTTGAAATAAATTTTTTATTAAAAGAAACCCCTAGTGAGGCTCAATCCTATAAGCAAAAAGAAGAGAATGAAGAAAATCCTACAAAAGAAAATTTTATTCAGAATCCTACTGAAAATTCAAAGAGAATGCATCTTGTGCATTATGAGTGTTTAAGTAAATCATCAACAACCTATAAGAGTAAAATTGAGAAAATAGTTCAAGCCTCCACAATCTTGAGTTTAAAATGAATTAAATTAAAAGTAGCTTTGGTTTACCAAAAAATGAAAATGTTAGAGAAGCGCAGCTTCAAGGAATTCTTTATTAGCAGATATAGCCTTTTATAAATCAATTTGCTAAATTTAGCTTTTATTAAAAACTCAAGTAAGCTTTAATAAATTTTTTAATCTTTATACTTGAGATAAATTTAAGGCTAAATGCATATTAATTTAAATGTATTTAAGCAACATATCTTAATATGATTAAACACTAATCCCCTAGGAACTAAATATGAACTCACTAGTTTTTGCCTGCTATATGGGTGACTTAATTCAAATAAATTCTTTATTAGCCCAAGGCGTGGATGCCACGGCACAAAATAATTATGCCATTCGACAGGCTGTTTACTGTGGTCATTTGGTTGTAGTAATTCGCTTCTTAGAAGTGCCAGGGGTGGATGTCACAGCTCGTAGTAATTATGCTATTCGCATGGCAAATTCTAACAGATTTTTTTGCTGTTAGTAAAAAAAATCAACTAGAGGAAAAAGAAAAATATTTAGGCATAGATTTTCATAATGTAAACCACCAACTTAAATTCAAAAATGCGGCTTTAACTAGAATAGGCAATATAAAAGGTATAGAAACACTTGTAGAAGAAAAAGTTATTCAAAACCTTTTTTTCAATATAGAAAACAAATATTCCTCAATAACGCTTTACCTACAACAACACCGCTAGAAATATTAGCTCTTATTTCTGATTATGATGAAAGCTTAAATCAAACACCGCAAATAAATCATTTAATCAAAAAGGAACTTAGTGAGGCTCAGATATATAAGCATTTAAAATAAAGTCTAACAAAACCTGAAAAAGACAATTTTATTTCTAAATTAAACAAAAACTTAAATCAAATACATCTTATGCAATTTAAAAATATAAGCAAAAGATCAAGAAGTCCTAGCTTAGATATGGAAAGTATTGCGACAAAAAAAATCCGAAAAATTTAAATTAATAAAAGGTAAAGAAACCGAGTTTAGAAGTAATTTAAATAATCTGAGAATAGTATTTAAAATCTGAACAACTCTTTAAAAAAAGAGGAATAGGTTGGCCATTTCTCTTAAGCAGGATAATTAACTTCTAGGGTTATACTTATTGTTAATTAAATGAAATGTTGGATGTATATTTCCTGTCATTCAATTTAAATAAGTTGCATGATTATAAAGAAAAAATTTGAAGTAAATACAAATGGATTTAAAGAATTTATTGATCTAGAAATGATATGGCTCTTATTGGTTAGCAAGGCATTTTTATAAAATTCAAACCTTAATTTTATACTATAATATGGGGAATAATAAAATCTTTACCATCTGTAATTAAACTTTTTCCATCGCGAATACTGATTCCTGCAGCTTGGTCACCAACTATCCAAGAGCTCAAGATGGGGTAGCATCCTGAAAAGCAAGGGAGGGGATAATAAGCTTGATATACGTAATTATTAGAATTGAATCCTGTGTAAATATTCGATTCTTGAAGGTTGGGTGCCATAGAAATGCCAATTCCTTGGCGTCCCCAAAAAGGTTTTTGAAGTTGTTTTTCTTTAGGATTATTTTTTAAAAAAGCTGGTAATAAATTAGGATGGTTAGGGAATAATTCCCATAAAATTGCCAATATACCCTTGGTATTCATAAGAATGGACCAACCTGGATCTAAAAAAAGGGTATTGGATTTAATAAAAATCTCATTAAATTCTTCAAGAAACATCCATTCCCAGGGATAAATTTTATAAAGAATAGAAATGATTTTTTTTTGCGTATCAATAAAGTCTTTTCCATTCCATTTTAGATTAGTTATATCAATATATTGGGTCCTATACCCTGCATGAATACAAATTTGTTCAAAAAACCTAATATACATTTTAACATCTTCCTGTTGTTCAAAAGTACTAAAATGAATAATAGGATTATTTCTTTTTTGAAGAATTTCTTTCCATTTATAGTAAATGGCTTGTATAAGATTATTAAATTGTGTGCCTTTGGTATTACTTATTATCTGCCATTGGGTTTGTAAAATGCTAGCCTCTAGTGCTTCGCCAGGATTTACATTAAATTCATAAAGTTTAGGAGGATTAATACCATTATAGCATAAATCAAAACGTCCTAAAAAAAATGGGTCTTTATTTTCCCAGGTTTTTTCAATATATGCATGAGCGACTTGAGGTACGCCAATTTCCTCATACCTTTTTTCTTTTATAATATGATCAATGGCTTTTAAATAAAGATTAAATAAGGTAGTAGTGGCTTCTTGTAAAATCTTAATTTGATGTTTTTCAAATTCATAATAACTTTTAAGCTTATTAAATTTATTAAGACAATGATGATAATAGTTAGTGTTTTCATAAGCATAGTTATGAGTATCACGAAGTGGTTGAATAGAATGAAGAGTTTTACAATTTTTTTTGAGCATAATCATTATCCCTGCTAATGCGATTTCTTTGGCTTTAAAATAATATAAAGCAATTTTGTTTATTATATTTATAAAATTCTTATTAAGACGAAAGGCCCCTAGTGGGGCCTTTCAATTAAAATTTAGGGGAGTCCAGCTCCAGCTTTTGTGCTATCCGGCTATTGGCTTTACGGCGGACTTCCCGACGGACTTTGTGACTGTGCCGCTCGCAGCACTCCCACCTGGCATTCCACCTCCTCCTCCACCTTGGGGAGGTTTAGGCGCACCCCCGCCCCCACCACCACCGCCTGGATCTCCGCCTCCGCCGCCTCCGCCTGCATCACCGCCACCGCCACCTCCTCCGCCTCCGGATTTTCCTTTACCTTTAGGCATTTTCTCTCGTGCTTTGTTCATAGCAGAATCAGAAAGCCCTTTTTGCATAGAGTCAGCAGATTTAGCACCTTCATCAAATTTCCCTTTGGTTTGATCGAGGATTTCTTTAGCACCGCTTTCTTCTGGAGCGCCCCCTATCCATCGTAATACCCTATCTGGAACATGATGAATGAGGGTAAAGCATTTATTGGTCACAGCAATGATTACGCCAGCGTACAAAATGACAGGTAGGATCCAACTGAATATTCCCTGAACAGCACTCCCAGGAACACTGCCATAAAATGCTGCGGCAAAACCATAATTCACGTAGGCAATGATAGCGCTCAATAATCTTGAAGCAATCACAAGCCCAAAAATGGTAAGAGAAGGGCGCAAAAAGACATTCGCTAAAAGCATAAGGCCAGTTCCGGTTTTACCCAATTCATCGCCACTGGGATGAATTAAACCAAGGGCCAGAATGGGCGCCGCGATGACAGCTTCAATAACAAAAATAAGCCACGCGAGAGCAGTACCCGTAAAGATTAAATAAGGGACCATGGGGAGCCATACGGCAAGCCCTGCTCCCGTGAGCCACATTAAAATCATTATTCCAAATAAAGCTGGAAAAACCACAAGAATAGTAAATTCTATAGCGCCGCCTGGGCTTAATTGCCCACTACACCAATCACTTGCTAATATAACAGCGAGAGCAGTTGAAACCATAATTAGCCAAGCGCTTTCTGCTAGCATCATTAGGTTTGCACCGTAATTAGCTATAGAGGCCAAAGGACTTGGATCGCTTTGTGTTAGTCGAGCAGAAAAAGAGTCGACAGACCCGATATCCCCAAGGCCTGCCCAATCACTAATAATGCCTGCTACTCCTTTAATCATTGGGCTTAAGACTTTAGCGATAAAGTCAAAAGCACCATTGGAAGCAACATCAGGTGCATTCAAATAAGCTAAACTTGGTAAACTTTGACTTGCATTGACAGCAGCATCTAATGAAGCTTGGATATTTTTTAAAGCCGTACCAAAGATGGTCAATAATATTTCACTTTCATTACTTCCATCATCAAAGAAACAAGGAATATTTTCGGAAGTACATGAAGGCGTTGACGCAATTTGTTGCAGGGGTTGGGAGGGATTTTTACAAGAAGATACCTCCATATAACTGATACTAGAATTTTTATCAATATTTCGGACTGTGGGAATTATTGGGTAGCTTTGAGTTGAGCTAAAAGGCTTATTGTTGTCAGAAAGGGCCATTTGACCCTGGCTTAATAACATATAATAACTGCCCGCATGAATCCAGCCAGCGGTCTGAGCCGAATCAATAGCTTTTTGAGTTGCCGGATTAACCAATTGAGGTATGGCTGAAATATCTAGATTATATTGATCAATAGCTACTTTTAACTGTTCCGGAGGAAGGCTAGGTGTATTAATGATTACTGGCTGCTCTGTTCGGTAAAGGGATATTAAAAATAATCTTAATTGTTCAGCTGGTATATTCGCTGTGTTACTCCCCAGGTTTGGGGTTTGCAATAGCTTATATTTATTTTTAAAACTATCTATTAAAGAAGAAACTTCTATGTTTACATAACTTTCAAGATTATTAAATAAATTTTGGGTTGCTTGCAGTTTTACGAGTAAAGTATTATATTGATCGGTAGAATTTTGATCGCTGCCTGAAGGCGCATATGAATACCCAGTTATACGATATCGGCCACATATATCTTGATAATCAGGCCCTCCATTGGTGGGGGGGCCACGCTTACCAAGCATAATATCAGCATACCAGTTTTTCTGAACATCCTGCGTAAGCGAGCTACTATAAATAGTAATTTCATTAGCTACTTTATTTATGCTATTCGCTTGGTTAGACCCTATACTTGATAAATATCCTTGTACCCAGGGATCTTTCAAAAGTGCCATACAGGTTAGGGATTTTAACATGGGTTGAAGTTGTTCATCTAAATCATTTAAAGTATAATTATTGACTGAACCAGAGATATTTTGACCGCTGCTTAATTGCTGCGTTACCACCTGCCATATTGAATCTGCTGCCCCTACACCTTGCAGGACTACCCAAAGAAGAAGGGTTTGTATTATTGAGTATCCCCCAGAAATAGTTGTACTCGAGGTGGTCGGATTTAAGCCTGTAATCGGAATCATCAGGAGCATACCCAAAACAGATTTAATGGGGATCCAGATTGATGAAAATTTCTTACCCATGACCTCGCCTTCATGGGCTGTATTTATGGTGGAGACAAAAGCGATGTAGCTCACGACTGTAACACCAAGGGTGATAATAATTGAATTAAATAAATTAAACATCTTTGGTAAAATTGGGTTGAAACTAGCACCGCTTAAAGCAATAGGACCTACCGAACCACCAAATATCATACCGAGATAATCAAGGGACTTGTCTTGTACACCGGCAGGTACATCAAAAATATTTAATAAATCAGCAAATACCTCTATAGAAAAAAGCTGGAGGCATACAAATACAATCCATTTAATCATTTAATTAACCTTTATTGTAAAGATAATAATCCATCCATTCTTGCAAAGAACAACCTAATTTTTTTTGATTAATTTGAAATAACCAAAAGTGATAGAAAAAGGCTCTTACTAAAGCAAAAATACTTAAGGAAAAGCTTAACAGAAAGCTTAAAAAGCTGCCCTTTACGGCCATAAAGACCCCGTAGCTAAAAATCATAAAGAATAAACATATATAGAAAATCATCAAATTAAAAAATTGTTTTTTTCGATGATTTATTTCAAGATCGCTAAGATTTAAACGCTGGTATGCTTCATCATAAGTTTCTTCTTTTTCAACTTGTTCTATTTGTAATAACTTGCGTCCAGCTTGGTATGTTTTTTTAAATGTGTAAAGCAATTGCTCTAGCCCAATCCATTTATCAACTCTTAAGTTAACAAACGTTCCCGCCACTTTCGCAGCCCCTCGCCAAAAACCCATAAGCCCTCTCAGTTAATTAACTATTAAAACCAAATTAAAATGAAATTAGCATAAAAAATTATAGAATATTATTAGGATATTACCTGCCCCTATAAAATTTAGCCATACAGGTCAGCCAATAGCTGTTTAAATATACTTCTTGATATAATAAAAATATCTATCCCATCAATAAAGAAGATGTTTTGGTTTAAGTTATGATAAATGACTACACTACAAATGTTAGTCTAGGCTATAGTAATTAATAAAAGAGATATCTGATGTTAGTTTGGTTATTAACTATTTATAGTTTGGGAGTGATTTTTAAAAAATGCCAGATCTCCATATTGATGCGGTAAATGCATTTTGGGACAGTTACGATAGACGAACTTTATATCGTATTATTGCAGCCTTAGAAAATGTTGAGCATTGGACAGTCGATACCCACCCTGAAATAGATCCTTATATAATAGCTTTAGGTGATGCAATCGATAATGCACATGATTTTGAGATTGATGAAAAAATTATGATAAGGATTTTGAGTAATACTCATGCGGGAAGAGCATTACGTATTTTACAGGCCATTGATATGGCTAAGCCCGGTACGGCTTCACAATTATTAATGTATGCCGAAGAAGCCAGCCAAGAATCTGGAAATAAACCTGTTAATCAACATGCTAAAATATTTTTAAGAAGAAATTTAGTATTTGAACGCTTGCAATTATTATCTCGTGTTTTTTCCCCTCAACGAGTTTCTTTAGTTTTAAAAGCTTTGGAGCAAGAAAATGAATAGTCAAAAAACAAATAAATGGTACGGAAAACTTTCAATATTGTCAGTATTAGGTTTATTAGTTTATGGATGTTTAAACCTTAAGAATGTGGATGCTTTAGACACCCCTACTACCCCAGATGCCACAGCAATAAATAGCGCAATAGCCGATGAAATGAAGCAAGCGAATCAAGACTATATAAATGCTTTAACGGTTGATTCATCAAAATTTGTTGCAGATGGAGAAGGCACAAAACCCGGGTATACCGTACCAAAGCTTGGGAGTGGAAATTCTAATTCTGGAAGTGCCGCTGCCAGTTCAACCAGTTCTAGTACTACCACTGTCACTACCCCTGTTACTCCTTCTGCGAGCACGAACACGAATTCTGCCGTTAGTAATAGTAGTGATGCCGGTTCTGCAGCTAGTGCTTCAGCTTTTTCTGCTCTATCAGATGCATTATCAGGTTTAACTACTACTTTAAAAGGTTTTCAAAATGGCTTAATAAATTATTTAGCATCGGTTTTTAATGCTTACATAAGTGAAGATGCTAAATTACGTTTTCCTGTTGATACAGCCAATTTAAAAGCCCTAACAAATGCTAATCTTTTAGCACCGCAATTTGCTGTAAGTAGCTCTAGTAATGGTAGTATTGCTTTAACTAATAAAGAAGTTAATTTAAATACTAATCAAAACAATTTATTGAGTTGGTCGCTTTATCAGCAGGAGAATATTGCAAACCCAAACGTTAGCTTAAATTCAACCGTTACTAATACTCCACAAGAAATAATTGGTACCCATTTTTTAAATTATTGTAATAGCAATTCCACTGAGTCAATGGTTAATTGTAATAATACTGATTCAACATCTCAATATGGTGATTTGAAAGCATTAAGCCTATTAGGGGGCACTCAATATTCAGCGGCCCAAAAAACAGCTGCTAATTATTTTATTAGAAATTTAACTGCCCCTGCTCCTACCAGTGATTTCGGTGATAAATTGCTTAAATTATCTTCAGGGTTTGCGCAAGGGTTACAAGCGATGGCGCCAAGTGAGGTTAATAAAATGGCAAGTGAATTAGGATATAATGCAGCAGCTTCTGTGGCCCAAAATTCACTTTATTCCATTTTTGCCGATAGAGATCAGACGAGTTCTTCTACACCGTCAATCTTAAGTGTTATGGAATCAGAGGCTACCAGACGGTTTATGGATACAGCCGCTACTACCGATCCTACTCAAAGTTGGTACCTTATGGTTGCTAAATCAACTGAACAAGGTCTCTTAAAAGAAATAGCTCAAATGGAAGCTTTTAAAATTTGGCTAGAATACCAACGGTATCGCCAAATGGAAAGAATAGAAACCTTGTTGGCGGCTCAATTAAGCCTTTCTATTACCAGTCAAAGAAAAGCCGATGCAGCAGCTAATCCGGTTAATCCAAATGCGCCTAAGTATGCGCCCTCAGCGACAAATAATTAAATTGAAAACTCGTAAAGGTAAAAATAAATTAAATTTATTATTAGCGCTTGGCTTAACTTTTTTTGCCTTGTTTTTAGGGATAATTGCTGGCAATAATTGGCCTTATGAAAAACTATTTTTGTGGGGATTATCCTTATTAATCATTCTATTGGGAAGTAGGTGCCTTATAAAATTCATTCCTTTTTTTCATAATAGTAAACCAATCATAGAAATTAATAAAAAAAATATTCATAAATTATTTATTGGCCAAATAACCTTCATTTTACTTCATGGTTTATGCTGCTGGCAGGCCCTTATAAATTCTCAATTTAATCCGAGACTTAAAACCATGGACTCTAACTTTTTGATAGCAAACCGTAGGGAATATGTTTTATTAATATTTTTATTACCTTGGCTTATAACCAGTTTATTGGCTATTTTATTTAAAGCCTATTCAGATAAAAAACAGGCTATTTGGTTACCTACTTTATTAATTACTAACCGAAAGAAGCCTATTAATCTTTTCTTCTATAATGCGGCATTCGCTATTAATAGTTATGCCAATTATGCATTATGTTATTTTACCCTGTTTATAGGAATACAATTTCTTTTAGATGGATGGTGCTTAATAGAAAAAGTACCCTTATTAAATCAATATCCAGTATATGCCTTTATCAGTGTTATTTGCGTAAGAGTATTTGGATTTAAGCTCTTATCAAAACTTTCTCATTATTTAGTCACAAGATTTTCTTGTTCTCTCGGCACAGTTTTATTAACCGTTTCCTTATTGTTTGCTTGCATATCATTATTAACCTTTAGCTGCATTTTGAGTATGACAAGCTCTATTAATCAATTAAATTTAAGTTCACATAATAAATGGTTAAGTGATTTAACCCTCTATCATTATCAAAACCGATTTTTATTACTGGCTTTTGCCTGGCCCATTATAAGCCTACCTTGGGCAAGTTCAATGATCGCAAAATACACTCAATATCTTAATTTTAAATTTACTTTATTCATTAGTTTAGTTTTACCGATTTTAATTACTATCATCATTTATCATTCGAGTACCTATCAAATGAATAAATTATCAATAATGTTAAATAGTCCTGGAATGATTTTTATAGCAGGAATACTTGCTTTAATTTTATTTTATAGTTTATTTAAAAGGGTATATAACTTTTCTGATTTATGCTGTGCTTTTATGCCTAAAGTGGGAAATTGGAGAAGGGTCCCTTTAAGAAAAAGAATAAAAAATCTTTTAAAATTTTTATGGATAACCTGGGCTGGTTTATATTTATTTGGTTTTATCATGGAACAAGTTTTATTGTGTGCAGTAGCCTTACCTCTTTGTATAATTATTGGATTGGTTTTTGTGAAGCATTTAAAACTTCCACCATTATTTTATCAGGCGTAAGGCTTATCCAGGCTCGCATTTTTGGGTGTCTTTTTGGTTTTACTAAATTAAAATCAATTTTTTGAGCAATTCGAGCTAAAATTATAATTCCTTCTGTTATCGCTATATGTTGGGCAACACAAGTTCTTGAGCCAAAGCTAAAAGGAAGAAAAGCAATCTCCGGAAAACTATAATGATTATCATAAAAACGTTCTGGTATAAATTGATCAGGATAAGACCAGTAGTTAGGATTGCGATGCAAGGCATAAATATTTAATAACAAAGAAGATTTTTTAGGAATATAATAGCCCTTAATTATATCCTCATGTTGCGCTGTCCTTTGCAAACACCAAACGGGGGGGTAAAGTCTTAAAGTTTCTAAAAAAATGGCTTTCGTTAATAAAAGTTTTGGTAAGTCCTCATAAGTAGGGGCTTTACCTTTTAAAATTTCTTTTAATTCGGTTTTTAAAGCTTGCCAATAATTAGGATGATTGCCTAATAAATACCACACCCAGCTTAGCGCTGAGGCCACTGTTTCATGTCCGGTTACAATAATGGTCTTAAATTCGTCTAATATTTGGGAAGAAGAGAGGGTGTTTCCTTCAATTTGTTTATTTGTCAATAATGTTAAAACATCCTCAAACTGAGGATTAATTTTTTGACGCTCATTAATTAATTTTTGTAAATTTATATTTAACTTATTAATTCTTTCATAAAAATATTTAGATAAAATAGGCGTTGAAAAACAATCTTTATTAATCTTTTCAAAATCAATGCTTAGAGTTTCGAGAGAGGTGTCATTTAAGGTTAAGTTTCCAAATATGGTAAAGGCTATTTTTAAGGAAAGAAGTTTTATTTCTTTTGCAAAGTCCCAAACTTGATTTGTGTTGCTGAGCCATTTGGATATGAATTCATCACTTGTTTCAACCATTTTTTCTGCATAATAATCAAAGGCGTTTTTATGAAAAGCAGGATTGACAATAAGACGCGTTTTTTTCCATTTTTCTTGACTATTTAATAAAAAGCTTTCACCAAAAAAATAACGCATGCGTAAATAAGATAGAGCTTGTTTAGGATAATTTGCTGCATTGCTTTTTAAAACATACTCAAAGGTATCTACATCTGCAATTAAAAATTCAGGTCTTAAAGAGGGCAGTCTAATAATGGCGCCATATTTTTTGACTAAGCTTAGGGCATAATCTAAATTTAAAGAAGAATCACTAATAGGGGCATCTTCTATAAAATCAAATTGAGAAGGGCCGGGAGCTTTCTTGTAAAAGCGGTTTTTAAAAAATTGAAGGAGAATTTTTTTTAGGGTTTTAATCAAAATTTAGAACCTGGAGGTTTAGTGCCTCCCTTTGGATTGCGTCTAATTCTTTGCTGTCTTCTATGTTCAGCGGTGTCAACTGGCTGAGTACTCGTATCAGCATTAAGCCTTTGATATTGTTTCAAAATATCCTCTTTATTTTGTATTGTATTAAAGCCCGTTTTTTCAGCGGATTGTTCTACATTTTCTAATTTATCCAAAGGTTTGTCGGCTTGGAAAAATTTTTGTAAATGCGCCATCATTTGTTCAACGGTTACTCTGTCTAATTGTAATTTAGAACTTATATAATTAATAGAATTGGTACAAGCCATTAAATACCAACATTGCATCCATACTTGTAAAGGGGGCACTCCTTTTTCAAATGGTGAACCCGTAGAATCATTAAATTCAGCTCCACACACTTGGCATTGATAATGATAATAACTAGCTATATTAAAATTATGGCTTGCAATCTTCATTATTTCGTTAGAGGCACAATAAGGACAAGTTATCTCGGGTTGCCAGCGATCTTGACGAAGCGTTTCGTGAGATTCTTCTAAACCCAGAAACTGGCTGATTTTGAGAAAACGTTGATCTAAATTACTCTCACGTGGATTTTTAAGTAATTTTCTTAAAGCGTGTAAACGCGCGATTACTTCTTTTAATTTACCCTCAGGGCTGTAAGGGTTTGGATCATTTTTATTTTTAAAGGATTCCTCTTCTTTCAAGATTTTTTCTGTCTTTTTTATAGGTGAGGATTTAAAAGGGAAAAAAGATAAAAAAAATTCATATAAATTTTGAATTAGTTTCATCTTTTTGCCTCAATATTTTAAATATCCTATAAAATTAACATATAAATTTAAATAAGTTAACCATTTATGGCTAAAGAGGGCTCTTTTATATCTATTTCTATTATTTCTTCTTCCCAATTACTAGCTTCAATAGCTAAACTTTCTAAAACACTCAAATCTTCTTCTTTAAGAATTTTAAAAATTTCAATTAGCTGTTTAACTGGCTCCGCAAGCCCTGCATTGTCAAGGGTACGACAATTATGACTTTCCATTTGTAAAACGGTGGCCAATTGTTCTATGTGTCCTTTAACTATTTTAAGATAGGCTGGAACATGCTTGGCAGCCGATTCAAGTTGAATTTCCAAGGACCCAGTCCCTTGGGGAAAATTTTTTAATACGTTTTTTAAATTAAGCATTAAATGCTGAAGTTCATTATCCTTGTGAAGAGACGTCATTTTATATTCCTCCTTAAAAATTAAGCGATAGCGCTAGCTTCCATTCGACGAATAGGTATGCCTACTTTTTTAAATTCTTTTAACATAGTAGTTACGTTTAAGCCTTGATTGCTAAAATTTTGTATAATAGGTAATAAATTTAATACAAAACGATTTATTAAAATAATATCGCTAATTTGTCCCACGCGTTCAATCAATTTTTTTACCTGGGTTTCATCCCATTGACTTCTTTTTAAAGAAGGGACTGAACGGTTATTTAGCTCTTCTGCCATTTGTAAAGGGCTTAAATTTTTATTTTTAAATTCTTCTAAAATGGGTTCGAATTCTGTGGCAATTTCATTTAAACGAACTCTATCTAAGACTTTTTGAAGTTGGCTTAATACCCATTTTCCACCTTCTGGAGCTGTAAAGCCTTCATCGTTCAACGTTTTAACCATATGTCTTTGTGAATAGCCACGTCTTTTGTAATCACTTATTATAATTTGTAATAAAAAAGCAAATACAATAGCTGTATCAATTTTAGGCTTATTAACCTTACTAATTACTTCAGCCGCATTAGGATTTCCAGATTTTGCAGAGGTCATTTTTAGTCCTTCCCTGATTAATTTACCGTGCATTTTTCTATGAACTTGATCATGTTTTGAAAATGCTTCTAATGTTGCTGGATTCATATATTCCTGATCACAGCATTTGAAATCTACTTTGGAATTTAATAAACATTCAGTAAAACTATCACTACTGGTTAAAGTTCCTAGCTCAGCAATTAATAAAGTAGCCTTATGTTCTCTAGCTGCACCAATGGCTTGAATGAGAGCTGGCCATTTATGAGTTTTACGATTTTCTAAGATTTCAGTGTAAGAAGCGGCGACAGAGGTATTAGTAGACGCATTTAATAAAAAATTATCTACAGCCTCTTTTTGTTTACTTAAAGGATCCACCGATAAAGCTTCCCCTTCTAATCCTTCTGCAGAAGCTACAGAATTTAAATGGCGACTTCTAGAATTAGTTGAACTACTTTGTTGGTTTATAAAATAAGTAACATAAAGTATTGTATCAGACACGATTAGTTAACCTCGCTGTTTCAATTTGCCCTTGGTCCTTTAATTTCCACTCATCCTTAACTTTATCCTTCGGACCTAATATATCTTCCCAATTAACTCTTTTTCAAGTTTCATAACTTTGAAATTATAAATTATTCAAGAACATATATAACACGATGCAATAACGATGCACTACGGTCAAGTTAAAAATTTTCTTCATTTCGTTTGGTGAGCACTTCAAAACCGTTGTTAGTTACTAAAATAGTATGTTCCCATTGAGCAGAGAGGCTTCTATCTTTCGTTATAACTGACCACTTATCAGGTAATAAACTAACATGTCGCTTACCCGCATTTACCATAGGCTCAATAGTAAAAGTCATGCCTGGTTCTAAAACGAGCCCAGTCCCAGGCTTTCCATAATGCAATACTTGAAAATTAGTTTCATGAAAATCGCTCCCTATGCCATGCCCACAATATTCCCGAACTATAGAATAATGATGTGATTCAGCATGTTGTTGAATAATAGCCGCTATGTCTCCTAAACATGTACCGGGTTTCACAGCTTCGATACCCATATAAAGGCATTCCTGAGTAACTTTTACTAAACGTTTAGCTTGTATAGAAACCTCTCCTACACAAAACATTTTACTAGTATCTCCATGATAACCGTCTTTAAGTACCGTGATATCAATATTTACTATATCGCCTTTTTTTAAAACTTTAGGCCCTGGGATACCATGACATACTTGGTGGTTAATCGAAGTACATATGGATTTAGGAAACCCTCGATAGTTAAGAGGGGCAGGAATAGCTTTTTGAATCTCTACTATATGATGATGACATCGGGTATTTAATTCATCAGTCGTAACACCAGGGATTACATAGGGTTCGATCATTTCTAATACTTCAGCGGCTAATTTGCCTGCTACTCTCATTTTTTCGATTTCATCGGGGGTTTTAATATGAATAGACATAAAGTTAGCTCAAATATTTTTTGTAAGTTAATTAACAATGCGGCTGACAGGGGATAGTTACGTATCTATACACCAAGTCCCTTTATTTCATAAAGTTCATAAGCTTGTCAAAAAAAGTTATCATTTTGGATAAATTCTTAATAAAAATGTTAAATTCTCGGTTATCCAAAAATACCTTTACTTATGAGTTTAGATTAAAATTTAAGGATTTATGTAAGGGAACATTTTGTCGGGCTGAAAACGAATGCATAATTGGTTAGCGTAAATCAAATTTTATTTAGGCGTGTATCTTAGAGATTTTGTGTTAATCTATCTTACACTCGCTGCGAGGAAGGAAGGCGAAGCCGAGCCGAGTAGACCGCGCAGCCACCTAGGCCTCGAAGAGGCACCGATAGGTGGCGTCA
>JAQGOH010000050.1 GCA_028293705.1 Francisellaceae bacterium | reverse complement strand
AAATAAATACCCATAAGGTAGAAGTTAAACCAAATAAAAGATTGACTATACCAGTACAGATAAGTCCTATCGACATAAAATAACGAGGATTGCTTTTATCTGAGAGAGGACCGCTTGTAAATTTACTAATGCCATAGGTTATATATAAAACAGTATTTAAAAGACCTAATTGTTTAGTACTAAATCCCAAATCATTCATTAATGCGGGCATGGCGAAGGTAAAACTTTTACGTGAGAAATAAAAAAATACATAGCCTATGTACATTGAGTAAAAAATTCTGATTCGCCAATATTTATATTCTTTTGAAACCAGCTTGGGATCTTTTATTCCCTCTATATAAGGCACAGGCTTAAGTAAATCTCCCACGGCAGTTAGAAATCCCATGTGATTCTCCTTTTAAACATAACATTCACTTTTTATAGTTAAAATAATAACTAAATAATAGTTATCTTTGATCTTGGGCTAAACTACCATTTACAGATTAGGCTATCAAGAACCTGAGCCTTATAAATGGTTTACAATAAGATACTTTACACCTTATCGAAGATGCTTTTAGTAGTTTATATGGGTTATCAAGCTGTTTAGCAACTTTTGAGTGGTTTTTTGTATTTATTGATTAATGTAACAAACTCATAAGTTAATTATAATTGTCTATTGAGTTCTGAGCGTTGATGTTTTAAATATTAGCAATGGAAATTAAACCTACTAACTTGCCCTCCTTTGATCTTCGTTTAAGCAAAAAAGCCAAACGAATTTTTCTAAGTATTTCAGCTCTTAAAGGTTTGCAAATTATTACCCCAAAAATCTTATCTGAGCAAGAAATTAATCGCTTGCTAATCGAAAAGAAAACCTGGATAGATAAACATGCTCATTTAATTTCTCAGTTTAACAATGAAAAATCCCTCATTGGTTCTTTAGCCACACAATTAGATTTATTAGCTATCAATCGGATCATAAAGCTTGAATATGAGGTTTCTCCCCAAAAATTTATTGATATTATCTTAAATCAAGAAAATAAAATCATTTTTAGGGGTAAGATCGGAAATAATAATATTATATATAAAATTCTTAAATCATGGCTTATGCAAAGAGCCCATGAAATATTAATTCCATGGTTATTTCAATTAAGTATCAAATATGACCTCTCCTATAATGAAGTTAAAATAAAAAAACAAACTACTATATGGGGTAGTTGCACCACTAAGAAAAATATTTCATTGAATTGTAATTTACTTTTTTTACCTCCTCATTTAGTCCAACATATTTTACTGCATGAGTTAACGCATACCATCCATTTAAATCATTCTCAGCGTTTTTGGGATTTATTAAGACAATATGATCCCAACTGCGATTTACATAAGAAATTACTTAAGAAGTCACAGGAATATGTTCCTAATTGGGCAAATTAAAATTAAAAAATAAGGGAGTTCTTTTAAAACATTTAGTCTCTGTAAAAATTTTAAAATAATTCTTCAAGCTTTATAATAGTGGGTTCTTTATTAATAGCATCATTTTTAATAGTTAAATTAGCTTGGTTATTCTCTAGATTTTTGGCTCTGATACTGGGGTTTAACAAACTCTTTAATTGCAGATAATATGTTGCCACAAAGGATTCTAATAAATGGCGGGCTTCTTGTGGGGATTGCTCGTAATCAGCCATTAAAACAATAACTCCTGCTCCCTCGCCATATTTGGATATTGCTCTTAAATTATCTAATATTTTAATCATTGAGAAATTAGTCATTTCTATACCACTAACATGATACCAATACCAAACAATTCTTTTTTGCGTGCTTGAATTTATTAATTCCTCTATAAATTCTTGCTTCCTATTATTAAAATTTGGCAAAAAAATGGTTTTAATATTTCGTTCTTTAAGATTCCATATTTGGGGATCGTATATGTTATTTTGGGTTGCGAGCAAATCATAATTATTATTTTTATCCTGGTAATAAGCGGAATATAAGTAAACATCTTTTAGGTTTAAACTGTATTTCTCATATATTACAGAACTTGCTTCGTGGAAAAAAGGCCTTGATATTTCAGAATCAATACTTGAGCTTTGCCAACCCCCTACCGGAAAAGGTGCTACTAATTCATTTTTTTTTGTAGTTCTTAAACTAGAAGCCAATTCGATATTTTCTAATATCCATGGCGTTGTCCACATTAAGCTTAAGGTAATAAGGGTTATTCCTGACCATTGTTTTCTAGTCAGCTCTGTATGCCAACTGAGAAAATCAGGTTCTATCGTTTTAATAAGTAAGGGGGAATTAGGCAAACTTTTTATACTAATTATCCACGCTATACCGCTAATGATAATTAAAATTATTCTATTGCCTAAAAGGGGTATATTATTAATAATACCTATTCCATTTAAAATTATGGCCATTTCAAATGCTATACAAATTCCAAATATAAACAATAACCGATAAATTAGTTTTCGGTATTTTAAATAAGCATAAAAAATAGTAAGAGACAAAACCGTTAACCAATACTGGCCATGTTCAAAGATAGCGTAGAGTTGACTATCAGAAAAGGTCTTAGGAAACCACAAATTAAGGACTTGAATATCGCAATGGATTAAATATTGATTAATTTGCTCTGGCAGGGGGCTTAATAATAAGCTTAGCCAGATGGGTAATGATAATAAATATACCGCTTTAAAACCAAAGCAAAGATAAATTAGAACGGGGATCATTAGTAAGATTGATAAAATTTTTAATTCGTTATAATGATAATAGCTAGCGTACCCCCAGCTATACATTAACAATAAAACCCCAATCAAGCCCATTGGGCTTGCATTGGGTTTTAATTGTTTTAAAAGTAAACGTTTTTGCCATATCGCAAAAACGATAGCCCCTAAGATACCTATAAAAAATAGATTACCCAGGAGATAATTAGGATTTTTAAAGGTAATTTCAATGCTAGGCCAAAAAAGCAATACCCAATTAATTAATAAAATTATAAAAGCAAGCTGTGCATTTATATGAGATGACTTTAGATGAGGGTTAAAGGTATCCAAAGTATAATGCCTCGATTATTTATCCCAGGACTCTGATATAATCCTTTATATCCCATTTATGACTCAATCTGGCGAGAATAGGGATAAAAATCGATTGCGTCTTCTAAAGATTGATCTTTGGAATATTCTAAGGCTTTAAGTTCTGCCATACCTAATTTTGCAGAGCCATTATCCGGATCAAAAGCTAAAGAGTTTTTATATGAAAGATAGGCATTTTCCTTATCATCTTTTTTTCGATAAACTTGACCTTTAAGTGCCCAGGCTTGAGCTTTATCCCTAGGAGATTGGGCAACATGGAATGCTTTTTCAAGATAAACTTGAGCTTTTTCTGAGTCTTTCATAATTAAATGAGTTTGGGTTAAGGATAACAAAGCTTGGGGGTGTTCCGGGCTTATCTGTAAAATAGTCGATAAAATATTCTTAGCAGCTGCTATATTTTTAAGACCTAAATTAGCCTGAGCGTGAAGTATTTGAATATATAAGACCTCTTCTTTAGAAAAAGCATTAAGATAGGCGGATGGGGCTACAATTTCTGATAAAACTTCTGAGTAATTTTTCCCCATTAAATAAGCTTGTCCAAGTGGTATTAGCCATTCTTGAGGAGAAGCTCCTAGGGATTTAGCTTTTAAAAAGGCTTTTTGGGCAAGTAAGGGTTTATGTTGTTTTAAATTGGATTGAGCGGAAGCTAAACTTTGAGTTATGAGAGCTTTTTTATCTATATTAGACTTATCCCCTGAATTTTGCATTGCAAAACTCGTTTGAGTAAAAACCAAGATCCCTATTATTCCTAAAATTTTTCGTACATACATCATCTTATTCCTTCCCTTCTGTTTTATGACTGGATAACATCATAACACGACTATATTCCTCATTTACCCCTAAAAATAGCATTCTTAATTAGAGTTATTCAATCAACCGATTTCGCCATGCTTTACTCCAATTATCTATAAACATTAAAAAAATCTATAACTATGTATAAAAAAATAGCATTTTTAAATTATTTATGCCATGATAATTTTGTTTTATTGTATCAAACCTATAGTAGGAGACTTATATGGCAGTAGCAAAACGCAAGGCAGCTAAAAAACCGGTTGTGAAGAAACCAACCACTACCTCAAAGGTAAAAAAAGTTGCTAGCAAAATTTCAAAACCTCGTAAAACCACTGTAACCCAAAAGAAAGCTGAAGCTCCAAAGCTTGCTAAAATCTCACCCCCAAGTAAACCCTATAAATTAAGCGAATTTATTCAATGCTTAGTTGATACGGGGATTACTCGTAAACAAGCAAAAACGGTTTATGAACAATTAACCAATGTGATTGGAGCTCATTTAGGGAAAGGCGGACCTGGTGTTTTTGTTTTACCACGTCTTTTAAAAATCTTAGTTCAAACCAAACCTGCTACTAAAGCTCGTAAAGGTGTTAATCCTTTTACTGGTGAAGAACAAATGTTTAAAGCAAAACCTGCTCGTAAAGTTGTAAAAATTAGACCTCTAAAACAATTAAAATCAATGGCTTAAGGCTTTTGAGATTAATAGTTAAAATAAAGCGGCCTTTTAGGCCGCTTTTTTTAGCTAGATAATTAAAAAGATTATTTAATAGCTTGCTCTGATTGTCTTAAATCCTTAGATACCTTATCTAATACGCCATTCACAAATTTAAACCCTTCTATCGAACCAAACATTTTAGTAAGCTCTAGGGCTTCATTGATGATAACTTTATAGGGTATATCTAAACGATATTTAAATTCATAGGTGGCAATGCGTAAAACAGTCAACTCTATTGTGTCAAGCTCTTCTAGTCCTATATTAAGGTAGGGAATAAATGAGTCTTGAAGCTCGGTTAAATGCTGAGGAACCCCATATAAAATTTCTTTAAAATACTCTATATCAAACTTTTTATGAGCTTTTTCTAATAAAATATTTTCTTCGACTTTAGCTAAGCTATTATTTGATAATTCCCAGCTATACAAGGCTTGTAGAGAATAGCGCCTAGCTTTTCTACGATGATTAAAATTTGTCATATCTACTTTTCTTCTTAATAAAATTACTGCTAATCTTCTAGCATCATATTATTTTTCAGGTTTAAAATTTCTTCTTGAAATTCGTTAATATCTTGAAATCTTCTATAAACAGAGGCAAATCGAACATAGGCCACTTCATCCAGTGTCTTAAGTTCACTCATAACCCATTCTCCTAACACTCGAGTCTCTATTTCTCGCTCTCCTAAGGCGCGAAGACGATATATCAGCCTCGCTACTAGTCCATCCACTTGCTCCTGCCTGACCGGACGTTTTTCTAATGCACGCAATAGACCACTTTTTAATTTTTCTTCTTTAAACGCCACGCAACTGCCATCTCTTTTGACTAGGCGGGGCATAACAAGCTCTACAACCTCATAGGTAGTAAAACGCTCATTACATTCTATACACTCACGTCGTCTTCTGACCTCTGCCCCTTCTCCTGATAAACGAGAATCTATAACTTTAGTATCGATAACATGACAAAAAGGACATTGCATTATTGATATACCTTAAATTGGCCACAAAGCTTTGTAACCTCATCTTTAATAGATTGAATTAAATCCTCATTTTGAGGATTATCCAAAATATCAGCTACCCAATTTCCTATCTGGATAATTTGTGGTTCTAAAAATCCTCTAGTAGTCACTGCGGGAGTACCCATTCTTAAGCCACTGGTTACAAAAGGAGAGCGTGGATCGTTAGGGACACTATTTTTATTAACGGTAATATTAGCCCTACCTAAGGCCAAATCAGCTTCTTTTCCAGTCAAATTTTTATCAATCAAATCTAACAATAATAAATGATTATCAGTGCCGCCTGATACTATCTTATAAGATCTATCCATTAATACTTTTGCTAACAACTTTGAGTTTTTTAATATTTGGTGGCAATACACCTTAAAATCTTCACTTAAAGCCTCTTTAAATGCTACGGCTTTAGCCGCAATCACATGCATTAAAGGTCCTCCTTGTATACCAGGAAAAACGGCAGAATTCAATTTTTTAGCAA
The DNA here is from genome assembly GCA_028293705.1 of Francisellaceae bacterium. Classification (GTDB taxonomy): domain Bacteria; phylum Pseudomonadota; class Gammaproteobacteria; order UBA6186; family Azoamicaceae; genus JAQGOH01. The sequence goes on along the minus strand of JAQGOH010000050.1, from coordinate 30,411 downwards.
TTTCATCATTTTTCCTTGCTAAAATTAAGCCTCCACGTGGCCCCCGCAAAGTTTTATGGGTAGTAGTGGTGGTCACATCAGCAATTTGTACCGGGGAGGGGTAATAGCCACCCGCCACAAGGCCTGCCACATGAGCCATATCTACTACCAAATAAGCTCCAACCCTATCTGCAATTTCTCTAAAATGTTGCCAATTCACTATTCTAGAATAGGCAGAAAAGCCCGCAACAATCACTTTAGGCTGATGTTGCAAAGCTAAATCTTCAACCTGATTGTAATCAATTTCACCTGTAAAGGTATTTAAACCATAATGAAAAGCCTGATACGTCTTACCTGAAAAATTAACTTTAGAGCCATGGGTTAGATGTCCTCCATGATCAAGACTCATCCCTAATAAAGTGTCACCCTTCTCTAAAAGAGCCATATAGACTGCGGCATTTGCTTGGGAGCCTGAGTGAGGTTGAACATTAGCATAATCGGCATTAAATAATTTTTTAGCCCGATTAATAGCTAACTCTTCAGCTATATCAACATATTCGCAGCCCCCATAATACCGTTTACCTGCATACCCTTCGGCATATTTATTAGTTAAAAGAGAACCTTGGGCACTTAATACCCTAGGACTTGCATAATTTTCTGAGGCTATCAGTTCGATATGTTCTTCTTGGCGCTTATTTTCTAATTCCATCGCCTGCCACAGTTCCATATCAAAATCTTTTATAGTTTCATTTTTTAAATACATATCGTTCTCCCAAAGCCTTGCAAAAAAAGTATTTTAACTGAAGCGCTGATAGGTGCCTAGTAATAAAAATAATAAGTTAATTAACATAGGTATTTCAAACTATGTTAGATAAATATAATTTTTAGAAAAGTATATTGAATAATTATTAAAAGTTCCTATCTTTCTCTTGGGAATTATCTAGGATATTTTGAAGTATAGGTTAAGGATAAGTATCCAATTCCTGACATTACGCCTGAAACCGCTAAGCAAATTACTTGGACCAGCTAATTAATTATAATTCGGAGTAACTGTCTCTTCACTTGGCACAAAATATAATCGGTTCCTACCATAATGTTTAGCTTGGTAAAGTGCATAATCCGCAGCTTCTGTTAAATCCCAGGGCTGAGTAAATTTATCCTTATTAATAGTAGAAACTCCGATACTCACAGTAATATATTCACTACAGCCAGATTTTTTATGCGGAATTTTTAAATTATTAATTAAGTCCTGATAACGCTCGGCTTCTCTTATAGCCATTTCTTTGGTAGTCGAGGGCAGGATGTAGGCAAAAGTAGCACCCATCACGCGGGCTAATAAGTCCGGATTTCTTACATTAGTCTTTAATAAATTTGCTACTTTAATTAAAGTCTCATTGCCCGTAGCTCCACCATAAACCTCGTTATAAGCTTGAAAATAATCTAAATTAAAATAAATTAAGGATAAGGGCATATTAGTTTCCTTTGCCCTAAACCATTCACGTTCAAGGGTATCTTCAAAATGATTTGAATTACCAATACTCGTTAAGGAGTCTTGAGTGACAACATTTTCTAAAACACGATTAGCCATTACCAAATGATGCGCTTTATTAATGACTTTATCTTGAAGGTGTAAAAGACGTATCACCGAACCTAATTTTAATGCAAGAGTACCTAATTTAACTGGTTTGATAAGTAGATCATCAACCTCTGAATCAACCATCTTTAATTGTTCGGTTTCAGTAATGATTTCTGACATTAAAATGATGGGATTCCAAACATTATTCCCCCCTAATTGGCGAATATGTTTTACTCCATTTAAACCAATTAAATTGTAATCGAGTAATAATATATCAGGGCTTTTTCTTTTACAGATATTCAATACATCTTGAAGCATGACGGCTTCTTCAGGGACATGGCCTAAGGATTTTATGATATTAATTAAATTTAAGCGATGCTCAATGTTATTATCGGCAATTAATATGCGCATCTAAGCTCAAGCCTCCTAGCTAATCAAAAAGTATTAATTACTATTTATTATAGCTAGGAGACTTCATTTATTCCTATAAAGTGATTAATTAATTAACCTATTCTTTATGATGTGTATGGTGATGTGGAAAAGTGTGACTTAGGGCTTGCTTAATAAGATCTCCAGCATCCATAAAGCCACCAGACATAAAACCATCCTCAAAGAAAATGCTGGGTGTGCCTCTTACCCCTAATTTTTGGCCAAGTTCTGCCTGACTACTCACGGTATTGATGCAAGCTTTGGTTGGAATTTCTTCATTTTTTATAACTTTTTCCATTGCCTCTTTTGGGTTGTCAGCACACCAAATAGAAACAATTTTATCATAGGCCGGGGTATTAGGAGCCGAGCGAGGAAAAGCCATATAACGCACTTCAATTCCACCCTCATTTAAAGCTTTAATTTCATTATGTAATTTCTGACAGTAATAACAGGTAGGGTCAAAGGCAACGGTAATAGTGGCTTTCTTTTTCTCTCCTCTATAAATCAATAAATCAGACTCTTTAATTTCTTGTAATAATTTTAGTCTAGATTCTCCTCGGGCCATCTCAGTCAAGTTTTGATCGGCTTTATCTTTTCGTAAATCCATTAATTCGCCATGCATTAAATAATGGCTATCTTTACTCACATAAAATATTTGAGCTCCCATATAGACCTGGTAAAAATCTTTTAAAGGGCTATCGGTTATTTTGTCTATTTTAAATTCAGGAAATTGTGTCTTTAATTTAGCTTCTACCTCTACAGGGCTAATTTGCGGACTATGAAGTACTGCTTCATTTTTAATGGCAGCTTTTAAATCTTTTTCTTTGATGATTTTACTTGGTGAATTAGCTGAATAAGCTAATCCGTTTACGAGTAACAATGCAATTAATCCGATTATCCGTTTCATACCTTACCTCATCCCTTATTTAAATTAAAAACAAAAGTAGAGAAAAGCATACCCTTTTACCATAGGATGGTCAAGTTCCCATCCTATTATAAAAGAAATGCTTTTTTAAATAAAAAGTTTTTAAGATAAAGTAGATTGCTCTGGATTTTTCTTAAAAATTTTAGACATGATAATTACAAAAGCACTATTGCCCAATACATTGACCGCTGTCACTAATGGATCAAATAAAATATAGATGGTCGTCATTAGAGCTGCCATTTCATCGGATAAACCCAATTGCTGTTTTAAAATTGGCATCATAATAATAACGCTTCCACCAGGAACCGCTGCTACTGCAAATTTATACAAGACAAAGAATTGTGCAAAGGTTAAATATTCTTTAAAGCTGGGAGCTAATCCACCAAAGCTTAATAATATTGCAATTGCAAAAATGGGAATTGCAATGCTATCGCCTATCATATGAATATTTACCGTAGCAGGGATTACCGCACGTGATAACCCAGGGTTATCTGTATTTTTTTCAGCAGCTTTTAAGGTGATGGGTAAAGTCGCAAGGCTTGACATAGTCGAAAAGCCCATAATTCCCGCAGGGATAGCATTTTTAAGATAAGTAAACCATGGGTTTAATCTAAACCCTGCTGCAACCCCGTAAAATAAAATAAGGTATACAACACTGCTTATAAAAATAATAAAAATGATAGGTAAATAAGAAATGAGTATATCATCCAAAATACCATCATGCTGCATTTTTAAAATAAAACCTGCGGCAAAAAAAGGTAATAAAGGAATAAACATTTTTTCTAAAAAATAAGTAATCGCAAGATTTAATTTATCAGCTGTCCAATTGGCTTTTTTAGATTTAAAGAAAGCAAAAAATAAACCAAATATTAGCCCTAAAACCAGCGCATGTTCATTTTTAATCAGGGGGGTTAAACTAAAATTCTCAAATAAAGGCAGAGCTTCTAAAGGTTTAGTCACAAGTTTGGTTTCTTGGCTTAAGTTTGCCATTAATTTACTCATACCAAGAGAGCTTGCGCCATATGCAAAGAGGGTCGATACGTAATTAGAAATAGTCACTAATAATAACATCACCCCTACAAATTTTACCGCTTTTCCTCCTTGCTCTAATATACTTTTATATAAACATCCAAAAATAATAATCGGTAAAACCCAAAGTAGGCATTCTTTTAAAACGATGCTGATACTAAAAAATAAGGACTTAACTTCTACTGGTAATAAATGACCAAAAAATATGGCAAATACAAATATCAAAATTAATTTAATCGATAAATTTATCTTAGGAAGCTTCCATTTAAACATTTTCGTAACCTTTAAAAATAAAATAGTAAATAAACAAACTACTGGGTCAAATTTTTTGGATTTTTTTCACCAAATAATTTGGAGAATAAAATAGCAAAAGCACCATTTCCCATAACATTACCAGCTGTAATAATAGGATCTACTAATATATATAAAGTGGTAATTAAAGCTGACATCTCATTGTTAAATCCTAAATAAGATTCCAAGATGGGGATCATAACCAAGATACTCCCCCCAGGAACCGCTGCCACTGCAAATTTTGCTAATACAAAATAAATAGCAAAATTAAAGTAAGTAGCAAAATCGGGTAGGGTTTTACCAAAGGTTAATAAAATGATCATAGCGATAATGGGTGTTGCAATACTATTGCCAATTAAATGAATATTAGCAGTAGCTGGCACCACGGCTTTTGCAATCGGTGATTCATTGGAATTTTTGTCAGCGGCATTAAGTGTGAGTGGCAATGCTGCAAGGCTTGACATGGTAGAAAAACCCATTAAACCAGACGGTAAAACCGTTTTTATATAATCCAAAGCCTTATTAAGATTTCCGCCTGCAACCCCTATATAAAAGACACCTAAATAAAGGATATTGGTGATTAATATAATTAACATAATCGGTAAATAAGACGTTGCTACTTGAGTTAAAATACCTTCATGTTGCATTTTAACAATAAAACCCAAAGCAAAGATGGGTAAAATGGGAATAAAGAGTTTCTTTAAGAAAAATTGCGTAAATCGATTTAATTTACTCCCTAAAACCTGAGCATTATGATTAGGAAAAAAGGAAAAAAACAAACCCGCAATTAAACCAACTATTAAGGCATATTTGTTATCGATTAAATTTGCAAATGCCACTCCCTTAATAGTTAAAGGAAAATCCCATAATGGACTTAAAGTTTGTAATCCTTCTCTACTCGCTGCCACTTTCACCCAACCATTGTTATATCCAATTATGCCAGCAGAATAACCGACTAGAGTAGATAACAAATTAGAAGCAGTCACACCGACAAACATTGCAGCAATAAAGCTTAAGGCTCTACCTTTTTGATCGAGCATGCAATTAAAAATACAACCAAAAATTATAATGGGTAAAACCACCAATAAGCATTCTTTAAGACTTAAGCTTATGCTATAGAGTATCTGCTTTGAGGGTAAACTTAAAAAGTGTCCAAATAAAAAAACAGCCAAAAAAACTAATACTAATTGACCAATTAAATTTAATCGCGGTAATTTTAACTGACTCAAGGGATAACTCCTATGCTTTATAAATTTTTTACCAACCTAAATTAAGTTAGCAATTTAACAAATAAAAATTTTATATTAATTATTCCTTATACACTTTCTGTAAAGTAATGAAAAGGCTTTATGCTCGTGAGCGTAATAAATGGTGAATAAAGGCAAAAATAGTTAATATTGAGACATTTTAAGGGGCGGGCTAATTTTGTCATCATAGCTCTTAGCAAAATCCAAGCTTTTGCGCTTTAATTTAAAACTAGTAAATGGATTGAGGATGGGTTTTGAGATTATCCAATCTGCTTTTTCTTCTCCAAACTCCGATGTTAAAACAAAGGGCATAGAGGCATATTTTCTCATCAATTCAAAAATAAGTTGAAATTTCAATAAATCAGAAATTGCTACTCGTATTAATAATGATTCTAAAACATTTCTTTTTTCAATAATTATAGTTCGTAGCGCCCGTGATCTTTGCAAGTTTTCAGGATTGACTTTTATGCCATTCGCGATTAAATAGCTTAGAATTTTCAAGCTTCCAGATTCAATAGTTAAATCTATTGCACATTTGCTATAACCCTCATTAATTAAGGATGAATGTTGGAGCATAGGAAATTTATTCATTAAATGAATTGCTTTATTTTCGTCAAGCTTTGATATATATGTCACTAAGAGATTTTTTAGCTCAAAAAAATCATTATCCTTTGTAGATAAGATTGATGTATTTTCCTCAGGAGTGTTTATGCATTGATTCATAGGCTGTAAAAGACTTAACCAGGCTTTATCATCTTGAAATTCTATATCAATCAATGAAGGTGAGTGACAATATTGTTTGATTAACTCAATGCTAAATTGACGGTACAATACATTAAATATTTCTTTTTGTTTTAAATATTCTCTTGAAAAACCTTTATCGTGATTAAAACCTATTCCAATATTATCCTCATAAAAAAAATTTTTGAAATGATTTTTTTCTATGACTACTCCGATGGCTATCAAATAAACAATAATTTTTAAACAACCCCTTTCAATGGCTAAATCCATAATACGAATAGGTTCTAACCTATTTATTAAGTCCATCTTATGTAACTCGGGATTTTGATTCATAAGCATAATAGCACCATCTTCTTGATTATTTTTAATTAAATTAATTAATACTTGAACGTTACTCATTTTATAATTTTCCGGAGAAGGTTATTTCTTATTATTTAAAAAAACTCAATTTAGATTATTTAAGAAATAGAAGAAGTGGGGGCTAATAATCCAAAATGGCTGTAAGCACGAGCCGTGACGACTCGTCCTCTGGGGGTGCGCATGAGAAAGCCTTCTTGAATTAAATAAGGCTCTAATACATCTTCTATGGTTCCGCGTTCTTCACCAATGGCAGCTGCAATACTATCAATTCCGACCGGGCCTCCCTCAAATTTTTCAATTATTACTTTTAATAATTTTCTATCCATCATATCAAAACCACATTGATCGACATCTAAGATATTTAAAGCCTCATCTGATAATTTGGCTGTAATAACGGCTTCATCATTTACTTGGACAAAATCTCGTACTCGTCTTAATAAACGGTTAGCGATTCTTGGAGTACCACGAGCACGACTAGCAATTTGATACGCCCCATCATCATCAATTTTTACATTTAAAATTTCAGCAGAACGTTTAATAATATGTTGTAGCTCTTCAATTTTATAAAATTCTAATCGCTCTACAATTCCGAATCTATCCCTTAGGGGCGAGGTTAATAAGCCAGCACGAGTGGTCGCCCCAACAAGGGTGAAAGACGGTAAATCAATTTTAATTGAACGAGCCGCAGGCCCTTCTCCAATCATAATATCTAATTGTCCATCTTCCATAGCAGGATATAATATTTCTTCAACCACAGGGCTTAAACGATGAATTTCATCAATAAATAAAATATCTCTGGGCTCTAAATTGGTTAAGATTCCAGCTAAATCTCCTGCACGTTCTAGCACAGGTCCAGAGGTTTGACGAAAACCGACATTCATCTCATTAGAGATAATATGAGCTAAAGTGGTTTTACCTAAACCGGGGGGGCCAAAAATTAATACATGATCAAGTGCCTCGTTTCTTCCTAAAGCAGCCTTGATGAATATTTCCATTTGAGATTTTACAGATTCTTGCCCAATATAATCTTTAAGCGTTTTGGGCCTAATTGCTTTATCGACAAATTCTTCTTGGGGTTTGGCGGTGAGACTGGTTAAGCGTTCAGTGTCGATAGTCATTTCGATAATCCTTGCAAGGCCTTACGAATAATCATATCACTTTTTAAATCTTGGGTGTCGAACTTGGTAATGGCAATTCTGGCTTCCTGAGGCTTATAGCCCAACACTATTAATGCATTAATAGCATCGTTAATATGGGAGGATTCATTTACTAAAATAGGTTCTGAAAATTTAAAAAATTCAGGGCTATCTAATAATTTACCGCTTAGTCTATCCCGCATCTCTATTACGAGACGTTCGGCTGTTTTTTTACCAACACCTGGTAATCGCACCAAATTCGCTATTTCGCCTCTTTCAATGGTTTGAATAAAATTTTCAACATCCATACCTGAAAGAATAGCTAAGGCAAGTTTTGGTCCCACACCAGAAACTTTGATTAAAGTTCGAAATAAAATGCGTTCTTTTTCTTCATAAAAACCAAATAAAAGATGAGCGTCCTCTCGTATACTTAAATGGGTAAATAAACTCACTTTTTGATTTAATTCAGGTAATTTATAAAAGGTGGACATGGGGGCTTGAATTTCATAGCCTACCCCATTTACCTCTAACAATAAAAAAGGTGGCTTTTTAAATTCTACAAGGCCCGTAAGTTTTCCTATCATTAAAAATTCCTTTATTGCTCAAACCATGACACATGGCTATGGCTAAAGCATCTGCGGCATCACTAGAAGGCTTAGCATTTAAATTCAAAAGTGTTTGAATCATATATTGTACTTGCGCTTTATCGGCAGCACCATAACCTAAGACTGCTTTTTTGACAGCCCTAGCTGAATACTCCGATACTTCAAATCCTAAATTAGCACAAGCAACCATAGCAACACCTCGGGCTTGACCCAATTTTAAAGCACTGGATACATTTTTGTGGACAAAAACTTGTTCGATAGCAATATGAGTAGGCTGATATTGAAGAATAATTTCAGAGATACCATCAAAAATATATTTTAAACGATTTGCAAGTGTATGTTTTGTAACCCTAATACAACCTGAAGCTACATAAGCTGATTTAAATTGCTTTTGGTCTATTAACCCAAAACCAGTTATAAGAGAGCCCGGATCAATCCCTAGTATTCGCATAAAAAATCCCTTTTTACTTCAGGTATAAAGTTAGCCAAAGGATTATTCAGTGAAATTTTCCTCAATCTCAGCATTAAAATAAACCGTTTGTACATCATCTAGATCTTCTAAACTATCGACCATTTTAAGAAATTTCTCGTAAGCTTCTGCCTCTAACTTTATCGTATTAATGGGCACCATGGTAATTTCAGCACTTTCATATTTTAATTTTTGATTATCAAATAAAGTTTTGATGTTATTAAAATCTTCCATTTCGGTTTGTACTTCAATACTGCCATCACTATCAGTATGAATATCTTTGGCTCCAGCATCTAATGATATCTCCATCACTTTTTCTTCGGAAGTACCAGGTGCAAATAATATAATACCTAATTGATTAAAGAGGTAAGCAACCGATCCATCGATACCCAAATTCCCGCCGTTTTTAGTAAAAATATGCCGGACTTCTGAAACCGTACGATTACGATTGTCGCTCATACAATCGACAATAATAGCCACTCCACCAGGCCCATACCCTTCATAACGGATCTCTTCCAAGTCCTGTCCTTCAAGACCTCCTGCACCCCGTTTAATGGCTCTATCAATCGTATCTCGAGTCATATTGGCGGAAAGGGCTTTATCTACAGCTGCACGAAGTCTTGGATTAGTATGAACATCTCCCCCACCTAAGCGTGCTGAAATCGTAATTTCTCTAATATACTTTGTAAATAATTTTCCCCGCTTAGCATCTTGTAAAGATTTTCTAAACTTAATATTTGCCCACTTACTATGACCTGCCATCTCTTACTCCTTAGGTATCTCTGGTAAGCGAATACCAAGTTCTTTTAATTGTAGGGGACTCACCATGGATGGTGCGTCTGTTAAAGGACAATTAGTCGTTTGCGTTTTAGGAAAGGCAATCACATCTCGTATTGAACTTGCCCCAGTCATATGCATCACCAATCTATCTAAGCCTAAGGCTAAGCCTCCATGTGGTGGACAACCAAATTTTAAAGCGTTTAATAAAAATCCAAATTTCGTATTGGCTTCTTCATCGCTAATTCCTAAAATTTTAAAGACCGTCGATTGCATAAGGGCATCATGAATTCGAATAGAACCACCCCCTAATTCTGTACCATTTAAAATCATATCGTAAGCCCTTGCAATGGCTTTACCGGGATCTTGCTCTAATAAGGATAAATCCCTTATTTTAGGCGCTGTGAAAGGATGATGAACAGCCTGCCAACGTTTATTATCTTCATCCCATTCGAACATTGGGAAATCAACTACCCATAAAGGTTCCCACTGCCCTTGTAATAAATTTAAATCTTGACCGATTTTATTTCGTAAAGCCCCCATTGCGTCATTGACGACTTTGGCCTTATCCGCACCAAAAAATAAAATGTCGCCAGTTTGTGCTTTGGTTTTTTCTAAAATAGCTTGCAAAATCTCATCACTAAAAAATTTAACTATGGGTGACTGTAAACCTTCACGTCCTTGAGCCAAATCATTTATTTTGATATAAGCTAAACCCTTTGCTTTAAATAAACTCACAAACTTGGTGTAATCATCAATTTCTTTCCGGCTTAATTTAACCCCACCTTGCGGCACGAGCATGACAGCAACCCGTCCATTAGGATGATTGGCCGCATCTGCAAATACTTTAAAATCACTATCTTTAACTAAATCCGCAATTTCGATTAAACGTAAGGGATTTCTAAGATCAGGTCTATCAATCCCAAAGGTTTCAAGTGCTTCTTGATAAGTCATACGAGGGAAAGGACTGGGTAAATCGACATTTAATAATTGCTTGAAAAGCTGAGTTATCATCTTTTCCATTAAATTCATAATCGATTCTTCATTTAAAAAAGAAGTCTCAATATCAATTTGGGTAAATTCAGGTTGTCTATCAGCTCTTAAATCTTCATCTCTAAAACATCTTGCAATTTGATAATATCTATCAAGTCCTGCAACCATTAATAATTGTTTAAATAATTGGGGAGATTGGGGCAGAGCAAAAAAACTTCCATTATAAACGCGGCTTGGTACTAAATAGTCACGAGCCCCTTCTGGGGTTGCTTTGGTTAAAAGGGGCGTTTCCACATCAATAAAACGATTTGCTTCTAAAAAATTTCTTAAAAAATGGGTCACCTGTGCTCTAAATTTTAAGCGATTGAGCATATCATTGCGTCTTAAATCTAAATATCGATATTTAAGCCGGGTTTCTTCCCCCACAGTTTGGTGTTCGTCGGGATAAAAAGGCAAAGGCTCTGTGGCATTCGCCAAGTGAATATTTTTAGCTACAATTTCTATAAGACCCGTTGAAAGATTTTCATTTTGAGTGCCAGGGGGGCGAAGTCTTAGTTCTCCCTGGATACAAACGACATATTCTTTTCTAAGCTTTTCAGCAATTTCAAATGCATTTTTTTCAATAGGATCGCACATCACCTGAATAAGACCTGTAACATCTCGGATTTCTAAAAAGATTAATCCGCCTAAGTCTCGTCTATAATGCACCCAACCACAAACGGTAATAGTAGCATTTAAATTTTTTTCAGTTAATTCCCCACAATAATGGGTTCTTGTCATTATATCGGTCATTTTTAATTACTCGTTTTGTTTACAGGGGAAGCGGTAGCAGTACTACTTTTAGAAGCTGGTTTTTCTCTAGCAGAATTAGCAGCCTCACTGGTTTTATTTTCTGTTTTGCTTACAGAATTATTCACTTTAGGGGTTTTAGTACTTGCTTTAGAAACACTGTTTGGAAGCGGTGCATTATCAGAACTAGCTAAGTTTTTTTTACTTTCGCTGGTTTTATAATCTGTCTCATACCAACCACTTCCTTTAAGCCGAAAACCCGAGGGAGACATTATTTTATTAAGGCTTGGTTCCTGGCAGTTAGGACAGATCTGAATAGGGCTATCAGAAAATTTTTGTATGATTTCTAATTGATCGTGGCATAAGGCACACGCATATTCGTATATAGGCATAATTCACCTTCAAGATATTATATTGTTTGTATGAAAAATTATTTCTTCATTTCTTCCCATAAAAGCCGTTGTTCTTCTTCTAAGCGTTGTTGCTCTTGCTGGCGCAAACTCCCCATGGCTTGTTCTTTCATCAAATCCTGTTTAGCTTCCATATGGGATTTATTGCTACAGCCAGATAACAAACTTAAAAAAATAAGGCTTATTAAGCTGGAAATCAATTTTTTTTTCATCATTTCTCTCACATTTAGGGTTAGATTCTCAACCCTTAAAAATATCACTTATAAGACTTAAGACTCAAGAGATTAATCATAAAACTAATAATAATTTAAAAAACCGCCAATAATAGTTGATTAACTTAATTGTAAACCCATACACTGTTTTTAAGGAAGTTTTTTAATACTTCATAGGATTGCCAATGGAAGGCAGTAATTTTACCGCTGCAGGTTTTACGATTCGACATCTCCAAACTTGGAATTCACTTCAAGTTTTTAATTGTTACCGCCTAATTTTAGCCATTTTTTTTGTCAGCTTTTCTTATCTTAGAGAAATTGAACATTTTTTAGGTGAGACCAACCCGCATTATTTTCGACATATTAGTTATTTTTACTTAATTTTTTCAGTATTTTGTATCATTATAACTCAGTTAAAGCAATTTCATTACAATTATTTTATTTCTTTCCAAATATTGACTGATATTCTGGTTTTAACCAATGTTATGCATGCCAGTGGAGGGATTGTAAGCGGTTTAGGGACGCTAGTGTTAGTCAATGTCGCTTGTGCCAGTATGTTACGCCCTGGCAAAATTGCTTTTTTCTATGCCGCTTTTGCAAGCTTTGCTATAGTCGGGGAACAATTATTTGTCCATTTTAAAAATCCAGTGGGAGCTAATGCCTATACTCCCGCGGGATTAATTAGTCTTGCTCTTTTTGCAATTGCTTTTTCAACTAATATCCTTGCTAGACGTCTTGGCTTAAGTCAAGCAGCCCTAATATCTTTAGAGCAATTAAACGGACACATTATTGAACGGCTTCATACCGGGGTGTTGATTGTTAAAAACAATAATCGAATTCGTTTGATAAATAAATCAGCATCAATTTTGTTAAACAAATATTTGTTACCCAACTTAATGGTAGATAATATCTGTGAGAATATCGCTAAAGGACTTCATAAATGGAAAAATAATCCGATAAATTTTAATTCTTCTTGTTTTCTAAAAGAACCGAATTCTCATATTTTAGCTTCTTTTCATCAATGCCATTCTTATTCTGAAGAAACGCTAATATTTCTGGAAGACGTCTCAAGGCAAATTAAAGAGGCCGAACAACTTAAATTAGCAGCTTTAGGAAGGCTTACGGCGAGCATTGCTCACGAAATTCGTAATCCTTTAAGTGCCATTAGTCATGCCGCCCAATTATTAAGTGAATCTCCTTTAGTTAATAGTGCTGAGCATCGAATGTTGCAAATTATTCATGATAATTCCCAACGTACGAATACCGTTATTAAAAATGTATTATCCCTATCTAAATTTAGTAAAAATAATAGTCAAACCATTAATTTAAAAGAATGGTTAGAAAATTTTTTAAAGGAACTTATTTTACCAGATTTTTCTTCCCTAAAAATTACACTAAGCAGTATACTTGAGCTTATTGAAATAAAAATTGATCCAAGCCAACTCTATCAGATAATGGTAAATTTATGTGAAAATGGTATACGTTATAGCCATCGTGCCACAGGCATTCCAAGCTTAAAAATTAATATCCATCAACAAACTAAAAATAAATCATCTTATCTAGATGTGATCGATCAAGGTTCTGGGGTCACCTCTGATATTCGAAAAAGATTATTTGAACCTTTTGTCACTACCGAATCGCAGGGAACAGGACTGGGGCTTTTTATAGCACGAGAACTCTGTACTGCCAATCAAGCTCAATTAGAATACCTATTCACTCCAGAAGGTGAAAGCTGTTTTCGAATCACTTTTCTAAGCGAAATGATATCGAAGGTGTGTAATCATGGATAATCCTACCGCTTTAATTATCGATGATGAACCAGATCTTCGAGAACTCTTAGAAATAACGCTCAACAGAATGCAAATTAATACTAAAAGTGCTGCAACATTGAAAGAGGCTAAAGAATTATTAAATGTAAATGAATTTAACTTTTGTTTAACCGACATGCGCTTACCCGATGGAGATGGCTTAGAATTGGTCAATTATTTACAAAAAAATCATCCTCACCTACCTATTGCTATTATAACGGCACATGGCAGTATGGAAACCGCTATAGCGGCACTTAAAAAAGGAGCCTTTGACTTTATTACCAAGCCGCTTGATTTACAAGTGCTCAGAAATTTAGTGAAGACAGCCCTACAATTAAATCATATCCCAAGAGAAAGCCCTGTTACCGAACATTCCTTAATTGGTAATACCCCTATAATGAAGCAATTAAAAGAAAAACTAAAAAAACTGGCTCTAAGCCAAGCTCCCATTTATATCAGTGGGCCTTCGGGTTCGGGTAAGGAATTAGTCGCGCGTTTCCTACATGAGTCAGGACCCCGAGCTAATAAACCTTTTATTGCTATTAATTGTGGGGCCATACCAAAAGAATTAATGGAAAGTGAATTTTTTGGTCATAAAAAAGGCAGTTTTACTGGAGCCATACAGGATAAGCCAGGCTTCTTTCAAGCGGCTCATGGAGGAACTTTATTTTTAGATGAAATTGGGGAATTACCCCTTGAAATGCAGGTAAAATTATTAAGATGTTTACAAACTAAAACCATTCGAGCGATTGGCGAAACTAAGGAATCGATTGTAGACGTGAGAATTTTAAGCGCCACCAATAAAAATCTAAATTTTTTAGTTGAAAACCAAATATTTCGAGAAGATTTATTTTATCGAATTAATGTTATAGAAGTTGAAGTCCCAGCGCTTAAAGATAGGGTTGAGGACATCCCTATCTTAGTCCAATTTATTTTAAATAAATTATGTCAGAAATTAAATCGAGCTCCTCCTATTTTACAAGAAAATTGCATTAGCCTACTTAGCGAATATACTTACCCAGGTAATGTGCGGGAATTAGAAAACATTTTAGAACGTGCCTTGACGCTTTGTGAAAATAATATTATTTTAGCATCTGATTTATATTTATCGGATTCTATAAAAAAGAAAGCTACAGAGCACTCAATGCAACCATTATTTAATTTAGGGCTTGACAATCTCGAGTCTTATTTAGAAGGCATTGAAAAAAATCTTATTTTAAAAGCTTTAGAAAAAACTCGTTGGATTAAAAGTGAAGCAGCTCAATTACTAAAAATTTCTTTAAGAACCTTAAGGTATAAAATTAAAAAATTAAATTTGGAATAATTATTTAAATGTCCAAAAATCAATCTGGTATTAGTTTAATAGAAATTTTAATCAGTCTTGTTATTATCTTATTGGTAAGTTTCGGTACTATTATAAGTGGACGTGATATCTTAATACGGCAAGAACGCCGATATTTATTAAATAATCTAGAACAATCTTTCGCTCTTGCACGCTCTGAAGCTCTAAAACATTCAAAAATCATTTCTATTTGTCCAAGACTTAATACCATTGATTTAAAATGTGCCTATAATACCTTTGATTGGTCACAGGGTTTCATTATATTTCTTAATCCTTTAAATCTTAACCATCCGATTGATAACGATCATGTTCTATCTACATCAACTTCTTTAAAATATGGTCGATTGAAGGCTGAATTTTCTGTAAGCATCAAGCAAAACCATTTAAATTTTTCCTCTGAAGGGCATTTTCTACATAATGGTAATTTTATTTATTGCCCAAAAAAAAAAGATTATGAAGTAGAAGCCGATGGTCTAGTCATTTTTCACGATCGTATAAGAAGACTTTATAATCGTAACTCGCAGGGCGTTTTACTAAAAGAAATTAAGGGGCCTTTAAGCGATCCGATAATTTGTTATTAATTTAAATTTACTGTACCTTAATAGGATGTTTAATCCTTTAAAAAACTCCCCCATTAAAGGCATGACCATGATAGAACTTATTATCGTGGTATCGATTGCTGCCTTACTGGTGACCTTAGGGATTCCCGGATTTAGATCATTTATAGATAACAATCGCGCCTCAAGCTTTAATAGTGGTATATCGGCTGCTTTACGTATAGCCCGTTCAGAATCTATTAAACGCAATGGCCCCGTATACGTTTGTGGCGCAACCAGTAGTACTAATGCCACTTGTAATTTAAGCTTGACTACTTGGTCTTATGGCTGGCTCGTATGGGATGCTACTAATAGTGTATTAATTCAAAAATTTGATTTAAGTTCTAATACCAATAGTACGACGGTTACCGTAACGGCTAATGGTACTAATGCTTATGTAAAATTTTTACCCCCTTCGGGTATTTTAGATAACACTACTGCGAACACCATTACTATAGGGGGGGGGAATAGTACATGTTCTGCCCAAAGGATTGTCAATATATTAGCTTCAGGAGTATTTACATCTGCTGCTGCTCAAGCGTCTTCTTCTTGTTATTGAAAAATAAAAAAGAAGGAAATGGATTGCTTTAAGATTATCATTTTAGTATTTTGTTATAAAATACCAGAATTTGTAAAAGGAATTTATGCGCAAAGATTTAAGGATAAAAAATCGACAATCAGGTGGTTTCAGTTTAGCTGAAGTACTGATTGCCATGGCAATTTCGAGTATTGGTGCAATTGGTTTTATCCAAATGAGCTTTAAAGCCGTTTATAGTATCGAAGAAGCTAATTTTCGTAATACCGCCTTGATATTTGCTCAAGATATGGTAGGAAGAATTCAAGCTAATTCTTTTTCCACCCTACTATGGAATCCTGCCAATTCACCTTATACTAACTCAGATTATAACTTTTATCCTGCCCAAAATCTTTATCCTTATCGGTGTTATTCTACGAATCCTCAAGCTAGCGGTTTTCTCTCTAATATACAAAGTTGCCATTCATACGCTATGGCTAATAATGATCTTCTAGAATTCAAGAATAATGTCGCTACTTTACCAAGTGGAGCTGCAAAAATTTGTTTTGATAGTAATTATAACCCCAGTGGTGATCCCAGCACGACTATCACTTGTAATACGCCGACGACCCCCGGAATAATGCCTTTAACAATTAAGATATGGTGGTTAGGGCGGGATGGTACTTATAAAAGTGTTTTAGCATACGCGGCTCTTCTTCCTATGTTTGCTTTATGAAAAATCTATTATTAATTTCCGGTCGAAAATTCCATCAGGGTATATCCCTTATTGGCATATTAGTAGGTCTTGCGGTAGGAACCATAATAATAGCTGCCTTAACGCAATTATTTGTCACCTTTAAACAAAATTATAAATTAGTGAACAATCTTAGTAGTATGATCTCCAATGCCCAACAAACCATACTTTTTTTAGAAAATAATTTAAGTTATGCAGGCCTTGGTATAAATGATGACACCACCGGTCTCGCGGGTAATGCACCTGGGGCTTACAATCCGAGCCTTAATACTCCTTATTTGAATTATCATGTGGTAGTTACTCCTTCGCCCAACGTGTGGGCAGGGGATACAGTGAGTGTCACCTATAAAAATATCCCTTCTAATAATCTTTCGTTTGGAAACCCTTATTATGGTATACCTAATTGTTTAGAATCCTCCTCTCAAGCCATGAATGATATTTGGGCGACTAATACCATTTCATCTACCGGCCCTACTGGTGTAGGTTCAACTAATGGTAGTATAGTCAATAATACTTTTTTAACTTGTAGCGTCGCCACTAATAGTTCACCAACTCCAACAGGTTTAGCGACCCCATTTATTAGCAATGTAGAACACATGCGTGTTTTAGTAGGTGAAAATACTTCACAGTACCCCAGAAATGTTAATCGATATTTAAGTTACAATGATCCAAGTCTTCAAGATGCCGCAAATATAGTAAGCCTAAGAGTAGGATTTGTTATTCGTAGTGATGATCAAATATTACCGGGACTTCCTAATCTAGCTACTCCCATTACTTTACCAAATATGTATGATTCTACTGGAGCAGCACTGACTTTCACCCCCCCAAGTGTTGATCAATATTTAAGAAAAGCTTTTTCAGTGACTATTTTTTTTAAAAGTTATAACCAACCTTCTTATAAACCTCTTTGCTTTACAGATGGAAGCGGTAATATGAGTATAAAATATAGGGGCGTCCGTTCTAATTCTGGAACCTCTTCTCCCAATACAAATAATGGTGGGCTTCTATACTATTCCGGTACTTTCCCAGGGGGAGAACTATGTACTAATGGGGGTACTTATCAAAACCTAACACCCGGTACTTGTCCTAATACTGCAACAAAGAGTGCTTTATGTTCTTGTAATAGCATAAGTAATGCCAACTCCTGCACAGCTACTGGATATATGGGGATTTGGTAATGTTGAAAATAAAGTTTTTACAAAAAGGTGCTATTTTATTATTAAGTCTTATTATGCTACTTTGTTTAAGCATATTAGGAATAATGGTATTAAACATTAGCCTTACTTCTAATAAATCGGTAAGTAATACACAAGATGCCTTGATGGCTTTACAATTAGCTGATAACGCAGTGGCACAGGCGCGCGCTAAAATTTTTCCTTATTCTACATCGAGAACAGGCCCTAATACATCTATTAATCCTGATATACATTATTGCACTACAGCTCCCTCTTTACCTTGTGCAGGCGCTGCTTTAACCGGAGTATCACCCCTCACGACTATTAATCCTATTGACCCAACCACTCAAAACGCAAACTGGTGGGCTACTAATGGAACTCCAGTCGCACCCACTAAGCAAAAATCAGTGTCTGTTTCCTCTTCTTATATTATAGAAAACATTTGCTGTAATCCTGATAGTGCTAATAGTGTTAATAAAAATGCAAACCCCTATGATATTTTTAGAATTACCGGGCGGGGTGTTGGAAACGATCCAAATACAATTATATATTCCAAAGCGATCGTTAAACGTTTTCCTATTCAAAGTCTTCCGATCACTAATGTTTCTGGCTACACATTAAGTTCTCTAGCTCAAATTAGTTTTTCAGCCACATACACTACCGACGGTCAAAATTACTCAAATTTACCAAATTCCAATACAAATGCAACTTCTCCCTTCTGGATGACGCGCTCCATGAAAATTTATCCAGAAAATTATTATGATAATGGTGGCTATACTTTCTGGAATACATATTGCCCAACCATCGCAAACAACTCATCAGATCCTGATGCTCAATATCCAAGGGCAAACTATGCAGCTGCATGGTGTGAAACAAATTGTTTAGGGCAGGTCAGAGTGAGAGCGTATGGCAATAACGCTTCTCTTAGTCCTAATGCTTCTACGCCTTGTGAAGTTATCAGCGGGCCTTGGACGAGCCCTGATAACAATTATACTAGTACCATTTATATTCCAACGAATATAAATGGTTCTATTGCACGTTTTATTTGCACTATAACACTCCCATTTGTGCCTGCTGGAGCTATTAATTCTTATAATGCCGCAGCTTGCCAATAGTATACTCATGTGTATTTTTTTTTGTCGCAAATAAAATGAGATAAGATAAATAAAAACCACCTATAGTGATAGCAGAGTCTGCTATATTAAAAGTAGGCCAAGCGTAATCCTTGTAATAAATTACAATAAAATCAATAACATAACCATAAAGAATTCTATCCCACAAATTGCCTATGGCGCCGCCTAAGATAAGACTTAGGGCAAAGGCTTCTGCTTTCTCACGGGTTGGCATTTTATAAATCCAAAAACCTAAAATCAGGCTCATTAAGCTTGAAAAAGCAATAAAAAACCAGCGTTGCCAACCCTGTGCATCATTTAAAAAACTAAATGCCGCACCATAATTATGTGCTAATTGAAATTTTAAGCCATTAAAGACTTCGATGGTTTTACCAAATCCCAAATGATGAGTGCTTAGGGTTTTGGTATATTGATCTAGGATCAGAACCAATAAAATAATCAGCACCCATTCTTTTTTCCGATTAAACATAGTGTCTTATTTCTCCTTGCCCTAGAGCATTGGTAATACAGCGTTCACATACTCCTGGATAATCAGCCTGTTTATTTATTTCCTCACTTCTATTCCAACACCGCTCACATTTAGGATTCGGGTTAATATCGACTTGTATTGCTAGTCCTTCTATACCACTCATTGGAAGAGAGAGGGGCTTTTCAGTGTCAGGTTTTAAAGAAGTATCAGAACATAATAAAACAAATTTTAATTCTTCCTCAAATTGGCTTAATAATTCAAACCAGTGATTATTAGCGTATAAGGTAATATTGGCTTCTAAACTCGCTCCAATTAAACCTTCTATTCTTGCTTTTTCAATAGCTTTATTAATTTCTGTACGAGCTTGTAAAAAGAATTCCCAAAAGGCATCATTCATATTGTCCGAAAGACTGGTGGTATCCAATAAAGGCATCCATGTACTTAACATTACAGACGCTACCTTGCGGTTGGGTAAATGCTGCCAGATTTCTTCAGCTGTAAAGCTTAGAATAGGCGCTAACCATCTTACTAGAGCTTCTATAATATAGTGTAAAGCCGTTTGTGCTGAACGACGAGCTAAGCCCGAGGTTTTAGTGGTATATAATCTATCTTTTATGATATCTAAATAAAAACTACCTAGTTCATTTACGCAAAAATTATGCAATTTATGATAAATAAGGTGAAATTGATAAGTATTGTACGATTCAATAATTTCAGCTTGGAGTTTATTAACCCGCTTAATGACCCAACGATCAAGCGCTAATAATTCGTTTAAAGAGACTGAATCCGTTTCATGATTAAAATGCGTTAAATTGCCAAGAATAAAACGAGCCGTATTTCTTATCCGTCGATAGGCATCGGCCATTCTATCTAAAATTTCTTCAGAGACAGCGATATCCGTTTTATAATCGGTAGCCGCCACCCATAGTCTTAAAATGTCCGCCCCAAGCTTACTAATCACTTTATCAGGAACAATAGTATTTCCTAGTGATTTTGACATTTTATTACCCGAAGTATCGATGGTAAATCCATGAGTTAGTACTTCTTGATAAGGGGGAGCATGATTTATGGCCATGGAACTGGTCAAAGAAGATAAAAACCAACCTCTGTGTTGATCATTTCCTTCTAAATATAAATTGGCAGGAAAATTTAAGTCAGGATGATTTTTTAAAACAGCAAAATGGGATACCCCTGAATCAAACCATACGTCTATGGTATCATTTACTTTTTCATAATTATTGGCCTCATCACCAATTAAATCTTTTAAGTCCAATTCAAACCAAGCTTCAATGCCTTTTTGTTCGATTAATAGGGCTACTTTTTCCATTAAATCAGTTAAATTAGGATGTAGGGCATTGGTTTTTTTATGAATAATTAAACAAAGCGGCACACCCCAGGTCCGTTGACGTGAAATACACCAATCGGGTCTATTTTCAACCATAGATGTTATACGACTTTGCCCCCATTCAGGAACCCAAGCGACCGTTTTTATGGCATTGATAATTTCCTGGCGTAAGTGATTTTGTTCCATACTAATAAACCACTGGGGGGTAGCTCTAAAAATAAGCGGGATCTTATGTCGCCAACAATGCGGATAACTATGAGTGAGTTTATCACTGATAAATAGGGTATTATTAGAACTTAATAATTCAATTATTTTATCTTGGGCCTTGAAAATAAATTCACCAGCCAATAAAGGTACGGAATCAATAAAAATCCCTTTTCCATTGACGGGACATTCACTACTTAAATGATATTTAAGTCCTACAATGTAATCTTCTTGTCCATGAGAAGGCGCCGTATGCACGCAACCCGTTCCTGCCTCTGTTGTCACATGTTCGCCTAAAATAATTGGCACTTCACGTTCATAAAGAGGGTGTTTAACCTTAAAGTTTTCTAATTTTTCACCTAAAATTTCAGCTTTAATTACATAGGATTGACAGTTTATGCGTGCCATAAAATTTTCTAATAAGGCTTTGGCTAAGATGACTTGAATTTTTGATTCATTGAAGCTTAATTCAACTAATACATATTGTAATTTTGGATGTACCGCTACAGCTTGATTAGCCGGTAAGGTCCAAGGGGTGGTGGTCCAAATAACAATAAAGGTTTTAAGCTTTGAAAGGGCTTCAAGGGAAAATTCATTTAAATCAAAAAGTTTAAAAAAGTTTTTATCTGTTATTTCAAATCCAACATCTATTGATGGAGAAGTCTTATCTTTATATTCTACCTCGGCCTCAGCAAGTGCTGAACCACAATCAATACACCAATGTACAGGCTTATAGCCTTTAAGTAAGTAACCATTTTGGATAATACGACTTAAGGCTCGGACAATATTTGCCTCATAGTTATAATCCATCGTCAAATAAGGTTTATCCCAATCCCCTACCACCCCTAATCGAATAAAGGCCTCTTTTTGAATTTGGATTTGTTGATGCACATATTCCCGACACTTTTCCCGAAAAGTTTTAGCATCTATTTTGTGGTTGGGTTTACCAAATTTTTTCTCAACATTTAATTCAATTGGTAAGCCATGACAATCCCATCCAGGAACAAAAGGCGCATCATAATCACTTAAGAGTTTAGATTTTACAATAATATCTTTTAAAATTTTGTTAACTGCGTGTCCAATGTGAATTGGGCCATTAGCATAAGGGGGGCCATCAGGCAAAATAAATTTAGGCCGCCCTTTCTTTTGGGTTCTGATGGATTCATAAAGTTTTATCTTATGCCATAGGCTTAATATTTCTTTTTCTCGAAGAGCCAAATTTGCCTTCATAGGGAATGGGGTATCTGGTAAATTTAAACCTAATTTTTGTTTATCTTCACTATGGTTTTTGCTATTAGTCAATGTTCTCACCTGTAGAATCTAACAATATATTTTTAAGACGTAAGCCTAACACTAAAAGTGTTGCAATATAAGCTATCATACCTAGACTCATTAATTTTCCTAAGGTAAAAAGTTTATAATTTAAGCTTGTATTTAACCAAGTTTCAAGCGGTGGGGTGAAATAGTAAAGCGTGTAAATTAACGTAATTGAAGCCCCTATTATTTGTAGAAATAATTTACCCCAACCCTTAATGGGTACAAAAATTCCCTTCTTTTTTAAATTTATAAATAAAAATAAGGCATTTAAACTTGCTGCAAGGCTTGTAGCTAAAGCTAAACCTGAATGTGCTAACAATTTCATTAATATAAAATTTAAAAAAATATGAATGACCACAATTTTTATAGCAATTTTAACAGGGGTTTTAATATCTTGTTTGGCATAAAAACTTGAAGCCAATACTTTAACTAACATAAACCCTAAAATTCCTAAAGAATAAGCCATTAAACTTTGGCTGGACATCGTAACGTCATTCTGATTAAACTTACCGGAATAAAATAGACAAATCAGTAGAGGCTTAGCCAGCATTGCCAAACCAATACTGGAAGGAACACCGATTAAAAAAATTAATTTTAAGCCCCAATTAATTAAGCGACTAAAATCCTGATGATTTTGTTTAGTATGAGCACGAGCCAGAGCAGGTAAAATAACCGTTGCAATACCAACACCAAATATTCCTAATGGGAATTCCATTAAGCGATCTGAATAATATAGCCAGGAAACACTTCCTACTTTTAAATATGAAGCAAAAGATGAATCAATTAATAAATTTAATTGATTCACCGACACCCCCAGTAAAGCGGGGAGCATTAAATATAATATTCTTCTAACACCTGGGTCCTGCCAATAAATAACTGGATAGGGCAATTTATCTATTTTTTTTAAAAAAGGAATTTGAAATAAAAGTTGTATAACTCCCCCAATAGTAACCCCTATGGCTAATGCCACCACAGGCTCTTCTAGAGTGGGTGCAAGCCAAACACTGCAAGCTATCATGCTTAAATTTAAAAAAACAGGAGTAAAAGAGGGGCCGGCAAATTTTCCATAGGTATTTAAAATACCCCCACAAAAAGCCGTTAAGGAAATCAGTAACAAGTAAGGCCAGGTAATTCGTAACATAAAACTAGCTAGTTCGAATCGAGTACCCATTTCTTTAAAGCCAGGAGCAAATATATAAATAAAAAAAGGTGAACAAATAATTCCTAAAAGCGTTACCCCAAACAAAATTATAAAAAGATTGCCTGCCACCCGATTAATAAATAATTTAATCTCCTGCTCTGGTTGGGTAGTTTTATATTCAGATAGAATAGGGACAAAGGCTTGAGAAAAAGCTCCTTCTGCAAATAAACGGCGCATAAAATTCGGAATTTTAAAAGCCATAATAAAGGCATCTAGATCGCTCGTAGCTCCAAAATAACGAGCTATAACCATATCTCTTACATAACCTAATAACCGCGAGATAAGGGTCATAGCCCCAAAGATAGAAGTTGATTTTAAAAGCGCTTTACTCATAACTTTTTATTATTGAGTTCCCCAACAAGCAGGCGTATTATCAGTTGTACCATCCGATTTAACAGCCGTTTTAGATCCAGTTTGATTTAAAGTAAATTTATTGCAATCAGTATCCTTAGATTGTGGGTTACTTGAATTTGCCGTTGCTGTCAAAGTATAACTATTAGTCGTTGAACTAAGTGTTATGTCATAATAATTGCTAATACTCTGGTAAGGAAAAGCAGTAATATTTAAATTGGTTGCAACATTAGTGTATACCCCATTTTGAGCATAATAGGCTTCCATTTTATTCTGTAAATCAGTCAAAGCCCCATACGCTTCTTGCCGACGACTTTGTAAAATATAACTGGTGTAAGCCGGATATGCTATTGCAGCTAGGATTGCGACGATAGCCACGACTATCATAAGCTCTATTAAACTAAAGCCGGGGGTTTTAATATTCTTCATTTCATATTCCTTTTAAACAAAAGCTAACCATCAAACATTCTTTAAATTTAGTTTATAATAGAGTATAAAAGATATCGCTTTCTTTAAGCTAATTATTTTTAAGATGGTCGACTTATGTATAAAATCATTGAACTTCATCCAAAATTTTCAAAACGTTTTATTCAAGGGCATCCTTGGGTTTATTCTAATGAACTTATAATCAATTCCGCAGAGCCTATTATCCCCGGAGAAATCGTTGAACTTAATTATCAGGGTAAATATTTAGCTACCGGTTTTTTAAATACCCATTCTTTAATTAGTTTTAGAGCCCTTAGTCGTGAAAAGCATAGATTAATTGATATCCATTTTCTTAAAGATGCTTTTTTAAAAGCGGAGGCTTTAAGAACTCATTTTTATAATCAACCCTTTTATCGGCTAATTCATGCAGAAGGGGATTTTCTACCAGGGTTAATTATAGACCGGTACCAAGATATTTTTGTGATTCAGTTAAATACAGCTGGGATGGAACTTTTAAAACCTATCATTATTTTAGCCTTAAAAAATGCTTTCAAAGTGACAACCCTTATTTTTAAAAATGATAGTCCTATTAGAAAACAAGAAGGGTTAGCCATTTTTCCTATAGAAATTCAAGGGGAAGCTATTAAGTATTTGGATATCATTGAAAACCATGCTCAGTTCTCAGTGGATATTGTCGATACCCAAAAAACAGGTTGGTTTTATGATCACCGAAATAATCGGGAACTGATTGCTAATTTAGCTAGCAACACAACCTTAATTGATTACTTTTGTTACAGTGGCGGTTTTAGTATACAAGCTGCTTGCAAGGGTGCCAGAAAAGTAATTGGGGTGGATAGCTCAAAAACGGCTATTGAGAATGCAAAGCGATCTGCTATTCAAAATAATTTAACTAATACTGAATTTATGGTTTCGGATGTTTTTAAAGACTTAGATAGACGTTTAGCTTTGCAGGAACAATTTGATATTGTGGTATTGGACCCACCCGCTTTTGTAAAAGTAAAAAAAGATTTAGCCCAAGGACTTAAAGGATATGAAAAATTATTAACTAAAGGTATTTCTTTAGTTAAGGGCGGGGGCTTACTAATGATTGCTTCTTGTTCTTACCACATTAAATTAACCGATCTTAAATATTGTTTAAATAAAGCGCTTTATAAGACTAGGCGTACTGCACAAATCTTACAAAGCCTGTCTTCTGGTTTTGATCATCCAATTCACCCAGCCTTGGAAGAATCTGAATATTTAAAAGGCTTATTAATACAAATTCAGTAAAATATAAAGTTAAATAACTTAACAAGAATTAATATTAGAGGAAAATAGCTTTAATCAGTAAGAATTATTGACAATCTTACTGGTTTAAGCCAATATAAGCCCCTCATATAATTGATTTTTTTGGAGTAATACCTTGGCAAATTCTTTACAAGCTAAAAAACGTGCTCGCCAAGCGGAGAAACAGCGCTTACATAACACCAGTCTTCGTTCAAGTATGCGTACTTATTTAAAACGAGTTATTAAAGCGATTACAGAAGGTAATAAAGAAAAGGCAGGAACTGAATACCGTCTAGCTTCTTCCGTGGTCGATAAAATGGCAACTAAAGGTCTTATTCATAAAAATAAAGCCGCTCGTCATAAAAGCCGTTTATCCGCTCATATAAAAGCAATGGCATAATATCTAAAGTTCAATTTCTCTTAAGCAGAAGCTTTTGTTAAATGTGCTTGTATAGCACGACATAAAGCTTCTGTACCATTCTTACTAATAGCAGAAATGCTAAATATAGGGCCATGCCATTCTAAGGCTTTGGTTAAATTTTGTTTCATTTGATTAAGTTCATCTTCGCTTAATAAATCAATTTTATTAAGCACCAACCACCGCGGTTTATGAAATAATTCACTACTATAATTTTCTAATTCTTTTTGAATAATTTTTGCATCTTGAATAGGATCTTTTAAGTCGGTATTAGCAACATCAATTACGTGTAATAATAAACGGGTACGAGTTAAATGTTTTAAAAATTTTAGACCAAGCCCTGCCCCTTCCGAAGCGCCTTCAATTACCCCTGGAATATCCGCTATAACAAAACTTTGTCCTAAACCAACTGTCACTACTCCAAGATGGGGGTGTAAGGTTGTAAAAGGATAATCTGCGACTTTAGGAGTAGCTGCCGATACAGAACGGATAAAAGTTGATTTTCCGGCATTCGGAAAACCTAAAAGCCCAACATCCGCTAATAATTTTAATTCAAGTCGGAGCATTCGAGACTCACCTAAGCTCCCTTTAGTTGTTTGCCGTGGTGCGCGATTAGTACTGCTTTTAAAACGTAAATTGCCTAGACCATGAAACCCACCTTTAGCGACGACAATTTTATCTTCTTCATTTAAAATTTCACCTATGAGTTCTTCAGTATCTTTATCAAAAATTTGTGTGCCAATCGGGACTTGCAAAATAAGATCGTCCCCACTCTTACCAGTACATTGGCTTCCCATACCACCTTGGCCACTTTTAGCACGATAATGTTGTTGAAAACGATAATCTACTAAAGTATTTAAATCTTTATCACCAACCAGATAAACACTTCCCCCATCGCCTCCATCACCCCCATTAGGGCCGCCATATTCTATAAATTTTTCACGGCGAAAGCTTAGGCAGCCGTCACCACCATTTCCCGCTTGAACATAAATATTGACTTCATCTACGAATTTCATAAGATAAGGATTTTCACTACTTTAAAAATGAAAAAGCCCCGTCATCGACGAGGCTTAATAAATATTAATAATTATTGAATGGCCGCTTGCGCTTGGTGTACTTGCACAGGAGCATCAGGGACAATATTAACGAAACAACGTTTATGAGGACCTTTAGTAATAAATTTAACGTACCCTTCGGCTTTTGCAAATAAAGTATCGTCGCTTCCACGGCCCACATTTAAACCAGGATGGTATTTAGTGCCGCGTTGACGGACTAAGATATTGCCCGCTAATACTAATTCACCACCAAATTTTTTGACTCCAAGTCGCTTTGAATGCGAATCGCGGCCATTACGAGAACTACCGCCTGCTTTCTTCTGTGCCATTTATTATGCCCCTTGAATCTTGGTAATTTGAACCAACGTATAATCTTGACGATGGCCCATTTGCTTACGATGGTTTTTACGCCGTTTAATTTTAATAATACGTATTTTATCATATTTGCCTTGGGCTTTAATAACGCCTAAGACTTTACATCCAGCTAATAATGGAGTTCCAATTTGAATGTTTTCATCTTGGCCCAACATTAAGACTTCATTGAATTCTATTTCAGTGTCAGGCTCACCATCAATTTTCATTAACTTGAGGGATTCCCCTTCTATCACTCGGTGTTGTTGTCCACCGCTTTTAATAACCGCGTACATAACTTGATACTCCGCTTGGTGTTAGTTGGCAAACAAATAATAATTGCGACTAACTATAATCTTTTAGTAAAGGTCCCATATAATACCGAAATAATGTAAATGAGAGCAAGCAATTTCCGCTACTTATACATACTATATTTTTTATTATTAAATTTTACAATTAAAGTCATACGGGGCGCTTACCTCCTTTAAATTAACTAACTAACATAGTTCGATAAATATCATAGATGAGGTTCTCTTGTGCTTCCCAGCTATAAATTGAAGATAATTTCTTACATTTATCAACATTATTAAAATATTTTCTATCAAATTTTAAAAATTTTTGAATCGTTTCAGCGATACATTCTGGCGCATTATTTGAAAGCACTAAACCTATCTCATTGTATAGGACATAATGCGCCATAGCTTCTTGATTAGAAACAATTAAAGGAACTCCCGCTAGGCTTAATTCAAATAACTTATTGGGCATACTATACTTATAACTTTTACAAATCGGGGGAGCAACAATAAGGCCGGCCGTGGCACTTTTTACAAAATGCACCACTTGATCATTCGGTACAGGTTCTAATATATGAAGCCTATCATTCACTTTCAATGAAGAGGCTAGAGAAAGTAACCCAGCCCTAACCTCAATATTTGCAGGACCCACCATAGCTAAATTAATATTAGGCAAAATTTTTAATACCCTTATCAATTCATCCAAACATCTATCAATAGTTATTAACCCAACGTATACAAATAAAGGTACTTGTTTAGGCAATAAAAGTCTTGTTCGGATGTCATCTATATTTGATGAAATTTTCCCTTTGGGGCTATTATAAATGACATGTACCTTTGGTAATTTATATTTTTTTTCTAAACAATCAGCAATACCTTGTGAAACAGTTATAACTTGATCTGAAATTTTGAGAAATTTTTTTTCATTGAAATAAGAAAATAGTTTCTGAAGAAAAAATTTTTGATCGTTACGATCGGTTTCAAGTTCATGGGCGTCATAAATACTTGGTGTTTTTTTGAGTTTTGCTACAGAAGCACAGACCATTAAAGTATCCAAATCATGTCCATGGATAATATCAGAGTCTATACCTAATAAAGTTTCAAAAAAATTAAAATAACAAAAAATAAACCCAAACAAATTAGAGTAATACTTAAGTAATTCATAAGATTTAGCTTTGTTATAAGTTATAAAACTAGAAAAATATTT
Organism: Francisellaceae bacterium; assembly: GCA_028293705.1. Lineage (GTDB taxonomy): Bacteria > Pseudomonadota > Gammaproteobacteria > UBA6186 > Azoamicaceae > JAQGOH01. Next base: position 1,197 of record JAQGOH010000050.1, on the reverse strand, counting down.
ATTCAATAAACTTTGACTATTTCTATTTTTAGGTGCTTTATTACTTTTATCAAAAAATTTTTTAGAAAAATCGGTTATGAAGGAAAAAGAAGTTAACGCCTTAAAAAACTTTCTAAAAGGCAATGTTAAAAATAAAATTCCTTTATTAAAATAATGAATCGTTAAACAACAAAAACTTTTAATTTTACCGCTAATATTTAGCAGCAATTCCTTAACAAATTTTTTTATATTAAAAAAAATTTTCTTAATTGCTACCATAGATATTATTTTACTTTTACTTTGAACAAATGAGTTTTCAAATAAATACTTTAACAAGAAAGAAGGAATTAATTTTTTACAAATCTTTTTAGAAAGCAATGCTACAAATAAAACGCCCTTATTAAAATAATTAAGAGTCATACAAAAGAAATTTTTTATATTAAAAAAAAACCTCATAATTGCAAACTTAGATATTTTTTTAATGTGGACAAATGAGTTTTCAAATGAATAGTTTAATAGAAAGGAAGGAATTAACCTTTTGCAAATTTTTCCGAAAGATAATATTATAAATAAAATTTGCTTGGTAGAATAATTAACAATTATACAAAATAAATTTTTAATACCACAATAAAATTCCTTTAAAACGAGGTTAACCGAAGAGGTTATTTGTAAAAAAAAATTAAGCCAAGAAAAATTAAATGTTAACCAGTATAAAAATATAGGGAAAGAAAATAAAATAATAATATTAGTTTGCCAGGGCAAAACTCTAAAAATAAGGGGTTTGCGAATACATGTCTTTACAATTTTAATTATATTATTTAAAGAAGCGTCATAAACACGAATATAAGTAACTTTATTTACAACTTCATAAGGTCTTGTATTATCAGTTTTTCGAGCTAAAACTGTTACTTTGGCATTATATTTAACTGCCGTCTCTGCATACTTTATAATTCGAGAATCATTGATTGCTTCATTATTCACAACAATTGTAATTTTTTTATTATATAGATCAGAGCTCATTAATTTTAAATCTCCAAAATTGAAAGGATATCATAGGAAATATTTTTCCATGAAAAAGTATCCAGGGCAAATTTTCTAGCATTAGAACTAAATGTATAAGATTCTTCAGGATGATTTAATAAATAATTAATTTTTTCATGAAAATCATTTATATCATCGGGCAGGTGTAATAAACCTAACTTATTTGTTTCTAACATT
>JAQGOH010000046.1 GCA_028293705.1 Francisellaceae bacterium | reverse complement strand
AAACCGTTTTCATATAAAAACTAAATAGTATACGGTTGACGAGGACGAGCGCGGCATATTAATCAGTCGTCGCGTTTTTGAAGATTATTTATTGGCAGGGATGCCTTTAAATAATTACTGAAATTAGCGACGCTATCATTTAGTCTTTATAGATGATGCAACAAGTCTATTACAAAAATTGTTATTTGTAAGTGCTGAAATCACTCATCATTATTTAAAGATTTTAAAAAATTATTTAAGAACATACGGCAAGCCTCGTGCCATTTATAGCGATAAGCATTTAGTTTTTAGCGTTAATATAAAAGAAGCTGTCCGGCAATTGCTTGACTCAATTTGGTCGTGTATTGCGACAACTGGGCATAGAATCGATATTTGCTCATTCTCCTGAGGCCAAAGGTCGAGTGGAGCGGGCTAATGGTATTTTACAAGACCGATTGATTAAAGAACTTAGATATCACAACATTTCAACTCTGGAAGCCGCTAATCATTTTCTGGAAAGATTTCGTAAAGACTATAACCAAAGATTTGGTAAACCGCCTAGAGAAAACTTAAATGTTCACCGAGCATTAACAGCAGAAGAATTAGCTACTTTAGATAGATTATGTACTTTTCAAGTAAAACATAAAGTCTCAAAAAACTTAACTTTTAAACATAGAAAAAAATTATATAAATTAAAAATAACCGGCAAAGGACATCGTCTTCGTCAAGAAGGTGTCCTAGTATGTGAAGATGCAATCGGTAAAATTACCGTTCTTTACAACCAGGAAATCCTTGAATATGAAGTATATGAGGAACATTACCATGACAATCAGGCTATTAGTCGAAAAGAATTAGACGCTTTACTTGACCAAATGAATGTTCAAAATTATGTATCACATCTGATTTCAAAAGCTTCTAGAAAACATTTTTAGGCTCATAAGGACTAATGGCCCTTCTGGCCATCAGCCCTATTTCCAAGCGGAATAGCTGGCTGCGAGCCGTCAAGGATAACACCATTCCTTGACGGTTCTCGCCAGAAGGCACAAATTTATAAAAATCTAACTACACTAAAAATAACAAAGCATAAAAATAAGATGAGAGGAGGCAGACATTTCTACTTTGCCCAAAACCGGACATTTCTACTTTGCTGTGACATGTGATTTAATAGATTTTCTTTGACCTAGTGTGAAAGGATAGAGTTGAATTGTAAAAGGGATATATTTTCGATATGGAATTTTTTTTGGGGGGCAGAGCCCTCTAGTTATTATTAGAGGGCTAATAGTTTGAATAATTTTATTTAAAAAGTGAACTTTTTTGGAAACTGTGAGCCACCGTTCTAATTAATTTCATACTCATGCCTTGTAAGTAATTAGATATTTTTTCTGAAAAACTTTCATTAATGATATAAGTGATTTCAAAAAGCTCATGATTTTTACTTTTTTCAAATAAATAATCATCACTGGTTATGATGTCATCAATTAAATTCAAATCAATCGCTTGAGTACCATACCAATGTTCCCCGGTTGCAATTTTATCTATATCTAATTGAGGTCGGTAATGTTGTACAAATTGTTTAAATAATTGGTGGGTATCTTCTAATTCTTCTTGAAATTTCTCACGGGCTTTAGAAGTATTTTTACCCAGCATAGTCAATGTAGTTTTATGTTCACCAGCAGTATGTTGTTCAATGTCTATATGATGTTTATCTAATAAACGATTAAAATTAGGAAGTTCTGCTAATACCCCAATAGAACCCACAACTGCAAAGGGAGCAGCTATAATTTTATTAGCAACCACTGCCATTAAATAACCCCCACTGGCTGCTACTAAATCGACTGCCACCGTTAAATGAATGTTATTTTTTCGAATGCGTTGTAATTGGGAGGCTGCCAGTCCGTAATTATGTACTAAACCACCAGAACTTTCTAAAATAACAAGCACTTCATCCTGAGGTTCTGCAACCGATAAAATAGCAGTAACGACTTCTCTTAAATTATCTACTTCACTAGCATGAATATCGCCATCAAATCGAATAACGAAAATACGACTATCTAATGCTTCATCTTCTTCCTTGATTCGTTTTTTAACAGATTTTTCTTTTTCCTTAGCTTCTTTTTTTCGTTGTTTGGCTAAGGCTTTTAATTCATCTTTAGTAAGTAATTCATTTTCAAGCGCTTCTTGCATCATTTCAAATTTATCATTTAATTTTTCAATTTCGATAGATTCTCTTTCACGGTGACGAGATGCCAGGATAATACCAAGAAAGGCTAAAGAGGCTACAATAGCTAATAGGAAGGTTATTAGCTTAGCGGCAAAAAGCCCATATTCAAATAAAAAAGTACTCACTTACACCTCAAATTGCTTAAAATATATTCATAAAAGATTAACTGTGCTAGTCTACGAGATTTGAAGCGATTAGCAAAGGGGGGAGAGATGTTAAAGGTTAGCAATTTAACTTTTTACTATCCTAATCTCTTACTTTTTAAAAATCTTAATTTATCGCTTACTTCAGGCCAACTATGTATGATTAAAGGCCCTAATGGGGCTGGTAAAAGTACATTTTTAAAATTGGTAGCGAGTTTAATTTTACCAGTCTTTGGCCAAATTACCTGGAATAACAAAAATATAAAGTTACTCAAAACAGAATATACTCATCAAGTAAGCTACTCAAATAACAATTGGGGGCTGAAAAATTGTTTATCAGCAATGGAAAATTTATTATTTGATTGCTCTCTTTCCTCCCAAAATATACAAACAATAAAAGAGTCTTTATACAGGGTAGGTCTTAAAGAGCGTGTGCGCCAAATGGTTTATACATTCTCGCAAGGGCAGCGCCAACGATTATTATTAGCCAGGCTGTTACTTAGTAAAGCCACAATATGGATACTGGATGAACCCTTTAATGGGCTTGATGGACAAGGACATGCCTTATTTGAAACCATTTTATTAGCGCATCTTCAAAAAGGAGGTCTCTGCCTCTTATCTTCCCATCAAGATATTACTTGGACTGATTATCCTATACAAAATATATCTTTAACCGATTATAAAACCTATGCGTAATCATTTTAATCTCATTTTGATAAGGGATTTGCGGGTATATAAATATCAACAAACAGAATGGTTACAACCTTTGATTTTCTTCGTGATAATTTGCAGTATATTTCCCTTGAGCTTAAACCCTACTAAAGAGATATTGAAAATAATTGGATCCCCCATTATTTGGGTTGGAGTGGTATTGAGTTTGATGATGTCGACAGATAGTGTTTTAAAAAATGATTATGAAGAAGGTAATTTAAACCAATACTATTTAAACGCAGATTCTTTTCCTTTAATTATTTTGGCTAAGGCCCTAGCTCATTGGCTAGCATTTGGATTACCTATTCTAATCATTGTGCCCTTTATTGCTTTAAGCTTTTATTTACCTTTTAATACTATTAAAATATTAATTATTACGCTGAGTTTAAGTATACCTATTTTAAGTATGATTGCCTTATTAGGATCTGCATTAACCTTACATTTAAAAAAAGGTGGATTATTATTAGCTATTTTAGTATTGCCCTTATATTTTCCTGTCATAATATTAGGCACAAGTATTACTCATATGGCTATGTTAAATATTCCGGTCAATGCAGAATTAGCAATATTAGGGGCGCTTAGTATAATAGTATTATTAAGCTTTCCTTGGCTAATTGTACAAACCATTAAAATGGATATAAGGCAGTTCGCATGAGATTAATAAAGCCCTTCATTTCCCCTCATCATTACTATTTATTAAGCCAAAAGCTTCTTCCTTATTTAATAGGTTTATTTGCTTTATCATTAAGTTATGGCCTAATAGGGGGGGTATATTTGGCTCCCCTTGATTATCAACAAGGTGATGGCTTTAGAATTATTTATGTGCATGTCCCAGCCGCTTTCCTTTCTTTGTTTATATATGTTTTTATGGGCGTTCAATCCTTTATTTATTTAGTTTGGCGCCTAAAGTTGGCTGATGTTTTGGCAAAAGTCAGTGCTTCGCTTGGGGCAGCTTTCACAATATTAGCCATTATAAGTGGTGCATTATGGGGAAAACCCATGTGGGGAACCTGGTGGGTTTGGGATGCGCGTCTAACCTCAGAACTTATTTTATTATTTTTATATATCGGTTACATTGCCCTCAGCCATTCAAATCATTCTCTTAGGAATGGTACTCGTACCTCCGCTCCGGCTTTATTGAATGTTATTGGCTTGATTGATATTCCTATTATTCATTACTCAGTTAATTGGTGGTATACCTTACATCAGGGCAGTACGATTATCAAATTAAAACCCTCCATTCATCCTAGTATGTATTATCCATTAATTGCGATGATGATTGCTTTTTTTACTTTTTATTTTATTATTTTAATTCTTAAGAGTACTTCTTTATTATTAATAAATGAACATCAAACGCGTTGGGTGAAAAATATTTTAGATAAGGATACGCTATCATGCAATTTCTAAAAATGGGCGGATATGGAATTTATATTTGGCCTTGTTATATTTTAATGTTTTTTATTTTCGGGTTTTTCGCTTTGGAAGCTTATAATCAACGTAAAACCATTTTAAATACTCTTTGATTATGATCAATGAATAAAAAACACAGAGCAAGATGCTTATGGATTAGTCTTTATTTGATTGGGTTATTGTTAGCCTGCGGTTTAATTTTATATGCCTTAAAACAAAATATTAATTTATTT
>JAQGOH010000043.1 GCA_028293705.1 Francisellaceae bacterium | reverse complement strand
ACATTAAAAAGGGCTTGAGTTTTGGGATATCAGCCAGTGGAGGATGGCAAAAGATTTTATCTTCTACCAATTTTATCCAAACCAATATTGAACTAAAAGGTATTTATACTTTTAAACACGATATTCGTTTTCTAGGACGCACAGATGTAGGGATTACACGAGCTAAAGATTTTTATAAAGTCCCTTTATCTCTACGTTTTATGACAGGGGGAGATAAATCGGTTCGTGGATATAAATATAGGGCTATTGGCCCCATCGAGATTGATGATACCGGGCGGCGTATAGTAGTAGGAGGCCGATATCAATGGATAAACAGTATAGAATTTGATAAAAAAATTACCGAAGAATTAAGGATTGCTGCTTTTATTGATGCGGGTAATGCCATGAACCATTTTAAAGATAAATTAAAAATTGGCACCGGAATCGGAATAAGATGGGCCACACCGGTTGGCCCATTACATGTGGATATTGCTTATCCCTTATCTAAAGAAATTCCAAGACGCTATAAAAGATATCTACATGTTACTTTTGGATGGGAACTTTAAACCTCATTACTACCATTACATAGCTGCTATAGATGTAGAATTACAAGTTGAGGGCATATAGGGTAGAGAATTAGAAACCGATATGGAGTTCCAAAAACCACATGCAAATTGAAGATTGCCGTTACTCTGTGGTATTCCAGCTATTGTAACCAAACCAGAACCTAAATTTGAAGATACAGTAGCAAATACCCAACATTTACAAGCAGTAAGACCACCAGCCCCACCATTACAATTACTATAACCTATATTTTTTATACTATTTATACCAGTTATAGGAGTGCCAGGAATTCCAGGACCTGTACTGGCGATAGTTACGCCTCCTACCGTGATATTAGGGGGACAACTACCATTCGCATTATAATATTCTAAGAGTTGAGGTTTTACTGATTCTAAAATTTGAATAACTTCAGTCATCTGACCACGTTTAACATAAGTTTGATAATTAGGAATTGCCACCGCCGCTAAAATACCTATAATTGCAATAACTATCATTAATTCTATTAAAGAAAAACCTAATTGATATTTTGGCTTAAATTTGAGCACGATGGCTTCTCCTAATATACTAAAATTAAAAGCTTAAATAAGATAACATACAATTTCAAGGCCTCCTCTAAACCCTTTAATAAGATTTCCTTTTTTGGGGTTAATTTTATGTCTTCTAATTGCGTATCTACCGGAGTTTCACTTGGCTCTTTTTTTTTAAGCAATGTTTTGACGAGGATAATTGGTTTAAACCCTTCTCATAATCTAGAACCAGATCAAAATTTTCATCGGTGTTATTTTAGATGGTTCAGTATTTGTATGAAAATGATTAATTTTATCGAAGCTTTTTGTGGGTCGAAAGACTGCAAGACCTACCAGATTGGGCTTCATCTTTCTTCTTCACAACATGCCCTAAAAGCTAAAATTTAAATGATTAACTTTGAAAAACATTAGAAACCAACTATATTATAACTAAGTTATCCTCAAGTTTCACTATAAAGCTTTGTGAATAGGTAGTAAAATGTTTAAAATTAAGATTTTTAAAGGGTTTTCATTAATAGAGATAATGATAGTCATAGCGATCATTGGTATTTTAGCCGCAATTGCTATCCCCAACTATCAAACTTATGTAATAAGGTCACAAGTTTCTGAAATTTACAATTTGGCCCGCCCCCTCCAAAAAGTAATTGAGGAAGCTTTAGGTGCAGGCACAGCTTTTCCTGATTTATCAAAAACTTTTCAAACAGGAAAATATGTAACCGGAATATATTACGCAGGAACTATGTCTGATGGGGGGTGGGGTTTTGCCTTTAGTACAAATTTTCCTAATATAATTGGTACCTTTATCCCCGTTTGGTCTGCAACACTCAATCCAACAACAGGCATAATTAGCTGGCGATGTGGATTAAGTGGCCCTACCATAAGTGCCGGTAATCAAAAATATGTTCCTAGTGGAAGTGGATGTACTGGATTCTTATAAAAAGAAACTCCACCAGGAAAAAATTAAGCGTTTTTAAGCAAAACTATCTAAGGTCCTTTCAATATTTGCACAAATTATTTTTCAGTGCGCGTTCGGTTTGGAAAAAAAAATTCTTATATTTATCCCAATCGACATTTTAAATGGGAAATCAAGGTGCAGAATCTTCTAATAAAATGTCACCCTTCCTACCATTTTTAGAAAAATTAAATCTTATATAAATAAGGTTTAAAATCGCTTAACCGTAAAGAATGAGTATGGTTAAAACGCTCAATTTATTTGGAATGAACTCTACATAATGTTTTAAGATGACAAGTCCTACAAGTAGCTTCATTTTGGATAGGGTCGACGTAGGCTTGCCCTTCTATAAACTTGTCGATTAACTTAAATAAAATTTCCTTCCACTGCATTAATTGTGATTCCCAATTATCCGTTTTATGAGAATTTCGAATATCGTTTAAGTTTTGCACTCCAGGAAGAAGATCTGCATCTTTTGTTATTCCTTGAAGCTTAACGCCTTCAGCATTTAGCATGCCAAATACCATTCCAACAGGCGGGTGTGGTCTTGTGATGGCATAAAATGGCAGCTGGGGGTCTAACGGTCTTTCTCCAAACCAATGTTGAGTTGAACTTTGGCCGGTTTTATAATCAATTAAAATCTGTTTTTTATGTATATCAAGTTCATCAATTCTATCTAAGCGTAAGTTAAATTCTATGTTTTTGTAAATAAAACTAGTTTTTTCTTCCTGTGAAGCAATGGTATAAAATTCTCTGGTCTTTTCTAGATTTACCCATAAATGTATTATTTTATTTAAACGCTCTTCTTCTATGGATAAATAAAACTCTCCAAGACTTAAAGGCTTCTTAACTTTCCATTTTGCTAAAACCTTTTTTATAAATAGTTGTATCAAAGCATTAAGTTCATCTACCGGAAGTTGGGTTAAGACCTCTAAATTATTAAGTTGATTTCCTAATACATGTAAAATTTGGTGGAGGATTTCTCCTCTTTCATTAGGTTTTAATCCAATATCAAATGTCGGTAAAGGCTTGGCATTTAACCTAATTTCACTGAAAGCTCTAAAAGGGCATAGGGATTGTAGTTTTAAAAGAGTAGCATTACTTTTCAATACCTCAGTGGGATCTAAGGCTGGAGCCTGCTCATCTGTATATTCCTCTAATAGAATATTGGATTGAACTTCAGTTTGAAATCTTGCATTTTCTCCCAATAAATCGTAAAGGATTACTTTTTTAAAATCCCTAATTAAGGGCGAGGCTTGAAAAATTTCTCCATTTATATTTTTTGCGAAACTAAAAATTACTTCTTTAGCACTTCTACTCAATAAGTCTGTCATTCGCTTAGCTACTAATAATTCACGTGCCGCATTACAACGTGGGAGTTGTCTTTGAGTTTGTAATTTAAGAGGGATAAAGGGATTAGGGGCAGATTGTGTGGGCCAATTAATATCATTAAGGCCTATTACCCACATATAATCAAAGGGTATACCAGAAGCTTCTAATAAACCCAGAATTTGTATAGGAGATGATAGAGATTGTGGAAGAAAGCTAATCTCAATAGATAAACGATAAATTCTAGTAAAAGCTTCTTTAAAAGAATGATTTCCTAATACTTTATCTAATAAAATATAATTTTCTAATAAGCTATCCCATTTCATAGTCAATTGGTATTCTTCTGAACTTAATATCCGCTCTCCTGGCCATCCACAAATTTTCAACCATTCTTTAAACACTGCAACCCATTCAAGAGCACTTTTTCTTTTTTTAAAAGCCGTTTTCAAATTAAATAAAGTATCTAACTGTTCTAATAAATTAGTTAATCCCCCTAGGTTTAAGGTTTGGTTGAGTTCTTTTATTTGATAAATAAGGGTTTGCCAGGTTATAACGCTTTCCCCACGAGATTTTAATCGTAAATCAAGCCAGGATTTTAATTCTTGGTTTAATTGGAAAGTTTTAAAATAAGGAGATAATAATATTCTTGTGAACTGATTTAAGTCAATTGTGGATTTAGACCATTCTAATAGTAAAAGGGCCGTTTCAATCAGAGAAAAATTAAGAAGACTTCGGGGCGCTGAGATATTAAATAAATCTTTTTTAAAAAAGCTAGCAAATATTTTTTGGCAGCGTTCTCTATCTTGTTCTAAACTTGGCACAACAATACCGATAGAAGCTTCGGGATTTTCTGATAATATTTTTCTAGCCCATAAAGCCGTAGCATTTAATTCTTCTTCACTATTGGATAATTCAATTTGATAAGGAACACTGTTATCGTGTATAAGCTTATAAGTTTCAATTTCTATCCCCTGACTTTTAAAGTCGTTTATAAAAGATTGCTGTAATGGGGTTAATTCTTGAATACCAATTAGTAAGATTTTTTTAAAAGGATAGCGAAAATGAGTTGTATTATTTTTTAAAAGTAAGTGAAGAGCAGTTTTTTCATCAATCCAATTATTTTGCTCACATTTGTCTTTAAATAAAGTCACCCATTTTAAAAACACTTCCAAGTCATCGGTTAACCGATAATTATAAAATTCTTTAAATTCAATCTGCCATTCAATGCACAGATTCCAGGCCTCATATACTGCATTAGCGGTAGGATGAGCTCTTAATAAGTACTCTCCTTCACTGGATTCTTGAATAATGGATTCTAAAATTATTTTACAAGCTATGGAATCTAATAATTTATAGCCCTTAAACAAGCCATTTATTTCAGCTTCTCGTATTTGCTGAGTTAGCCAAGGTTGGATAGCAGAGATAAGGGGATTTATCCAGGCGGATTGTTGCTCTATAATTTGAGCATATTCAAATTGCTCAAATACAAAATTTGCCATTCTAAGATTTGGAGTTAAGGCGATAGCTCCTTTTTTTAATTCTGAAAAAATAAGGTTTAACATCAGGTTTTATAATTTAGTAACCTTTAGGTTACTATCCCCAAAATTTAAGTTTAATGCCCTTATGGGAGCAGCTAAAGGAATAGGCATTGTGAGTTTTAGGCTATCTTTGTGAAAGATCAACTTTACAAGCGGTCCAATTGTTAAACCTTGTACCGTGATCGAAAAAATAACCACCGCATAGGTAATCGATACGATAAAGTCTCTGATGGGTCCTTGCGGGATAGACAAGGCTAAAGCTATTGAAATTCCTCCTCTAAGCCCTCCCCAGGTCATGACCATTATTACAGCAGGATTAAACTTCCTAAATAAACTTATAGAACCCACGGGAATAATGACGCTTATCCAACGAGCGGTTAGCGTGATAATAATGGTCCCTACCGAGGCTAACCAAATGCCTGGGGTAAAATGTAAGTTTAAAAATTCAAGACCAATTAAGACAAACAATATTGCATTTAACACCGCATCTACCAAAGCCCAAAAGGCATCGAGGCGATACAAAGCTTCTTTACTCATTTTTCCTTTTTTAAGGCTCCCCCCTACCACAAGACCTGCCATGGCAATACAAATAGCGCCAGAGACATGGGCTATTTTGTGAGCAAGGGTATAACCCCCTGCTACTAATGCTAAAGTCAAAATAATAGCTACTTCTGAATCATCAATGGTATTTAATAAACGAGAAGTTAAGCTGCCTAAGATAGCCCCTAATACTATGCCACCTAATTTTTGTTGAATGAAAAACACACTGATTTCCGATAAGCTCCAGTAGCTATGCACGCCGGTCGCCATCCCTAAAATCACCATAAAAAGTACGATACCCATACCGTCATTGAATAAAGCTTCTCCAGCAATTTTCATTTCAAGATTTTTAGGCGCATTGACTTCTTTTAAAATGCCCAAGACTGAAATAGGATCGGTAGGAGAAATTAGGGCGCCAAATAATAAGCAGTAAATAAATGAAATGGGAATGTTAAGTGCTTTGGTAAGACCATAGGTTCCCAGACCTATAATAAAAGTAGATAAAACTACCCCTACCGTTGCTAATAATCCGACTACAATTTTATGTTTCGCAAGCTCTCGGGTATTCACATGTAAGGCTCCAGCAAACAATAAAAAACTGAGCATTCCATGTAAGAAAGTCTCATTAAAACCAATAATATTCAGAAGCTCCTGAGTAAAATTTTGCATATCCCAACCAAAAGAACTGGATGCTGCAATAATGAGTGATAAAATTAAAGTGATAAGGGTAAGTCCAATAGATTTTGGGAGCTTAATAAAACGGTAATTGATATAACTTGCCAAGGCAGTTAATGATAAAAGGATTCCTATGACTTCCTGCATATTCATTAATTTCTCCCTATTTTTCCCAACATTTATTAATGAACGACCTACTATATCAAACATTGAGTGTAAAAGTAAATTTTTTAAGATTATTTTAGGATTAAATATGCATAGTGTTAATTGTGAAATTTTGCTCCCAAAGAAGGGCGTTATAGCTCATCGAGGCGTACCCAGTTTAGTTCCTGAAAATACCCTTGCCAGTTTTAAGACTGCAGCAAAGTATAAAATCGATTGGATAGAACTAGATGTCATGCAATGCGCCAGCGGAGAGTGGGTAGTTATTCATGACACCACCCTAAATCGTACTACCGCTTATGATGGTTTTGTAGCTAAAACTCCTTATGAAATCATTAAGGATTTAGATGCTGGTTCTTGGTTTTCTACCGCGTTTAAAGCTGAAAAAATTCCTTTATTAGAGGAGGTGTTACAATTAGTCGAAAGCCAATGCTTAAATATTAATATTGAAATAAAACCGCAATTAGAATTAGATAACCAACAACAAGTGGCCTCTTTAATGCGATTATTACATTTACATTATAAAAATCCCTTAAACCGTATTTTATTATCAAGTTTCGATCATGAATTCTTAAAAGTTCTTAAAATGTATGCGCCGGAATTTTGTTTAGGTGTTTTAAGCCCTTTGTATAATCCAGAAGCCCTAGCATTAGCAATTGAGTTTAAAAACTCAGTTTTTACAATGGAATTTAATGGGGTTAGCGCTGAGCAAATCAGTATGATTAAGCAGTTAAACTTAGCTT
>JAQGOH010000011.1 GCA_028293705.1 Francisellaceae bacterium | reverse complement strand
TCTGGTCCGTTTTCCATTCTCTAAGGGTTTAATAGTTTGTTTATCAATCGAATAAACTTTAAAAAAATCATCCACATCGCAGTATAATGTTGTAAGATCCATAACAGTAGCACCTCTTGATAGCCGTCAAGTGGAGGGTAGTCTACCATCCTTTTGGTGCTACTATTCTTAACCCGAATTCATATATGGACCATCCCGATTTGCAAGTTTTTTTTCATCGTTAGGCAGAAAAATTGCGCTCATATATCCGGCCTCTAAACTTAGGTAATTTTATTACCTGGGCCCTGATGGAATTCATGCACTCTTTCGTTTGCCTTATCAGGTTATCGGCTTCTAAGAGCCTCTGAATTCGTCAGGTTTCGAAAAAGTTGATTTAATCTATCTTGCCATCACTCTGAATCATTATTGCAAATTTTGGTAACGCTTTTAAAAACTAAGTTAAATAGACATAACTCTTATGATTAAGCAGCATTTTTATATTCCTCATTTTTAGTTAAAAGAGCCCAGATAATCCGGGCGTTTTTATTGGCTAAAGCCACGCAAGCTTTATTAGAGCCCTTACGTTCTTGTAAACCACATATCCAACGAACTGCGTTTATCATTTTTGTTTTTAGCATGATATAAAGCAGATCGAGCTCCATGCACTAATAAGGACCGTAAATAAATATTTCCCCTCTTGCTAATACCTAGCAAATGGTTTTTATTACCGCTTGATGATTGTCGAGGCACTAAGCCCAACCAGGCGGATAATTCTCGACCACTTTTAAAAGTACTTGGATCTCCAATGGCTGAAATTAAGGCGGTGGCTCCTAAAACGCCTATTCCAGGAACCCTTGCAATTTGTTGACAGGCAGAATTGGTTTTAAATAGAGCATTTATTTGTTTATCGGTATCTTCAATACGTTTATCTAAGCTTACAAAATCCTCATAAAGTTTTGAAAAAAGGTTTTTTGCCAAGTCACTTAAATTATTATTCTGCTCATCAATGATAGTCGGTAAATTTTTTCTTACATTCTGGATCTGTTGCGGGAAAATAATACCATATTCTGATAATAAGCCTCGAATTTGGTTAGCTAAAGCCGTTCTATTTTTAATTAATTGACTACGTACTCTATGAAGCGCTTGCATGTCTTGTTGCTCAATTGTTTTGATTGATACAAATCGCATATTAGGCCGAGTGACGGCTTCGCAAATAGCTTCAGCATCATTTTGATCATTCTTGTTACTTTTAACATAAGGTTTTACAAATTGCGGGCTCATCATTTTGACCGTATGTCCAAAAGAGACAAACAACCTTGCCCAATAATGGCTGCTACCACAGGCCTCAATCCCAATTAAACAAGGGGACAATTGAGCCACAAAACTAGGCAACTCCGAGCGAGATAATCGTTTTCTAAGAAGCATTTTTCCTTCTTTATTGGTACCATGCAATTGAAAAACATTCTTGGCTAAATCTATGCCTAAAGTTACAATATCCATGTGGACCTCCTATCTGAAGTTAAATGATTGTTAATACAACCATTATTTTGGCTCATTCGAAGCCGTTTAGTAAGGTGGGATGGTCCATTCCATTAGGTTTTAAGGGTTTTAAAACAGAATATCGATAATTTTCGAAATTAAAAATCTTGGATCTTTATATTTATAGCATTAATGGTAATGGTATATTTTTATATTAATCATTTAATTAAACAATAAATTATAGAGATTTAATTGAAATTTTAATGACTGGATCGATTAACTTTATGGCCTCATGGGGGGTGCCGTAAAATTAGTAACCAAAAAGTTTTGTCCGAGATCTGGGACAATACAAATTACAATCACCTCTACCCTGAATGTTTATGATTTGTATTCAGTTTAAGAATATTTGGAGCTCCGAAGGTTGAAATAATAAAATATTTTCTTTAAGAAACAAGCCGAATTCCTAGTTGTACTATGATTTTTATTTAGTTAAAGGTTATTCAAAGGTCTAAATAGAATTTATTAGCCGTATATTTCGGCTAGCAATACCTACTATAAAGCGACATAGCATGTAGGCAGCATCAATGTTAACCATTCTAAAAAGATATAGGGGCGGCACTATTTAGGTACTTTCATGGTACCAAAAGTATATTTTAGGTACTATGTGGTGTCATATTAGCACCAATCAATACTAGATGATGAAAATGATATATTTATTTGTCTATTTAGAAATTCTTTGAAAGCTCAATTCATAATTATATTTTTTTTGGATAATATAAAGGCATTTTGTAAAATTTGGTATATAAAGTAAATATTTTTTTATTTATTTTCTTATTAATTCTGATAATTAAATAATTGTTCAAATATTACTTAATCCCTCAAAGTTTTAAAAAGTTCGTTGCGAAAAACGAGGGAGGAAGCCGAGTCCCCGAGATAAACTACTCAGCTACCTAGGCCTCGAAGAGACTCCGAAAGGTGGTGTTAGGTCAATTGAGAAAATTGGTTTCATATAAATACTAAATAGCAAACCGTCGAACGAGGACGAGCGCGACATATTAATTATTCGTCGCGCTTTTGAAGGGTATTTATTGGCAAGAGGCTTTTAAATAATTACTGAAATTTAACGAGGTTATAGAGGGTGTCTTGAAATTCAAATTAAGCATTTTTCAATCCTTTTTAACATTATCCTCGACATGCTTGCATATAA
>JAQGOH010000135.1 GCA_028293705.1 Francisellaceae bacterium | reverse complement strand
AACGCTAATAATCCTGGTCTAACCATCTCAAAATGGGAAGTAGGAAAGTTTATAAGACCCGCAGAATTGGCAAGATGACAAATATAATCAGATTTTTTATCTAATTCACAATCGGCAATAAAGTTTTTGAATAATTCAATTTGACGTAAAGTGAAATCATTCTTAAGATCATCAGCCGTTGCTAGATGTGAATAAATTCCCTTTACTTTAAAACAAGAATGCTTTTTAAGAAAATTTAATACTTCTATCCCTGTTGTCACTCGCACACCGGTTCTAAGCATCCCTGTGTCGATTTCTAAATGAACTTTAACCGTTTTATTTAATCCTTCACAAATGTCTTTAACCATTTTGGCTTTAAAGAGTGAAGCAATCGTAAATTCTAACCCGTAATGAATGAGCTCTTTTATTTGTTCCGTATGAATTGCACCAAAAACTAATATGGGAAGCTTAATATTAGCTTGGCGTAAAAGGGCACCTTCTTGTAGACAGGAAACACCTAAATAATCCACTCCGGCTTGGGCTGCTGCTTGTGCAATGGGTATTAAACCATGGCCATAGGCATTAGCTTTAACCGGTAAACAAAACTTTGTTTTAGAACCAATAAATTTTTTAATATAGGCAATATTTTTTTTAAATTGTACTAAATCAATTTCTATCCAAGCTGGGTGACCAAATGGAGAGTTTTTCATTTATTTAAAACCTTCAAGATAAAATCTTTCATTGGGATTTACCCCTCGTACTATAAACAAAGGCAGTTTTAAAAGATAGCAGCAGGGAAATAGTTAATAACTTAACTAATGGAATTTACCCTTAAGTAGTAATACACTAATAATAGCAGTAAAGGAATGAATTAATATGAACGATAATTTAGCTACCCAAAGTTTAACGGATAACCCAGCCGTTGAAATTAGTGATTTGTCCCATAGTTTTGGCGACTTTAAAGTTTTAAAAAAAATCAATTTTCATATTAATCCCGGGGAGATGATAGGCTTAATTGGAGCTAATGGAGCTGGAAAAAGCACCACGCTTAAATTACTCACCACTTTATTAAAACCACAAGAAGGGCAGGTACAAATTGCGGGGTTCAGTTTAGCAAACAATCCGCAAGCTGTAAGAAAAAATATTGGGTATGTACCACAACTTGTTTCCGCCGATGGCGGGCTTACTGCCTTTGAAAATCTAAGGCTTTCGGCCAGATTATATCATATTCCAAAGTCACAACAATTATATCGAATTAATGAAGCATTAAAGTTTATTGAGCTTGAAAAATCAGCCCATAAGCTGGTCAAAACATTTTCAGGAGGAATGATTAGAAGGTTAGAATTAGCTCAGGCTTTATTACACGAACCTAAAATATTATTCTTAGATGAACCCACAGTAGGACTAGATGTCAGTGCTCGACAGCTTATCTGGAAACATCTCCTAAACTTAAAAACGCAATCAAAAATGGCTATTTTAATCACAACACATGATATGGGAGAGGCAGAAATATTGTGTGACAAGATAGCGATTTTACATAAAGGCCAGATTCAAGCCTTTGATTCAATCAATAATCTTAAAGCTAAAATGGACATAGTAGATGCTACATTAAATGATGTATTTTTATATTATAGTAGAGGCATAATAGAAGAGGGCGGACAATACAAAGATGTTTTAAAAACACGCTCAAATGCTAAACGGCTAGGATAAAACATGAATTTATTACACTTTATTAGTGATACTTTAACTATTGTTGATATGGAAATTAGAAAGACTTTAAGAGACCCTTTAGATTTATTTACCAGGGCCATTCAACCCATTTTATGGTTAACTATTTTTGGACAAGTTTTTAATAATATATCGCATGTTAACACCGGTAATATTAATTATTTAACTTATATTACCCCGGGAATTCTAGCACAAAGTATACTTTTTAGTGCTATCTTTTATGGTATAGCAGTCATATGGGAGAGAGATCTTGGAATATTACATAAGCTCCTAGTCAGTCCCGCCTATCGAATAAGCTTAGTATTAGGAAAAGCGCTTACGGCTGGCTTAAGAAGTACTGTACAAATTTTTATTATTTATTGTGTAGCAGTAAGCCTTAATGTAGATATTAAATTCGAAATAATGCCTATTTTAGGGGTATTAATTGCCATGATATTAGGGGCCGCCATTTTCTCTACATTTTCTCTAATCATTGCTTGCCTTGTTAAAACGCGTGAACGATTTATGGGAATCGGGCAAGTCATGACAATGCCTTTGTTTTTTGCCAGTAATGCAATTTATCCTATAGAAATTATGCCTAATTGGTTAAAAACCCTAGCTCGGTTTAACCCTTTAACCTATTTAGTGGATGCATTAAGAGGTTTATTAATTGAGGATGGAATTAGTTTGCATGGAATTGCTTGGGATTTTGGGATATTAGCTATGACTTTTTTTATTCTTTTATTAATTGCAACAAAATTATATCCCAGTTTGGCTCGATAAGTTTTGATAGATGAGCAAAAAAAATGACCTAAACCCTATTTTACCTACTTCTGATAATAAGGATACTCAGAAATTTTAAAGATAGGTAACCCTTTTAATCCTTACACCACCAGTAATAAACTTAAACTCACATAAAGATTTATAATAGACTAAATAAAAATACCCAAAGCATGGATAATTAAACTAACCACAGATAATATTATAAAAAAATAAAAAAGTTTCTTTGAAATTCCTGCCATCGAATCAGATATTTTGGTAAATCCTAAAATCCCGGTTATAAAAGAAATGATAAAAAAGATAATTGTATATTTGAGTAGCATTTTATTCCCTTATGAGTTAACAAAAGATAAGTTATTACAAAACTTATAATTAATATATAATAAGAATTTTTAGATGTCTATCTTACCTGCTCTCAATTCATAAGTGTAAGTACCCTTTTTATGACAAAGGCCCCTTCAACCTTGAAGTGCAATTCTTTCGGCTGGTTTCATCGATTTTGACATTATCTCTATTGGTTTTCGATAACCTAACACTTTTCTAGGTCGATTGTTAAGTAAATTTTCTACCCTTTGAAGATCCTCGACTGAAATTAAAGTTAAGTTTCTTGATTTTGGAAAATATTGTCTTACTAAACCATTGGTGTGTTCATTTA
>JAQGOH010000055.1 GCA_028293705.1 Francisellaceae bacterium | reverse complement strand
GGTTCTATCCATTACTAATCCTTCAGCCATTTCGGTTAAAGTCTTAGCATGAGAACTGGCCAGGGTTACTAATAAGGTAAACTGAGTTGCTCTAAGCCCTGCAGGCTCTAAGTGCCTATCAAAATATTGGGTAACTGCCCGACTTATCTTACGCATATTAAAGCAACAATCTTGAGCATTAATCGATTGATAAAGTGTAGTATTCATAGTCATTTAGTTCACCTCTTAACAAAGTGTAGGATCGTGAAGGTAATAATTTCAAGTATTTAGTCATTAAATTAACCAATTCTTAAAATTAGCTTATATGTATTTATCTATGTCATCGTAATTCTTTATTTCGCTGGTCCATTTCCTGACCTAGAGAGCTACCTGCAGTTGCACCTATAATTGCTCCAATCCCGGTACCTACTATGGCTCCAGTGCCTCTCCCAAATTGGGAACCCACTAAAGCCCCGGCTGCTCCTCCGATAATCGTTCCTCCCATTTGATTGGGACCTTGGTTGTTTGCACAGCCTGAAATGATTCCCAGCAAAAGCACACAAGAGACCATTTTCATAAACATTATTCTTTCCCCTTTTCGTATTTCTCTTTATAGGGGGTTTGACACGCAATTTTTAAAAAAGTGCCACTACAATCAATTAATTTTTTAGGTGAAACTACACAAATAAATTAAACACATGTGAATTAAATATCATTGATAATTTTTAAAAGGATCTCAATTGCGTTGTCTTTGAATTCTAAACCGCTTAATAGACTAGGATAAGAAAAAGAGATAACATTTTGTTTTAAAATTAGATAAAGGATTAATAAATGAATTTAAACCAATTTAACAAAGGTTTTGCTTATTTTACTTGTCCCTTATTAAATGCTTTTTCTTTGAATCCCGTTCGACTAGCTAAACATCCCATTATTTTACAACAGTTAATTATTTATGATAGAAAATTAATTGTTGAGTGGCTAAATTTGAAAGGCACTTGTCCTAATACAGGACACTTCATAACCCCTGATAAAAGAAAATTAATTAATGTGCGTCTAGAAATGCTTATGTTCATTTTAGCGGCTCTTAAAAGCTATGCAAAGGAAGAATTTAGTTTGGAAGAAGGCGACTCGCGTATAACTGAACTCAAAATCTTCTTAGAAAAAATGGAAAATGGTTTGCCATTAAATCAAATAGAAGGTGTGGCAACCACTACTATAATTATAAGCGCTGAAAATTATTTACATAATCTTGCTAATGATGAGTGGGTGAATTATAAAGACCTACCCTTAAAATCAATTGGTAATTTGATGACCTTCGGTATACAAGCTGATTATGCTAAACAAGATGCTTTTGCTAATACCACACAAACCTCGTCTTTATGCCAGTTTCGCCTTCCACAAACCACAATTCGTTCTGCGATTTATAGACATTTGTATATAGCACAACGCAATTATCAAGAGCCTAAAGAACAAAAAAAGGAAGAGATTAAAGAAGCCTTTTTATCAACCCTATAAAAAATTAATATTTACTCAAAAGTATTTTAAGTAATTGAAAACTTTTCTTTTAATATTTTTATTTGATCTCGTAATTTAGTAGCCTGTTCGAATTCTAAATTACGGGCTTCCTCATACATCCTATTTTCAAGTTCGGTGATTTTTCTTGCCATTTGTTTAGGATTTAAATCTTTAAATTCTTCCACTAAACTTATTTTTTGTTTGGATCCTTTTTTAGTTTTTTTAAGTTGTTCTTCACTAAAACCATAGGCCCCTTCCATAATATCCAAAATCGGTTTAATAATACCTCGAGGCGTAATCTTATGTTCTAGGTTATAAGCTATTTGTTTGGTTCTTCTTCTGTCAGTTTCATCAATGGCTCTTTGCATAGAACCCGTTATTTTATCAGCGTACAAAATAGCTTTACCATTCACATGTCTTGCTGCCCGCCCAATGGTCTGTATTAAGGCTCTATCAGAACGCAAGAAACCTTCTTTATCGGCATCCATAATAGCCACTAATGAGACCTCCGGCATATCAAGACCTTCTCTTAGTAAATTAATACCAACCAAGACATCAAATTCTCCTAAACGAAAATCTCGAATAATTTGTACCCGTTCCACGGTATCTATATCAGAATGTACATATCGGACTCTAATGTTATGTTCTGCTAAATAAGTGGTTAAATCTTCTGCCATTCGTTTGGTCAAAGTCGTAATCAATACCCGTTCATTAACGGCTACCCGATTTTTAATTTGCGAAAAAACATCATCCACTTGACTGGTAGCCGGTTTAACTTCAATTTCAGGATCGATTAAGCCTGTGGGACGAACCACTTGTTCTACAATATTATCAGAATGCTCTAATTCATATTTACCAGGAGTGGCGGTAACATATATAGTTTGAGGTTGTAGTTTTTCAAATTCATCGAATCTTAAAGGACGATTATCTAGTGCCGAGGGTAATCTAAAACCATAATTAACTAAATTTTCTTTACGCGCCCTATCCCCCTTATACATACCCCCCATTTGTGGAATAGTAACGTGAGATTCATCAATGATTAATAAGGCATTAGGAGGCAAATAATCTACTAAAGTAGGAGGAGGTAGCCCTGCTCCCCTTCCAGATAAATAGCGGGAATAATTTTCAATACCAGAACAATATCCTAATTCAAACATCATTTCGATATCAAAACGGGTGCGCTGTTCTATACGTTGAGCTTCTATTAACTTATTTTGGTCCTGAAATTCGTGAACTCTTTCTTTTAATTCTTGTTTGATATGTTCGATAGAATCTAATATTTTTTCTCTGGGCGTTACATAATGAGTTTTTGGGTAAATCGTAATACGTGGTACTTTTTTTATTAAGGCACCGGTTAGCGGATCAAAAATACTTATATTATCAATTTCATCCCCAAATAATTCGACTCGAATGGCATCGTTATCCGATTCTGCCGGAAAAACATCTATAACATCTCCCCGCACTCTATAGGTTGTTCTTCTGAAATCAAGATCGTTCCTAGAATATTGTAGTTCGGCTAATCGTCGAAGTAATACACGCTGATCTATTTTTTCACCTTTAACAAGGTGTAATACCATTGATAAGTAAGCTTTCGGATCTCCCAATCCATAGATAGCCGAGACTGTGGCTACGATAATACTATCTTTTCTTTCTAAAAAAGCTTTAGTGGCTGATAAACGCATTTGTTCTACATGCTCATTAATTGAGGCATCTTTTTCAATATAGATATCGCTGGTAGGCACATAGGCCTCAGGCTGATAATAATCATAATAAGAAACAAAATATTCAACCGCATTGTTCGGAAAAAAAGCTTTAAGCTCACCATATAGTTGAGCTGCTAAGGTTTTATTAGGAGCTAAGACCATTGCTGGACGCTGAGTTTGTTGAATTACGTTGGCAATCGTAAATGTCTTACCCGATCCTGTCACACCTAACAGAGTTTGATGAACAAGGCCATCCTTAAGACCTGTTAATAGGGAGTTAATAGCAGTGGGTTGATCACCTGAAGGTAGAAATTGTGTTTTCAATTCAAAGGGTTGTTCGGCCAATAGTATATTTTCCTTGAGATTATTAAAATTCTAATTATACAATGATAGCTAAACTTTAGTATTTTATTTTTTTTAAATATTAATCATTTACATTTTGTTGTAAAATCTTTCCCTTCATCGCTTTTAAAGGTTAACTTATGAACTCAATTATCGCTGATAGAGTAAAACTTATAAAACCATCCGCAACCTTAAGTATTGCCGCAAAGGCAGCTAGCTTAAAAGCTGCTGGGAAAGACATTATTAGCTTAAGTGTAGGAGAACCCGATTTTGATACGCCTAATCATATTAAAGAAGCGGCTATTCAAGCTATAAAAGAAGGTTTTACTAAATATACAGCCGTAGAGGGTATTTTACCTTTGCGCGAGGCCATTAAGGTTAAATTTGCCCGCGATAATGGTTTAAACTACGAGACTAATCAAATTTTAGTTTCAACCGGTGGCAAACAAAGTATTTTTAATCTAGCTCAAAGCTTATTAAACAAAGATGATGAAGTACTAATCCCCGCTCCTTACTGGGTTTCTTATCCCGATATCGTATTATTAAGTGATGCTAAACCCGTTATTATTCAAACACAATTAGAAAACAATTTTAAAATTACCCCAGCCCAATTAAAGGCATCTATAAGTTCTAAAACTAAACTGTTAATTTTAAATAGTCCTTCTAACCCTTGTGGGGTCGCTTATTCTAAAGAAGAACTTGAAGCTTTAGGCGAAGTACTTCGCTTTCATCCCAATATATTTATTTTAAGTGATGATATCTATGAACAAGTCTTATGGCAGCCAGAATACTTCTCTAATATAGTGATGAGTTGCCCCGATTTATACGATCGAATGATTATTGTGCATGGGGTTTCTAAAAGTTATAGTATGACTGGCTGGCGCATTGGTTTTGCAGCAGGGCCTAAATGGCTAATTGATGCGATGACGAATGTTCAAAGCCAATGTACATCTAATGCCTGCTCCATCTCTCAAAAAGCAGCCCTTGCAGCGTTAACGGGCCCCCAGGATAGTATTGCTCTTATGCGAGCGTCTTTTAAAAGTCGGCACGATTATGTATTGGGCCGTTTAAATACTTTTAAAAACACCACTGCGGTAAAAGCTGATGGCGCTTTCTATCTTTTTCCAAGATTTGATAATATTTCAGATATTGCCCCTAATTTAAAAGATGATATTGATTTAGCCAGTTATCTCTTATCTAAAGCAGGTATCGCTTTAGTACCAGGGACTGCTTTCGGTAATCCAGGATATCTACGTTTATCTTTTGCCCTTGGTATGCCAAGTTTAGAAAAGGCCCTTGATCGATTAGAGGCTATTTTAGGAAAAAAATAAAAAAAGATATTGACCAAATGCTATTTGGCAGCTAATATCCATAAACATAATTCCCCGGTAGCTCAGTCGGTAGAGCAAGTGGCTGTTAACCACTGGGTCGGCGGTTCGAGTCCGTCCCGGGGAGCCAATTATTTTAATAATGAACGCTATTAGTCTTTTTCAAAATTATTCATTTAAGATAATTAACTAAAAATCATATCAGACTTGATATTGTTTCACTTAGAGATAAAACTTAATGATAAGGTTATTTAAAAGCGATAGGAAACAAAATTGAAAAGGATTTTAAGCATAATAGGATTTTTAATTATTCATCAAAGTTTTCCTATTTATGCTAATGACCTGAGTCCATATCCCCATTTTCACCCCCCTTATAAAATTCATCCTGACATCCGCCCTTTAATCCATAAATTTGAAAATTATTTAGATGCCACCCAGAAAAAAATGCGAGTTCCTGGGGCAGCGGTTGCCATCGTCTATCAGAATGAAATTGTATTTATAAAACCTTATGGGGTAAAGAAATTAGGTAAGGCTGATAAAATTAATACCGAAACCCTTTTTCAATTAGGTTCTGTGTCAAAGCCCGTTGCGGCCACCCTTGCCACGATTTTATCCCAACAACGTCATTTTGATATGGAAGATGAGGTACATAAATATTTACCTCATTTTTCACTTCACAATTCCTTAATCCGTTCGAAGAAAACGAAATATGCTAGAAATTTTAAAATAAAAAATTTATTAAATCATACCTCCGGGGTACCTCGTGCTGGCTTTAATCGTTTAATTGAATCTTATATGCCTTATAACCAAATAATTAATAAATTACATTCAACCCCCTTACGATGTCCCGTTGGTAAATGTTTCGACTATCATAATGTTGCTTTTAGTTTAATTGGTGATGTGATTCAATCAAGTACTCAGGAAAGTTTTTCCAGTGCCTTATCTAAGCATTTATTAAAACCCCTTAATATGCGTCGCACTTCAACGAATTATGCGGCTTTAAAAGCAGACAATAATCGTTCTATTCCTCATATTAGAAATAAACGTGGGGTATTATCTCCTTGTGCTGAGCATTCTAAAAGTTATTATTCAGTCGTTCCTGCTGGTGGCATTAATTCAACGATTCAGGATATGGCCATATTTTTACAAGCCCAAATGGGTAAATTTCCTCATGTATTATCAAAGACCGCTGCTAGTTTAATGCATGAACCTTTGATTCCGACTCCCGATATAGTTAATAGGGTTAATCATCGACATATCGATAAGGCTTCCTATGGCTTAGGATGGAGAATTTTAAACTTTCATCATGAAAAATTAGTTTTCCATGCCGGTTGGCTTAAAGGTTACAACAACGTAATTGCTTTTATGCCTAAATATCAAGTTGGTATTATTATTTTACAAAATGCAGAAACTCGTTTTTCATGGTCTAGCACTGCAAAATTTTTCGAAATGTTTTTAAATTTGCCAGAAGAGAATGTAAAAACTTTTTATAAAAGATCACATAAAAAAATAGTGAAAAAATTTCGTAAAAAATTTAAACCCAAAATAAAACCCTCAACGGTTATCAAATAAATTTATTTATATTGGATTTTGTGTCACTTTACCAAGGGGTGTTTAAACAACTATTAGGCAAATATTGATGGGGAATATCATCATATGGTAAATTTAAAGCACATTGCCATGTTAATTGATTATTAACTACTTTAGCCTGGAGTAAAAAAATGGGGTAATTGACAGTATTAGGGATTAAAGTCGTGTTTACCCACATCTCTATGTTTCCTTTCGTTCCAGCCCCGCTGGTGCCGGTTACACCGTTCCATCTTAGCATCCCTAATACCGGGGAAGGATTATACCAATCAGCAGGACCACCTGTTGGGGTACCTACATTTGCTCCACAGCAAGGAAGCCCACCCGTTACATTAAAGTATTCTTCTATTTGGGTACGCATTATTCTTGAGTCGTTAAGCCCCTCGGTAAGCTTAGAACGCATTACATAGCCTTTATAATTGGGAATAGCAATAGCGGCTAAAATACCAATAATAGCAATAACAATCATTAATTCTATTAAGGAAAACCCTTTGTTTGAATTCATTTTTAACATTTTTGCTCCCCGAATTGCCTAAAAATTGCTCAATAAATAGTATTTTATTTATTTCATTTACAATTAGAACTCATTTTCATATAACGACCGATAAAACTAAAACTTTATTATTTTCATAAAGGCCTTTTAAGAAGGAGTGCCACACCCAAAACACGACCATTTACTTTTTTTATTTTTTTTAGCCGGTAACTCTTGTGTAAATTCGGTATTAGACACAGTTTTAGCTTCATTTTCAGTCTTTATTTGACGATTAATCATATTAGTCATCTGTGGTAGTTTGCGGGATGAGATTATTCCTTCCTCTATTAAATTTAACCTGGAATTCGAATTTATCGGCTTAGGGAAATAAGCATTTTTATATTTGTTATAAATTTTTAAAAAATTAGGTTCTTTAATGATATTCGGATTTAACTTTATAGCTTTTTTCATATCTCTATAGGAATGTCTAGGCTCTTGAAGATGGTAATATGCTTTTGCCCGGCAAATATAAAAGTCAGGGCTCTTAATTAAAGTTTTTGATTGATCACTTTTTATGGCTTGTTGAAACTGCTCTAAGGCTTTTGTAAATTCTTGATTTTTTAAATAAGCTTTACCCAATCCCATATGATAGTTCGAATCGTTTTTTAATTGGGGTAATCTAACCAGTTTTTTTTCATATTCATTTAACAATTGATCAGCTTGCAGAAGATTGCTTAATACTTCTAAATGCTTTAATACCAAATCGATATTGTTAGGGACTAATTCTAATGATTTTTCAATATAAAATCGAGCATTCCCATACTTTTTTTTACGCATGTTTTTTGAATATTGCTCAAAAAGATCCTCACCCGATAGAGCCAATATATCTTTTTCGGATTTTGAATCATTTGCTAAATTTGAGGTTGAGCTATCCCCTTGGATACTCATCGGGCCATGTGGAGGGTGAGGGGTTCTTGAAAAATCCCTTGTGAAAGATCCCTTTTCTATTTTTAGCATAGTTAGTCCATTTTGGTATTGATAAAACGCTCTCTAATATTTTAAGTCAATATCAATTAATTACTTATTGACCTATCTCTTATTCTCTACATTAAATATTATTTTAGTTTTGCCGATAAAAATATTGGAAAATTCAATTTTCATTAAAGTAAAGGAAAATTTAAGCTTTAAGGCATAGGGTAAAATATATATTAATGGAGAAATTTAATGGTAGATGAAGCCTCAAATAAACCTTCAAAAAAAGGAAGTTTTTTAGCGGTAAGTAAAAGTGGCATGGGCTTAAGCTTAAGTTTTACCTCTAAAAATCTTTCCAAAATGATGGGCCCGACTACCTTTAGAGCGCCAGATCCCGTAGCAGATGGCGCAGTAGCTAGACAAAGAGGTTTGGGGGAAAATGCTCAAAAATCCGGTAAAACTTATACTAAAAGTGGTAATTGGGGACCTGTTTCAGGTTTATTGCCAGCTTCAAATAAGTATACCAAAATAGAGGGTTCAGATAAATTACAAACGATTGGGCTTGATCCCACTGATCTTGAAAAAACCCCTTTATATATTGCAGAGGGCGCATTAACCTTAAGACCCGCCACAGAAACCCTTGCTTCTATCTTAATAAGATCCCAAGAACCCAACAAAGAATATGAAATTAAATCCTTTGATCCCATCACCCAAAAATTAACGTTTGAATGTGTTGAGGGTAAAAAACCTGATGGTTTTAATGGTGAATTCTCGGTTATATTGGTAAAAGACCAACATTATTATAATGAAAAAGAAAAAAATTCTGCTTTTTCAAGGCCCCAAGACATGTTAAATTGGAAACTTAAATATCAAGCCCCTAGCAAAATATTATTAAAAGAAAAAACAGGATTAGACTTAGATCAAGTAAAAGATTTTCTGAATATAGAAAATATTGTTTACACTCAAGAATATACTATAGATGAACTAAACAAAAAACATTTTACCAGTGAACCTCATACTATCAATTGCTTTGCCGATGAAAATGGCGTTCTTTATACCGGGGATTGGGATATTCTTATTCAAGCCCATCCTAGTAATTTACCCGATTGGACCAGACAAGTTATTAATACTTTTGAAAAAAATGCCTATAGTGATAATAGCGGTCAACTACTTAGATTGGCTAGCATGACATTTGAGCATCTTGCAGAAAATTTAAAAGATCATCCTCTCATGCAACAAATATTAAACAAAATGGAAAATGAAAAAATATTCGATGCGAATGGGGCCCTTATTAAGGAAAGAATAGAATTTATCGATCTTATTACTCAATTTGCCTTGGATAGAGCAGGTTGCATCACCCCTTATGAATTTGTTTATAAAACCTTAGATAATTATCTAACGAATGGGTTAGATTATGATTCAATGTTTGCTATACAACACGGTAATGAAAATAGAAACCCTAGACCTCCTTCTAACTTAGGTAGCTCCTTAGGGATGAGAGAAGACATTGAACATTATGAAGGCTTTGATAATTTTATTGAATCTATAAATGATAAAACACATTTAAGCCAATTCAATTATGATTTAAATCCTAAATGGCCTATGGATAAAGTAGGTAAATTAGTTTCTATGCAGCTTGAGATTGCAAACGATAAATTGCAAGCTAATGATATTAAAAATATCTACCTTCCCCCACCTGAGGTTATCCATAATTATAATGATTATCTTATTGCAAAAGGAGAAAAAGGGATCCTTGAAAAGGTTAAAAAAATATTAGAAAATGATGATTATCTCAAGTATCATAGTTTTTATAAGATTAATCCTGATTGGTTTAAAAATGAGGAATCCCGATTTGTTAATTTAATTAACAAGCAATTAAGCGTTGCCAGGGAAAGAGAAAAAATGAATGAAAATTATTATGTTTTAGGGGGAGACAGTCTATTAGCCTATCGAAAGGCCTTAAAAAATCTAGGATTACCTTTTAGACTCTCTTCATTAACCGAAGCTATGAAAACTGAATACAAGCATCATCTTGGAGAAGTAAAATTTATCCGGGAAATAGAAAGTAAAATCCTAGCTAATACCACCACCCATCCAGTTAGCATACAACCTGAACTTATCGGTAGATATATTGAATTAAAAAACAAACAAGGTAAAAAAATACCTCAGGGTTTGATTCCTGCTCATATCCAAAAAAATTATGAAGAATATTTACATCAAGAAAAGAATTCTAAAGAAACTAAATTTTTTAATAAGGTCAAAGCCAAGGTTAAAGCTGAAAAATTGATTGATCCAACCCTTATCGATCTATATAGGCATTTATTAAATAAAAAAAGATTAGCCTTTAATATCTTAAAAATAAATCCTATTCACATTCCAGCCTATCTTGATAATTTATTAATCACAGGTAGAAAAACCTTATTTAACAACCTAATGAATAGACTGATTAAAGATGCCCACGATAATAAGACTATGCATCCGGTTTTAAGTGGTAAATTGATGTCTGAATATAAAAATAATTTAGTTAAATTAAAACAAAATTTTGATATTGCATCCTTACCTGAATCTTTAATAAAAAAATATCAATCTTATCAAAAAGAGCAAGTCCAATTTAACAAGGATAAGCCCCAAGACTTGTTATACCAAAGAAAAGAACAACCTGAAGTACCTAAAGAAGCTAGAAAAGATTCTCATTCATTTTCTCCATCAAAAAAAGGCTCTTAAATTAAAAGGAATAAACTATGAAACCTCGAAACAGCATGTTAAATGATTTTAAAAAAGATAATACTGAAAAACTTTTTCAAAAATTTTCTAATTTAATTAATAAACAATTACCCGCTACGGGACTCAGTTATGAGAAGGATAATTTAGATGATTTAAAACATTTAATTACCAACATGAGTCTTGTCGATTTATCGCCTAATAATCCAACCAATGAGTTAAGATTAAAATCAATGAAAGAAAACATTTCTAAAGTACAAGAATCTATTGGTGAGTGGCCTAAAGCTAAA
>JAQGOH010000047.1 GCA_028293705.1 Francisellaceae bacterium | reverse complement strand
ATGCTCAAAGAAGGAGTATATCTGCCACCCTCGGCCTTTGAAGCTGGCTTTATGTCCATGGCTCATGATAAAAAATCATTAGATTTTGCAATAAATGCTGCAGATAAAGTATTTGCTACTTTACCTAAAGTCTAATTTTTTAAAACTGTTCCTAGGATAGGGGGTGGTATTTTAGGGTAATAAATGTACATAAACAGTTTTGTTTAATTGCCGCTCTAAAAAATCTAAAAAAATCAACCATTTCCCCTATTTTAGATAATAGGGCCATGTTTGACATAACCTAAATTATTTTCAAGTTCAGAATCTAAAGCGTATTAATATAATTAGTAACCTATTTTGTCTCTACTTAAGCTTTAAGAGAGCTTTCTTAGTACTTTCTTTCTCTTCTTCATCAGAGTTTAATTGAAGCCTCGAGCATAATTGACTTCTTACATTCAGGATTTCTATTATGGTTTTGGAATGAGCTTCTAGTATCTCTTTTCTCTTCTCTTCTAGTATCTCTATTCCCTTCTTCCAACCGTTGCACATTTCCTGCATTTTTTTACTCTACTAAGTGGTGATAATCCGCCCCCGGGCCTAGGGATACCAATCTTGTAATACTCATCTATTGACGCTTGAATTTTAAGTCCTTCTTTATTTAAAGTCTCTGCATTTTTAGTTAAGTCATAAAATTTCAAAAGTAATGTTTTTTTTGTTGTAGATAATGTTTCCCCGGTGAGTATGCTTTTAATTTCTTCTTTATCAAGATCCCCTGCAAAAATCCCATCTATTTTTTTTTCGAATAATTCCTTTTCAATATCTTCAGCTGATTTAGACATTTTTTATTCCCTGCTTAAAATTGAATATTAAGCTTAATTGTATTGAATATAGTTAAACCTGTCAAAATCGCTTTTAAATGCCTATAATTTTCTAAGAGGCTTAAGGACTGACACCTTATGAATTATTGTTAAAAACTGGCAAGAAATGCCAGAAAGGTTTAACATTAGACTTCTTTCGAAACTTTCCTTTATATGAGAAACTTGAAAAAATTTAAATTGAGAGCCTCAAGACATGAAATGGAATCATATAAAAGAATTACAACCAGAAGGATTTAGAAGGCTGACCGGGGTAAAGCCGGCTACCTTTAATAAGATGGTAGAAATCTTACTAGATGCCAATACTAATAAAAAAGCTCAAGGTGGTCGCCCAAATAAATTAAGTATAGAAGAAATGCTGCTAATGACACTTGAATATTCAAGAGAATATAGGACTTATTTTCATATTAGCCAAAGTTACGGAGTCAGCGAAAGCAGCGCTTATAAAACGATTCGTTGGGTTGAGGATACCTTGATCAAGTGCGGAGCATTTAACTTGCCTGGACGGAAAGCACTTTTAAAAAGCGACATGAAATATGAAGTAGTTTTAGTTGATACGACGGAATCACCGATAGAAAGGCCCAAAAAAACAAAAATACTATTACTCAGGTAAAAAGAAAAGACACACTCTGAAAACCCAGGTAGTCGTGGATAAAAAAACAAAACAAGTAATATGCACAAGCTTTAGCAATGGTAAACGACATGACTTTAGGCTTTTTAAAGAATCAAAAGTTCGTTTTCAGAAGAAGACGAAATCATTAACAGATACAGGTTATCAAGGTATACAAAAACTTCATGCCAATAGCGAATTGCCAAAAAAGAAACGAAAAAATGTTATCTTAACAAAAGAAGAAAAAAAGAGCAATAAAGAGCTATCCAGTCAGCGTGTATTAAACGAAAATGTGATCGACTTATTAAAGCGATATAAAATTATTGCTGACAGATATCGAAATCGTAGAAAACGGTTTGGTCTTAGATTCAATTTAATTGCGGGGATTTGTAATTTTGAAATGGAAAATTAGAGTTTCGAAAGAAGTCTATTAATTCAAATAACTACCCCCTGGGACTAAACATCTAGTATAGCAATATATCTTCTAATTTTTATCAAAGGCCAGGGATTCTTGCTAATGACAGGAAATTTAAATTTTCAATACTATTATGAACCCATTTCTTTTTTACCCACAATGTAAATTACCCCAATGGTGTTTGAGGATCAATACAAAATGCTCGCGTAATCGTGACTATAAAATCGTGGCAAGATCATTGCTTAGGCTTTAGGTCAGCATTCTTAGCACTTTCTTTCTCTTCCTCATCTGAATCTGATTCTGAATCTGATTCAAAATTTGAACCTAATTGACTGTTTACATTCTCTATTTCTTTAAGGGTTTTGGCACAAGCTTCTAGTATTTCTCTTTGTTTCTTCATACCGTTGCACATTTCCTGTAATTTTAATAGACTAATTGATAATCCGCCCCCGGGTGTGGGGATACCGGTCTTGTAAGCCTCGTCTGTTGATCTTAGAGTTTTAAGTCCTTCTTCTATTAAAGGATCTAAAGTATCACTTAAGTCCACTAATTTTAAAAATAATGCTTTTTCATTTGCAGACAATACTTCCTCTGTGAGTATACGTTTCATTTCTTCTTTATCAGGATCGCTTGCAAAAAACTTATCTATTTTTTTTTCGAATAATTCCTTTTCAATATCTTCAGCTGATTTAGACATTTTTCTTCCTTGCTTAAAATTAAATATTAAGTTTAATTGTATTGAATATTGTGGAAGCTGTCAAAATCGTTTTTATAAGAGTTAATTAAATAATTTTCTAGCAATGATTTAACCATTATATAAACTTTCTCAAGAATATCAGTAAAATATTTATTACTAGGTAGGCAAGATACCTTCCGGACATAAAACAGGTATTTTTGTATCGAGCATCATTCCACTTAGAGTAATTTTTGCTTTATAAGCTAATACTTCTACGCCTATACTAATAGCTTCCCTTAATAATTTACTGTATTCGGGATTTATTGAATCGCTTGATTTTACATAATGCACACCGGTATGTTGTACACTAAATAAAAGAACGGCTCGATTTCCTTTTTGCTTTAAGCTTATTAATTTGTGTAAATGCTCTAGGCTCTCTTGAATAGAATTAGGATATAACCCTTCCCCTTGTAAATTACCCCAAGTCACAGGTACTACATGTATATAAGCCTGATCTAAACCTTTCTGTAATAAAATATCTATCTTTTCATTTTGTTTAAAACTTACATCCTGTCTTATCTCATCATAATTTTGGAGCTCTTTAATGACTCCGCGTTTAATAGCTTCTATGACTAAGATTTTAGTGTATTCTGGATTAACTGCTACTAAGTGACCGCCATCGACTTCAACTAATTCCATAGTATGCAAATATTCAGTCATCAGATGAGTTGGATTGCTAAACCATATTTTGCTGCCTAATATATCGCAACCTTTTAAAAGGCCTAGTTGGGGGCAACGAATGATAAGTTTTCGGTAGTTTTTTAAGGCTACCAATGTTAAAAATCCATAATATCGTTTTAGAAAAACACCCTCAGTTAATTGGCTTTTAAATTTCATATTACATCCTTTATATATCCTAATGACTATTAATAATGTCGACAGAGCTATCAAAAACTTAATTTTTTAATAAGTGATAGGTCGTTACTATCTTAGAAAATAAAATGTGATATACTAGCTGATTTATGATGATATGAAGTTTTCGGAGTGCATTATGGTAGCTAAAATCAGGAAGAATATGAGCAAAAACCAACCAACAGAAACCAGTTCATTACCCAGCCCTCATAAGTTTGAGCCCTATGAATCTGGTAAAACTGAAAAATACATGAGTGAAAAGCAATTAGCTCATTTTCGTACTATTTTAGAATCCTGGAAAAGAGAACTCATGCAAGAAGTCGATAATACTCTAACCGGTATGAAAGAAGCGGATGTTTTAGCCGATCCTAATGACCGGGCTACTCAAGAAGAAACCTTTAATTTAGAATTAAGAACACGGGATCGTGAAAGAAAATTAATTAAAAAAATTGAGGATGCTTTAGAACAAATTGAAAGTAAAGAATATGGATATTGTGAAACTTGTGGGATTGAAATTGGTATTCGCCGTTTAGAAGCTAGGCCTACCGCTGTCTTATGTATTGATTGTAAAACCTTAGATGAAATTCGTGAAAAACGTAGTTCTCAATAATTCATTTAGTATTGCTCCTCTTAGGAGCAATACTTATTATAATTTCATATCCTTACTCTAGGCTTAAGATTTCCTTTTGAAAAGTTGAACTTGGTGGTTTTTTCCCCATCCAAGTATTTAAAACAATATTATAAAATTCATCTCCTGGTATAAGCCCTTTTAATTTATTATTAACAAATACCTTAGTTCCAAGCTTAGGGATAAAATCAATCATTAAGGTGTCTCCCTTATTCAGGTCTTGATCGAAATAATTAATAAATTGATCTATTTTATTATTATTCGTCATCAATATGTTTTCAGAGTTATTAGCTTCAATACCCTCACGCCAAGCATCTTGATACGTTTGTTTATCAATTTTGTCATGTAGGATATAGAAAAGCATTCGCTTAGGACCTTTGTCATTTAAAGCCTCTTTTACTGAATTAATCTTATTGACAGCATAAAAAGCCCCTACGTAAATATTAAAAACGAATTTAGTTCTAATCGCGGCGCCTTGTACTTTCAAAATGGACTGGTTGTCTGATAACTTAACTGTTTCTTTTATAAATACACCAGCCAATTCACGAGCTTGGACTGTGAATGAAAATAATAAAATCCATACAATAATAATT
This sequence comes from Francisellaceae bacterium, assembly GCA_028293705.1. Classification (GTDB taxonomy): domain Bacteria; phylum Pseudomonadota; class Gammaproteobacteria; order UBA6186; family Azoamicaceae; genus JAQGOH01. Next base: position 30,979 of record JAQGOH010000047.1, on the reverse strand, counting down.
TTTCGCATAATGCTTACTCCTTTAAGAATTATTGCTCATTTGATTAATATAGTTTAATAAGCCCTTTGTGGAGCTATCCATTGCTTCTAAGCCCTTACCAGTTTGAACCATAGGCAAAACATGATTAATTAATTGTTTACCTAATTCAACACCCCATTGATCAAAGGGATTAATATCCCAAATCATACCTTGAACAAATACCTTATGTTCATAAAGCGCTAATAACATTCCTAAATATTTAGGGTTTAGTTTTGGAAATAATAAAGTATTACTAGGCCGATTGCCTTCGCAGATTTTATGTGCTTTTTGAGTATCATTTTCCATGTCTTTTACTGAGCGACCCTGTAACAAGGCTCGAGATTGCGCCACACAACTTGCTATTAATAAATCTTGTTGATTTTTAAAATTACTTAATGAGGTAATCGGTAAAATGAAGTCTATTGGAACTATAATAGAACCCTGATGTAATAATTGCATATAGGCATGTTGACCATTGCAACCCACTCCCCCCCATATAATCGGAGAGGTAGTATAATTTATTTTTTTCCCAAATTTATCGATTGATTTACCATTACTTTCCATTTCTAATTGTTGTAAATAAGCTGGCAATTGGGCAAGCCCATCCGCATAAGGAATAATACCTAGCGTTTGGTAATTTAAAAAATTAATGTTCCAAATTCCCAAAAGCCCTAAAATGACTGGCATATTTTTTTCTAAGGGAGAGTTTATGAAATGCTCATCCATTGAATGAGCACCCTGTAAAAATTCTTTAAATGCCTCTATCCCAAATAAACAAACCAGCGGCAATCCCACACTTGACCAAATAGAATAACGACCGCCTACCCAATCCCAAAATTCATAAATGTTATGTTCGTGAATACCAAAAGATTTTGCATTAGCCACATTGGCGGTGACGGCTATTAAATAATCAAATACTTTGGATTTATCTTCAAAATGGCTAGACAGCCACCTAATAACTGACGAAGCATTTTCTAAAGTTTCAGGAGTGGTAAAGGTTTTAGAATTAATAAAGCAAAGAGTGGTATGCGGATTAAGCGAATCAAATAAACTAGCTAAGGTTTGTCCATCGACATTCGAGACAAAATGAATATTAATATCATTTTTCTTTAAGGGTAATAAAGCTTGTGCACACATGACAGGACCTAAATCCGAACCCCCAATCCCTAAGCTTATTATATCCGTAATGGGTAAACCGGTCTCACCCAATAATGTTTTTTTATGCAGGAGGGTATCTAATTCGGCCATTTTATCTAATTGTTTTTGAATTTTAGCTTCTAGGTTAGGCTCTCGAAGTCTCATATGTAAAGCAGGCCTATTCTCTGAAGAATTAATTTTATCCCCATTAAATAAGGCTTGCATTTTACTGTCGAGTTTTTTATTTTTAGCAAGTTCGAGCAACAGATTAATTGTTTCTTGAGTTACACGTTGTTTAGAATAATCCAATAAAAAATCATCAACTCGTAAAGAGAACTGTTCAAAACGATTGTGATCTTTCTCAAATAATTCTGAAAGCGACTTATTAGTAATATTTTGTGCATGTTGGAATAATAAATCGCCATCGGGTAACATTTCTCAACTCCTTATTTAAAATAATCATTAAAACAAATAAATAAATCCAAGCCTCACGGTAGCCAAAGAGGATAAGCCTAATAAAGCAAAATTATTATTGCCGGCATTAGTTACTTTCCATCTGACAGGACCCAGTATTCCAAATCGAATACCAAAATCAATATCGATTCTGGAAAAAGCACGATATTTTATACCAGCCATAATCTGCCCACCAAGTCCCCCTACTTTATTATTTTTAGAACCTAAAAGTGTAGTACCGGATATTATATCAGAATTAGCAGAGCTCAAACTATACCCAAGTCCTGCACCTACATAAGGTTTAAAAAAATTGGCTCCTTCAAAATCATAAAGAACATTAACAAATAAAGAGGTCGTTTTAACTGCACTATCTAATTTAAATGAATAAGAGCCATCTAATACTGGATCTTGCTTATAATCGATATTTTTATTAATAAGACATTCTAATTCAAGACGCCAATCGGCCCATTTTTTTCCAAAGGCAAATTCTAGTCCCAGTTCTTTAGTTGATTTTTTCTTATTAATAACATTTGCTGAAACAATCCGGGGATCCGTAGATCGATTTTTAATATTATTAAGGCTTAATGTACCCCAATTGATATTGGCACGGCCATAATATCTTTGCATATCAGTTTCAGGAAGGGCTTCATTAATTGCTTTTTGTTCGGCAGCACTTAGAGGCTCTCCCCCTTCAATAGCCGTTTTAAAATTTTCAGCCTGTCCTTGTCCATAATATCCTGGTTGTAAAGTCAAATCATTTACCCAAAATGCAGCTTGAACAAAATTACTTGCCCCAATACTTGCGATCCCTAAAACTAAATTCCCTAATTTAAGCATAGATTTTTTAGATTGATTCATTGGTAACTCCTTTTAAACAAATTTATAACGAAGACAATAAATATTAATTTAAACTTTTAAGCTTGATGGTTGATTTTCTGTTTAAGGGCTTTACCCATTTTAAACTGAGGAATATATTTACTAGGGCTTAACACTTTAATACCCGTCTTAGGATTTCGTGCTAAGTATGGGGCTCTATATTTTAAGGAGAGGCTGCCAAAATATCCGCGTATTTCAATCTTAGCTCCTTGACTTAATACATAAGCAAGTTTGCGGAAAATTAATTTAATTCCTTTATCAATTTCTTTAGGTCTTAGGTTTTGTGGCCTATCAGGGTTGCGAACAATAGCTTCGACTAGTTTTAAATGGGTGCGAATTTCTTTTCTCCACGTTATGGTTCAAATTCATAAGAAGTCCAAATTACCTAACAATTTTTGTCATAATTTACCCAATATTTCTCATCTTAGCTTAAAAAAACAATCTTTCCCAATCTAAATAACAAAGATAAACCGGAAAATTTAAATTGGCATAGTTTTTGCATCTATATAAGTAACCTCATTTTTTTTAAGGAGATAATTATGGCCATGGATTGGGCTACTAATGAACCGACTGAAGAATTAATTTTAGACGCAGTAGACGTCGAGGTCGATACCCCCTTGCCCCTTAATGAGACTTTAGAGGAACCAGGATTAAATTTAGAGCTAAGCATACCGACTGAGGAAATCCTAGCCGAGCAGCTTGACTATAAAACTACTAAACGACAAGAAGCCTGCCCTACTCAATTGTATTTAGCAGAAATAGGGGCCTCCCCTTTATTAACAGCTGAAGAAGAAATTTACTATTCAAGACTGGTTCATCAAGGTTGTGATAAATCCCGTGACCAAATGGTTAAATGCAATCTGCGTTTAGTGGTTAAAATTGCTAGAAGATATTTAAATAGGGGGCTACCTTTATTAGATTTGGTAGAAGAAGGCAATCTTGGGTTAATTCGTGCAGTTGAAAAATTCGATCCTGAACGAGGGTTTAGATTTTCTACCTATGCCACTTGGTGGATAAGACAGAATATAGAGCGGGCGATTATGAATCAAACCAGAACCATCCGCTTACCCATTCATATTATTAAAGAATTAAACGTTTATTTAAGAAAGGCTCGTGAACTTGCCCATCTTTTAGACCATGAACCTACCTTTGAAGATATTGCCAAAGCCTTAGGAAAAAATCCTGAAGATGTTAATCGCTTGCTACGCCTTAATGAAAGAACCTTATCGGTAGACACTCCTATGTCTGATGATACGGAAAAACCTTTATTAGAAGCCTTAGCAGATTATGATTCAATTAGCCCCGCTGATGAACTATCAGATAAAAATATGAAAGTTCATTTAGAACAATGTCTTGATATGTTAAATGAGAAACAGCGTGCAATTTTGATAAGAAGATTTGGTTTGAGAGGACATGAGGAAGCTACTTTAGAACAAGTGGGTCTAGAGGTACGCCTTACCAGGGAAAGAGTAAGACAAATTCAAGTAGAAGGCTTAAAATCTTTAAGAGAAATCATGAAATCCTTAGGGATTGCCGCTGAAGCAATATTTTAAATAGTAATCGATTTATTGAGCAAAATATTATTTTTTGCTCAATATAAAAGTAACCAAACAAACTAATAATAAGATTAAAACCAAGGTAGTAAGTATACCTACTATTAAATAAACCCACCAGGCATGGCCATTTTCAAAATCTCTTTGTCGCACTTTAGTGCTTTGAATACCAAAGACCGCGCCTAATACACTAATTAACATTTGCCAAAAATTAGGTTTTGATGAAGATCCCTCTATGCGATCCATAATTTGCCAGTTATACTAAATTGTAAAGTAAGTTTAGTGTATCAAACAGGGAGAAAAAGATCATGTTAAACCAATTGTTACAGCAGCTCGAAACTAAAATTGATGATGCCGTTGATAATATTCAATTATTAGTTCTTGAAAATGAAGAGCTAAAAGAAAAATTATCAGCGCATGAAGCCCTCAAACAAAAATTGGCTGCTATTGAAACGGATAATAATTTTTTAAAAACTCGTCAAGTTCAATGGGAAGAAAATTTAGCAGCGCTTTTACAAAAATTTAATGCCGCTTCTATTGAACCGAATGCAACTGCTCCTTCTGCTGCAGCTCCTCGAATAAAAGAAGAGGATTTAAGTGCAGTAACGGCTTAATTTATCCTTTAATCTATGTATCTACTTTAGATATTTTCCTTAACAATAAATGGTTTAATTTTGTATGCGAAAATATTCTTTAGTAGATAACTTAATAAATAATGTAGATTATTTATTAAAGATACCAATGAAAAAGGTATCAAAACCGACCCGTGTTAGCCCGGCAGCTAATATTAAGGATCCTTCTCTTAGCTTAAAAGAAAAGGCTTTAGTATGTGGATTGATGCGGGTCAATCTTTGTGGGGAGATATGTGCTCAAGCTCTCTACCAAGCACAAGCTCTGAATGCCAGGACGCTTGAGTTAAAGCAACACTTCTTGGATGCCGCTGAAGAAGAAAAAGATCATCTTTCCTGGTGCCACATGCGAATAAAAGAACTAGGAGGCCATTCTAGTTTACTAAACCCTGTTTGGTATTTTAGCGCCTTTTCCCTAGGTTTTATTATGAGCCTACCTTCAGATGAACATAGCTTAGGTTTTTTATATGAAACCGAAAAACAAGTAGCAGAACATCTTGAAAAACATCTAAAGTTATTGCCTATTACTGATGAAAAAAGCCGAGCAATACTTTGCACTATGCTTAAGGAAGAACAAGCGCATAGCATTGAGGCAAAAAATAAGGGGGGAAAAGACTTAAACCTATTGCTTCCTCTTATTATGAAAGCTCAAGCAAAGATTATGACTACTCTTTCTCGGTTGATTTAAATTAAAACTAAAAAAAGGGTAGGTTATAAACCTACCCTTTTTTAGGAAAATTAGACGGTGAGCTTTAGATGATTACATCATGTCGCCCATTCCTCCCATGCCGCCCATTCCTCCCATGCCACCCATTCCAGCACCAGCACCCTCACCCTTAGCTTTCGGGGTTTCAACCAAAGCACATTCGGTAGTTATCATAAGTCCTGCAATAGAAACTGCATGCTGTAAAGCAGTACGAGTTACTTTAGTCGGATCTAAAATACCAAGCTTAACCATATCTCCATATTCATCAGTGGCTGCGTTATAACCAAAGTTTCCTTTTTCTGCTTTAACTTTCTCTAAAATAACAGAAGGCTCTGCTCCGGCATTGGCTACGATTTGACGGAAAGGAGCTTCTAAAACACGTACGATAATAGCAACACCATGATCTTGATCGGCGTTTTCACCTTTTACTTTCTTAACCGCTTCAATGGTACGAAGTAAGGCAACACCACCCCCTGGAACGACTCCTTCTTCTACTGCTGCTCTGGTTGCATGTAAAGCATCTTCTACACGAGCTTTCTTTTCTTTCATCGCAATTTCAGAGCCAGCCCCTACTTTAATTACTGCTACACCGCCAGAAAGTTTAGCAATTCTTTCCTGAAGTTTTTCTCGATCATAATCTGAGGTAGATTCTTCAGCTTGTTGTCTAAGTTGTTGGATTCGAGATTCAATATCTTTAGTATCTCCACTACCATCAATAATGGTTGTATTTTCTTTAGTTACTACAATCCGTTTAGCGGTACCTAAATCTTCAATAGTGGTGCCTTCAAGAGTTAAGCCAATTTCTTCTGAAATTAATTTAGAACGAGTTAAGATAGCAATATCTTGTAACATGGCTTTACGTCTATCACCAAAGCCTGGTGCCTTCACCGCACAGACCTTAACAATACCTCGTATATTATTAACCACTAAAGTTGCTAGGGCTTCTCCTTCTACATCTTCTGCAATAATAAATAATGAACGGCCCGATTTTGCGACTGCTTCTAAGGTAGGCAATAAATCTCTAATATTCCCAATTTTTTTATCGACTAATAAAATAAAGGGATTTTCTAATTCACAGCTCATATTTTGCTGATTGTTGACAAAGTAGGGAGAGATATATCCGCGGTCAAATTGCATACCATCTACTACTTTCAATTCATCTTCAAGACCGGTTCCATCTTCAACCGTAATCACTCCTTCTTTGCCTACTTTGCTCATCGCTTCAGCAATAATATTACCAATAGAATGATCAGAATTTGCAGAAATGGTTCCTACTTGCGCAATTGCTTTATCATCTTTACAAGGTACTGAAATTTTTCCAAGTTCAGATACAACCACGAGAGCTGCCTTATCCATACCTCGTTTTAAATCCATAGGATTCATTCCGGCAGTTACTGCTTTATGACCTTCAACTACGATTTGAGTAGCCAACATAGTAGCTGTGGTGGTTCCGTCGCCTGCCGCATCAGAGGTTTGACGAGCAGCGCCTGAAATAACATCAGCACCTAATTTTTCTAAAGGATCTTCCATGCTGATTTTTTTAACAACCGTTACCCCATCTTTTGTAATAGTGGGATCACCATAAGAATTTTGAATGATAACATGACGTCCTTTAGGTCCTAAAGTAACACCAACCGCCTTCCCCAATTTAATAACGCCAGATAGCATGCCCTGACGCGCTTTTTCTGCAAAATGAATATCATATGTCATAATGGGTTTCCTTATAAAAAATATATGTAATTAAAAACCTTAAAGAATCTTAAGAAATAACGCCCATGATGTCTTCTTCGCGCATCACCAGTAAATCTTTTCCATTCACTTTAACTTCTGTACCAGAATATTTACCAAATAAAACTTCATCTCCAACTTTAACGTCTAGTTTACGAAGTTCACCATTCTCAAATTTACCAGGACCTGTCGCTAAAACTTTACCTTTTTGAGGCTTTTCCCCAGCATTATCAGGAATAATGATACCTGAGGCTGTGGTACGTTCTTCCAATCGTTCGATGATTACCCTATCATGTAAGGGTCGTATATTTATATTACTCATGTGTCCTCCTACTCAACTCAATTGTTAATGTTTTAAAGCCTTAAATTTTTAATAAAAAAATAAGGTAGCATCTTAACACTTATGAACTCAGTGCTGACTAAATTATTACTAAAATAGTTTTTATCCAAAAGCTTAAAATCTAATCCCTTACTAACATGGGGATAAAAAAGAATAATTCAATGAGGAAATTTATACGCTGGTTAAACCAATTTTTAGTTATTTAATCGACACATGAGTTTTTCTTAGTCTCGATCTTTGATATAAATAGATAAGGGTTTATTCTATCAATTCAACACACAGCCATCCAATTTAGGAAGCAGCCATTGAAGGTAAAATGCTTATATGTAAGTTTTATTTTTTTCCTTGTGAGTTCAATAACCGGTTTTGCTAATCTATATGACCCAGAAGAAAAAAATAATAATCCCCCTTTTTCTTTAAGCGCGAAGATGGTCACTTCGAATCATTTAAGACTTAATTTTACAATAGAACCTGGGTTTTATTTATATCAACGAAGTTTTATATTTTATGAGAAGGGGAATCTAAATAACTACTTAAAACCCCTTACATATCCTCAAGCTTCAACCCGTCTTGATTCTCCTTTACCTATTTATAAAACCCCTTTTTCTTTAGAATTTATACTGAATGACAAAACTTTAAAGAATGGTTTAATAATTGAATACCAGGGTTGCTCTGAAAAAGGAATTTGTCTCCCCCCTGAAAAAAAGCAATTAAAATTTATTAATCATTTACCAGAAATAATCCCTTATTCTGTGTCCACCCCTCCCCTTACGCAAAAAACACTTAAGGTTTTTTTAAGTTATGTCACTTTTTTTATAATGGGTATTTTATTAAGTTTTACTCCCTGTGTACTCCCTTTGATGCCAATAGTGTTAAATATTTTAGTAGGAAAACCTCAGGAAAATGCTTATTCTCCTGTTATCTTAAGTATTTTATATGTGATAAGCATGTCTTTTACTTATACTTTGTTAGGCCTTGGTGTAGGAGTATTGGGTATACACATACCAACCATCATTCAACAACATCCTTCTATAATCATTGTATTTAGTTTTATATTATTAATAATGGCTTGTTACCAGTTTGAAATTTTTAATTTTTCACGCGATTTTAGTTTGAAGTTTCCTTCTTTAATTAAATTTAAACAAGGAACAGCTGTTAATGCCATTTTAGTAGGGGCCGCCTCTTCGATTTTATTATCCCCTTGCATAACCCCTGCACTTATTGGAGCCCTAGCTTATGTTGGGCAAACTGGAGATGCTTTTTTTGGTGGTATTGCGTTATTTATATTTAGTATAGGCATGGGTATTCCCTTTATTTTATTAAGTATGGTAGGTGGGCATTTTTTACCTAAAGCAGGGGCATGGATGATACCCATTAAGCAATTTACCGGGGTATTATTATTAGCCTTATGCTTAGAATTATTAGCAAATTTGTTACCTTTTTCTATTTTAAAAATACTTTGCTATTTATGGCTTATCGGTAGTTCTTGTATTATTTTATTTTTTAAAACTAATCATACAAAAACTTTCCTCATTAAATATTTATTACTTTTTATTTTTTGGGGCTTAAGTGGGGTCTGGATTAATTATATTTTCAAAACCAATAGCCCAATACATAATACTCTACCCTTTAAAACGCTCCGCACTTTATCAGATCTTAATCTTGCTTTTGAAGAATCAAAGAATACTCAAAAACCTTTATTAATAGATGTGTATGCCAATTGGTGTCGCACCTGTAAAATACAAGAACAATTGTGGTTTAAAAATATTACTCTTCGTGAGTTATTCACCCATTATGTTTTATACAGAGTTGATATTACAGGAGATCAATCTATCCAAGATAATTTAATTCAAGGATTAGGAATTGTAGGTGCCCCTACTTACTTTATTTATTCCAAAGAAGGTAAACTTATTCATACCCTTAATGGGGAAATAAAAGAAAACCAAATAATTAAAGCTCTCAGAGAAGTCGAACAACTAAATTAACAAGTTAACCCTAGACAAAAAGAACCTCATCTGGCAAACTTTGATAACCTTTTTTTGAGTTACAGCACCATGGATATTGATTTAGATAAAGTTAAAGAATTAATTGCCCTCGTTGAAGAATCAGGCATTGCTGAGATTGAATTAAAAGAAGGGGAAAAAAGCATTCGAATCAATCGAAGTTTAGCTACTAATAATTCCCAAATTTTTCATCCCTCAATGATGTATGCCGCCCCTTCTCAGATGCCAGGGGTTGGGATGACTAATAATGCCCCCCCTAGTCAGTCAGAGAATGCAAATATCAATGCCACCCCTACTCCTACAGGTCATACTATGACAGCGCCCATGGTAGGAACCTTTTATCGGGCATCAGCACCTGGTGAAAAACCTTTTGCTGAAGTGGGACAAACGGTTAAAGCAGGACAGGTGATTTGCATTATTGAAGCTATGAAAATGCTTAATCAAATAGAGAGTGACCATGATGGAGTCATTGAAGCCATCCTAGTAGAAAATGGCCAACCGGTAGAATTTTCCCAACCCTTATTTCAAATTAGTGATAAAACATAAAAATGATGCTTGATAAAGTAGTAATTGCTAACCGAGGCGAAATTGCCTTAAGAATCTTACGTGCTTGTAAAGAACTAGGAATTAAAACGGTAGCAGTCCATTCAACCGTTGATAGCCATTTACTTCATGTAAAATTAGCTGATGAAACTGTCTGTATTGGTAATGCTCCTTCTCAGCAAAGTTATTTAAATATTCCTGCGATTATAAGTGCTGCAGAGATAGCAGATGCTGTCGCTATTCATCCTGGGTATGGATTTTTAGCTGAAAATGCCGATTTTGCTGAACGGGTAGAACAAAGTGGTTTTATATTTATAGGACCTCGTCCTGAAACCATTAGGATGATGGGGGACAAAGTATCGGCGATTGCGGCAATGAAAAAAGCCGGGGTACCCTGTGTTCCAGGTTCCGATGGTGAGCTTGGAAATGATAATAACACTAACCTAAAGTTAGCGCGTAAAATTGGCTATCCAGTTATCATTAAAGCAGCCGGAGGGGGAGGTGGCAGAGGCATGCGGGTGGTTCACAGTGAGGCCTCCCTTTTAAACGCTATCTCTTTAACCCGTTCAGAAGCGGGTTCCGCCTTTAATAATACAGCGGTCTATATGGAAAAATTTCTTGAAAATCCAAGGCATATAGAAATTCAAGTCATTGGAGATGGTTTTGGGAATGCCATTTACTTAGGTGAGCGTGATTGTTCTATGCAAAGACGTCATCAAAAAGTTATTGAAGAAGCTCCAGCTCCTGGTATCACAGAAGATCAACGCCGCTCAATCGGCAAACAATGTGTTAAAGCCTGTGAAGCTATAAAATACCGAGGAGCAGGTACTTTTGAATTTTTATATGAAAATAAAGAATTTTATTTTATTGAAATGAATACCCGGGTCCAAGTTGAGCATCCTGTTACTGAAATGATCACAGGCATTGATATTGTAAAAGAACAATTAAGAATTGCTGCAGGCCTTCCTTTATCAGTTAAACAATCTGATATTAAAATTCATGGACATTCTATTGAATGTCGGATAAATGCCGAAGATCCTAAAACCTTCATACCAAGTCCTGGTAAAATTACCACTTTTCATGCACCAGGGGGTCCTGGTATTCGTTTAGATTCTCATATTTATAGTGGTTATGTTGTTCCACCTAATTATGATTCTTTATTAGGTAAGCTCATTGCTTATGGCAATACTCGTGAAGAAGCCTTTATCCGTATGAAAAATGCCTTAGATGAAATTGTGGTAGACGGAATTAAAACAAATATAAAATTACATCAAGAAATTATTCGGGATGCTAATTTTAAAAATGGTGGAACGAATATACATTATCTTGAACAAAAACTAGCTAATTAATCAATGATTATTTGGCAATTAACTATTCAAGCCAACGCCTTTGATGCGTCATCCATTTCTGAAAAACTTAGCTTATTAGACCCCTTGGCTGTAAGCCTTGAAGATGCGCGGGACGATCCGCGCTATGCGGTAGAGAATGAGTCCCTTCCCCTGTGGGAACATACTATTGTAAAAGCATTATTTGAAGAGGAAATATCCCCTGATAAAATAATAAGTTTTTTTAAAGAAAATTTATCTGCCATTAATCCTAATTCCTTGATTATTGATATTATTCCTATTGAAAATAATCCAAGCCTTACCAGCTGGCAAGCCCACTTCACCCCAATTAATATTGCTGATAAATTATGGGTCTGTCTTCCTAATCTTAAAACACCCTTTTCTCTTGAACACACTTTATTAATTAACCCAGGTTCGGCATTTGGTACAGGTACTCACCCCACTACTCGTTTGTGTTTAGAATGGATAGCTACTCATTCCCTTGCCCAAAAAACGCTAATTGATTATGGTTGTGGCTCGGGTATTTTAGGTCTTGCAGCATTAAAATTTAATGCAAAACATGTTTATTTAACTGATTGTGATAATTTAGCTTTAGACAATGCTCGTGATAACATTCAATTAAATTCTATTGATAAAAATAAAATTAGCATTGAAAATTCTGAAAATTTTAATATCCCTTCTCCGGTCGATATCATTATTGCAAATATATTAGCAGAGCCCCTTATAGAATTAGCCCCTCTTTTTAACCGTTTTTTATTGCCACAGGGAGTCTTAGTTTTATCTGGCATTCTATCAAGCCAAGTCGATTTAATTTTATTAAATTATGCCATTGTGTTTGAACAATTTTCGATTAAACAAGAAGCAGAATGGGTATGCATTACAGCCATCAAAAAACCTCTATAAGCTTTAATAATTTTATTTAATTAAATTACTTAAACCGATATTAATGGTTGCTGTTTAAACCTATACCTTTTATAATTTTTTTATCTTATTTTCTAACGATTTAAAAAAATTATGCAAATTGGTCAACTCAAAATTTCTAATAACCTTGTATTAGCACCTATGGCAGGTGTTACCGACCGACCTTTTCGAATTCTTTGTAAGAAATTAGGCGCTGGTATGGCCGTTTCTGAAATGGTTGGCTCTAATTCCCTCTTAAGAGGGAGTCTTAAAACTTTACGACGTGCTAATCATGAAGGGGAAACCTTACCCAAATCAGTACAAATTGTTGGAGCCGATCCCTTAATGATGGCGGAAGCTGCCCGTTATAATGAAGCTGAGGGCGCACAAATTATTGATATTAATATGGGTTGTCCGGCCAAAAAAGTTTGTAATACCCTATCAGGTTCTGCTCTTTTAAGAGATGAGCCCTTAGTGGCGAGGATTCTAGAGGCGGTAGTGAATGCAGTTAACATTCCGGTTACACTAAAAATTCGCACCGGTTGGGACTGCGAAAACCGAAATGGGGTAGCTATTGCTCTTTTAGCTGAGCGCTGTGGGATCCAAGCTTTATCTGTACATGGCAGGACCCGCTCTTGTTTTTTTAAAGGGGAAGCAGAGTATGAAACAATTGCTCGCATTAAAGCAGCTGTAAAAATACCCATTATTGCTAATGGGGATATTACTAGCCCTGAAAAAGCAAAAGCGGTACTTTTAAAGACTCAAGCTGATGGCATTATGATAGGACGAGCGGCCCAAGGACGTCCCTGGATCTTTAAAGAAATTGATCATTATTTAAAAACCGGTGAAAAATTACCCGAATTATCAATTACAGAGATACGTAATATTTTATTAGAGCATATTGAGAATGTATATTCTTTTTATGGAGAAGCTAGAGGGGCTTTAATTGCTCGCAAACATGTATCTTGGTATACCAAAGGCCAACCAGGAGGCGCTCGTTTTAGAGATCAATTTAATAGGCTTGATAATACTACTGCGCAATTGACCTCAGCAAAAGCATTTTTTGATCAATTAATCAATGAACAAATTTTATAAAAGGCTTTAAAATGGCTGAAAATTTTCTAGCACTTCCTTCTAGTCTTTATTCACCCAACCATACTTTAAAAGAACATGTTAAACATACCTTACACAGATATTTTGAAAAATTAGAAGGTGAACCCGCCGCAAATCTTTTAAGCTTAGTTCTATCAGAAGTAGAAAAACCTTTATTAGAAACGGTTTTGCATTATACAAAAGGCAATGAAAAAAAAGCGGCTTTATGGTTAGGGATCCATAGAACGACTTTAAGAAATTTATTAATAAAACATAAAATAAAATTACAAAAGAAAAAGAGGGTCGCCCCCCTTTAATATTTATTGATATCAATATTATGTCTTTCACTAGAAACCTATATTGCCCTCCATATGGGGTACATAGCTGGGAAGCAAATTTAAGGTGGCTTTTGGAGCAATTTCGAGAAGGAACTTCCTTTGTTATTCTCTCGGAGGTATCTGAGCATAGTAATAAAGGAGGGGGGTTAGGATTTTACTGAGAAATTGCAACCTGTTATGACCAAAGTAATTTGTTTGAAAAAATGGGTGAAACATCCAAATATCTTAGCACTAAAAGAAATCAGTTTTGAAAAAATAAACCTTAAGTTAGAAGACATGGAAAAAAATTTAAAGCGGCCCTTAAAAAATATGCCAGGGTGAATGTGAAAGTCAGCCAATTTCTGCTCTCCTTCTTTTGGATCTGAAACTTTGGAAAAAAAACAGAAGGATCACAAGAAGCATTAATCACATTATCTGCTTCATACTCCTCTTCATCCTACCACTTTATGATATTAACGGTACCGCCCAGTTCTTCTGCTTAAGCTTTAACAATTGAAGACGTTTTTCCGAATAATGGTAATCAATTAGGTACCGAAACCCTTACCTCAAAAGATAAGAAAGGAAGAAACCTTCTACCCCTCCTCGCTAAATCAAGGCATTATAAATTTTCAATTTTTATAGTTTTACATTTCACTTTTTTAAACTCTTCAAAATATTTTATTATGGTTTCTCAAATTCTACTTTGAATTAAGGCTGACCTAAGTTTGAGACTTATTTGAATTAGACGAACCTACAATCTATAAAAGCCCCCACTTCTCATACCAGGGGCTTCTGCAAAGGCGAAGCTTGTTTAAGCTAGGTGATTCTTACCGAATATACCATCGTACCGATTGAATTAAGTATTTTCCCCAACTTTAATTCTTAAGATTAAACGTCCAACCTTCTAAAAGAGAGATATCTACAAAATTATCACGTTTAAAATTTGGATCTAGTTTAAAACCTAATTTTGTATAAAAAATTCGACCACCCTTGTTTTTTTTACGTAACAACAAATTGATGTGTTTTATTGTTGGTAAAAATTTTAATTTTTTTACTGAATAGACTAAAGCTTTACCAATCCCTTTTTTTTGATGAATAGGATCAACAACCAGTAGATTCATGTATATAGAATTAGTTGGAATAAGGTTTTTTTCGAAGGTTGCCCATCCTATCAATTTCTTATTAATTTTGGCTTCAACCCAATATAGATTTCCTTTTTCAAATTCATGAAATTCACTGTCAAAATAATTAGAGTAGTAATTTTCAACTGAATTTTTATTGTTTAACCCAAGCCAAATATGAAGGTTAGGATCAATTTCTTTTGGTTTTAAATATTGGCGATATTCAGTAATGAAACTATTTATAAGAATAGTTTTTGCAGATTTTTTATCTATTTCATCGCTATTTCTAATAAACGAAAGCTGAATCTTATCCGTTTTACAACGACAAGTCTCAGAATTTGCAAATGAAAGAGCAGGGTACAAAAGTATATAAAAGATAATAAAATTTAAGAAAAACTTTGCTAAGCTTTTTTTTGAATCTAATAAACCTATCATAAAAAAAACCTTAAATAAAATAAAAATATATTCTATCATAAAAGAGAATTAGTTAACTATCGAAAATGTCGATTGCTCGCATGAGTCAGAAAAACATTACAGGTGGTTATAGGTTCCGAGTCCTTATACGTCCTTGTATAACCTAGGAACCATTAATGTATGATAAAAAAATTTCTAAGATTCAAGAAAAAATTATATTAGTGATATGGAGCACGATGCAAAAAATGATTTAATCGACTATAAAATGACTAAGTTAGAACAAGCCGAATTACTAATTAGTAAGTTTGAGGATATTTTATCTAATTATAAAAATACAAAATTTACTGCAAAATTTAAATCAATGAGTCACTTTAAACTAGATAACTTAATACGATTATGTGACGAATACAACGCCTGCTCAAAGTACAAGCATTTATATATCTTATATATAAGAAACAGTAAGAATTAATAGGGCTATCATTTTATACTGTTTCCATATATATGAAATCGATACAGCCTGCTCATTAATTTATTATTTTATGCACCTAATCTTTGTTGTGAAATGGGGCGAGAAAGTTCAACAACTTTATCAAATTGTTCAACCTGACGCTTAGCTACCATTTCATTAGATTTTTTATAATTTTGATATTGTTGATCTGCATAGGCTAACATATTCGTAGCGCCTTCCAAACCTAAAGTGCTTAAATGACCGGTTAATTCCCAACCATTGTTCAATACTTCTTTCATATCATCCATTAGTTTTTGAGCGGCTAAGCTTACTTCTTTAATATCTTCATCGGTTTTATCTTGTTTAATAAAATCGACAGTGGTATTTAAAATGTTTGCACTTAAAATACCTGTGTGTAAGAAAGCTTTGATACTATTCATTACTAATTTAGCAGCTGATTTCAAGGGGGCTTTGATTTTATTCCAAAGTCTTAAAAACATAGTCAAATCTCCTCATGTTTATATACACTTAATTTATATTGATATTTCCTTATAGCTGACAAGTTAGCATACTAGTCATCCACTGACAATAAAATTAAAAAAAATAACTGATATATATTGTCTTTTTAACCATTAAACATGTAGGTACACTTTTTAATCAGAAAAACGTATGATAAGTACACGCCCTATTTCATTAAGGACAAAACATGAGTACTATCACCTTTAAAGGAAACCCCATTCAATTGGTTGGAAATTTACCCACCATAGGACAAGTGGCTCCAGCTTTTACAGTAACACGAACTGACTTATCAGAATTAAACTCCGCATCCTTAGCAGGGAAAAAAATCTTATTAAATATTTTTCCAAGTTTAGACACTCCAACTTGTTCACGTTCAGTAAAAGAATTTAATGCTCATGCTAAGGAGCTACCTAATACCACTTTTTTGTGTATTTCTCAGGATCTGCCTTTTGCTCATGATAGATTTTGCAGTACGCAAAATCTTGATAAGGTTATTACGGGTTCAGTTTTTAGACATCCAGAATTCGGGCAATCTTATGGATTAACCATAGTAGATGCCCCCCTTAAAGGTCTTTTAGCCAGAACAGTTATCCTCATAGGGCAAGATGGTAAAATAAATTATATAGAACTGGTAAATGAAATAAGCCAAGAACCAAATTATGAACAAGCATTAAAAGCAATAGCTTCTGCTTCTTGAATTTTTTGCTCTAAAAAAAGATTTGCCTCATCTAAATTTTGCTGGGGCAATATTTTAATAGGCTTACCTATATAAATAACTGCTTTTGAAAATGGCTTGGGTATCTCATATTTATCCCATGCCTTATTAAAAACCCATTTTTTTTCAAAATAGGTACCAACTGGAATTATCTTGATATTTAAGCGTTGAGCCATAAACGTCATTCCAGGCTTTACTTTATAGATAGGCCCCACAGGGCCGTCTATTCCAAATCCTAAGGAATATCCATTTTTCAAAAAGCTAATCATCTTTTTAAGACTGGCAATATTTTTATTCCGAGATGAGCCTCTAATCACTTTATAATTTAATTGTTTAAGCCAAGTACTTAAAATTTCACCATCCTTAGAAGGACTGACTAATACAGCCCTTAAGGTTTGATGATTAATAAGCTCTAACACGGGTAAAAATTGTTTCCCGTGCCAAAAACAAAATAAATAAGGCTCTTTTGAATTATACAAGCTATGTGCCACCCACTTCACACGAAGTGTTTTTTTTATGCATATGCTTATGAGAAATGCTAAATATCCTAATAAGCGGCTTTTAATACCTTTCATTTAATTTTATTGACAACTCTGCGGAGAGTAGACCCTTCTGAAATTTTTGACACGGGGGCTTTAGGAGAATGCTCATTAACTAATTTTTTATTATTATCAGGTTTCAATTGCTTATTTATAAGTGAATTAGTTTTTTGGACGTCTGGATTGAGTAAAGAATCATTAATTTTTTTCAATTGTTGATTCACATATGAGGATGAATAAGAGCCTTCATTTTCAATTAAAGCATTATTTTCATTTGCTTTCATTTCTTGTTCTTCTTGTAAAGCTTCGTCTTCAAAAGGGGAAGATTGAACCGTTTTAGTTCCAACTTTTTCATTCTTTTCTATTGGAAGCGATTCAAAATGAAAATTTTCAGATTGACCCAATAATTTGTGAACCTCGGTAGAAGCTAAATCACAATCTAAAATGATTCCTTTTTTGTATTCATTATGAAATGTTTTATTATAAATAGATAAGTTATTAATCTTAAATTTGAGATCTTGTAATAATTCTTTTAAATCGATTGATTCAATTTGACTTTCAATCTCTGTAGCAATACCATCAATTGCATTAATAATTATTTGATATTCTAATTCTTTATCATTTTTGATTAATTTCATTAGTTTATAAGCACATTTAAGCTGTTTGAGAACAATCATATCTAACCGCTCACGGGCAGTTTTAAATTCTTTGGAATTATAATCCTGATTTAAAAAATAATTATAAGCTGATGCTACTGCTCCAAAGATTCCTTTATTAAACTTTTCTACAGGACTAATGGTTAAATGTTGCGTTATTATCTTTTGCTCAACTTCTGTTAAATATTTACATAATTCTTTATAAAATAAATACCATGCTGTTTCCTTATTAGTGGGCTCAGCCACGTTTATAATTTTTATAGTGTGTTGTATTTTGTTTAATAAATCTTGGCATAATTGTAAACAAGTTTCAGAATTACCTATTTTCACATCTAAATCTTTAATATCATTGAGCGATTTTTTTAATTGTGCACTTATTCTTAAAAAGATTTCATCGCTAGAAAAATTTTTATTTCCTTGAATGGCTTTGATGCTTTCTAAACAACCAGTCACAATTTTTATTTTTTCCGTTTTGACTTCTTCATTTTCAAGAAACTGTACACCGCCATCTATATATCTTTGGAGTAATTTATTGATAGGGTCACATAACTCAGTAATTAACAGCATCTAGCTTCTCCTTGCGTGACAATTGTTGAAAACTATACTTTACATGGCTTTCTAATTCTTTAATATCCCATTCTTCAAGATTTAAAGCAGGAAAGCGCACATCCCCTTCAAAATATTCATGAACCAAGGTGCGATAAATAGTATCTGCCATAGGTAAAAAGGCTTGATAAATAGCTTCTCCCCCAATAACCATAATCTCTTCATTGTTATATGAAGTGGCTACTTTTAAAGCCTCAGAGAGAGAATGAACAATCTGAATACCTTCTTGCGTAAAAGTTAGGTCTTTAGTTAAAACAATATTTAATCGTTTAGGTAAGGGGCGCCCAATCGATTGAAAGGTTTTCCTACCCATTATAATCGCTTTATTAAGAGTCAATTTTTTAAAATGCTTTAGATCTTCTGGTATATGCCAGAGTAATTTATTATCTTTACCAATGACCGCATTTTCGCTCATAGCTACAATGAGTGAAACTTTCATGATTTTTGTCCTAAATGGCGATGGGCGCTACTATTCGAGGATGAGACTGGTAATTTATTAGCTTAAAGTCTTCGTATTTAAAATCAAAAATTGATTTAACATTTGGATTTAAGTGCATAATAGGTAAAGGATAAGGCTTACGACTGAGCTGCTCTTCTACTTGCTCTAAATGATTCAAATAAATATGAGCATCTCCTAAGGTATGAATAAATTCGCCTGGTTTAAGATTTGTCACTTGAGCAACCATAAGCGTTAGCAGAGCATAAGAGGCTATATTAAAAGGGACGCCTAAAAATATATCTGCACTTCTTTGGTATAATTGGCAAGATAAGATGCCATTGGCAACATAAAATTGAAATAAAGCATGACAAGGTGGCAAAGCCATTTTATCAAGTTCTCCAACATTCCACGCATTGATAATCAATCGTCTAGAATCAGGATTTGACTTAATTTCTTGAATAACTTGCGATAACTGATCAATCGTTTGTCCCGAGGCAGTAGGCCAAGCACGCCATTGCTTGCCATAAATAGATCCTAATTCTCCATTTTCATCGGCCCACTCATCCCAAATGCTAACACCTACTTCATTAAGGCTTTTTATATTTGTTTCTCCTTTGATAAACCACAGCAGTTCGTGAATGATGGATTTCAAATGAACTTTTTTGGTGGTTAATAAAGGAAAAGATTGGTTTAAATCATATCGAGATTGGTGTCCAAAAAGACTTATAATTCCCGTTTTAGTACGATCGTTTTTTCGGGTTCCTTTATCGCGCACAGCTCGCATTAAATTAAGGTATTCTTGCATTTTTTATCCTCATTACTAATAATCCGATGATAATCATTGGTATTGATAGTAATTGTCCCATGGTAAGCCAATTAAAAGCAATAAAACCAAGATGACTATCAGGTTCCCTAAAGAACTCTATAATAAACCTAACTAAACCGTAGTATATTAAAAAAAGGCCAGTCGACTTAGTTTTTTGATAAGACTCACTAGCTCTATAATTTAAGAGGACAAATAAAACAACACCTTCTAATAAAGCCTCATAGAGTTGGGAAGGATGTCTGGGGTAATCATCTATCGAGGGAAAAACCATTCCCCAAGGCAAATCAGTTACTCTGCCAATCAGTTCATTATTAATAAAATTACCAATTCTTCCTAAAAAAAGGCCAATAGGAATACTAGGGATAATAAAGTCGGTTGTTTCTAGAAAAGATTTATGGTGTATTTTAGAAAAAAAGAATAAGGATACTCCGACCCCTAACAGCCCTCCATGAAAGGAGCGACCAGGTTCCCAAAAATATAATAGAGCAATCGGACTTTCTAAAAAATATTCCCAATTATAAAAAAGATACCCGAGGCGTCCCCCAATAATTACACCTAATGCCCCATAAAAAATTAAGTCAATTACCTCATCTTTTGTCCATGTAAAATGCAGTTTACGCACCCGCCAAAGGGAATGATAATAAGCTAGCATAAAACCCAGTAAATACATGAGCCCATACCAATAAATCTTTAGAGGGCCTACTTGGATAGCAATAGGATTAAAAATCGGGACTGTTAACATATGTTTTCAACTTATTTATCTTGTGAGGGCTTAGTATCCCATATTTTTTCTATCTTGTTTTAATAACTCAACAAATTGTTCTGCTTCTACTCCCTCGCTAAATAAAAAACCTTGCATAACATCACAACCTTCTTTTTTTAAGAAAGCAAGCTGAGCTTCGGTTTCAACCCCTTCGGCTATGATTTTCAACCCGAGTTTTTTAGCCATAGAAATAATACTGGTTACAATAATAGAAGCATCCGATTTAAGCGTTATATCTTGAATAAAGGATTTATCAATTTTTAAAGAGTTGATGGGAAATTGTCGTAAATGGCTTAAGGAGGAATAACCTGTACCAAAATCATCGATAGAAATTTGCATGCCCATACTTTTTAAGACTCTCAACATTAATTTTATTTTTTCGGGGTTTTCCATAATTAGGCTTTCGGTTAATTCTATTTCCAGCATGCTAGCATCTAAACCCGTTTCCCATATTATCAATGCTATAAGACTTGCTACATCTCCTGTTTTAAATTGATAGGCTGATAAATTTATGGCGATACAAAGATGAATAGGACACAAAGGAGGGGTTAAACCTGATTTCTGCCATGAAGCTAATTGTCGGCAAGATTCTTTAATAACCCAATTACCAATTGGAACAATTAAGCCGGTTTGTTCAGCTAAAGGAATAAATTCATCAGGACTAATTAAACCCAGAGTCGGATGCGCCCATCTTACCAAAGCTTCTGCACCAATAATATGACCGGTTTCAATGTCTATTTTAGGCTGATAGTTAATGATTAATTCATTTTTTTCTAATGCTTTACGTAGATCTTGTTCCAATTTATTTAGCTGAAGAGATCTTTCATTTGATTCTTTATTGTAATAGCTATAGGTGTTGCGTCCTACTTCTTTAGAATTTTTCATTGCCATATCAGCATAATTTAATAAAGTATAAGTCTCTTTGCTATCATTGGGATAAGCACTAATACCGATAGAGAGAGTAATTAAGACCTGCTGCGTATCGCAATGAAAAGGATTAGAAAAATGATTTAACAATTCTGATGCAAATTGCGTAATGGTATTTTGTTCTTGAATATTTTTTAGAATTATACAAAATTCATCATCACCAACCCTTGCTATAAAATTTTCTTTTTTATTAAAAACATCTAAAAGCCGTAAAGCTATCGATTTTAATAAACGATCGCCCATCTCGTAACCCAAGCCATTATTAATGTTTTTAAAATTATCGATATTTAAATAAAAAATTGTAAATTTTTCTTGGGAAGCCTCACACTCTTTAATAATGGCTTTTAATTTTTCAATACAGGCTTTTCGATTATAAAGATGAGTAAGTGGATCTATCTCACTTGAATTTCTATTTTTTTGAATGAGATCATTTAATTGAATATCATTCAAA
The DNA here is from genome assembly GCA_028293705.1 of Francisellaceae bacterium. GTDB lineage: Bacteria > Pseudomonadota > Gammaproteobacteria > UBA6186 > Azoamicaceae > JAQGOH01. Next base: position 8,914 of record JAQGOH010000047.1, on the reverse strand, counting down.
ATCGTTCTATTAATTTTTATTAATTGATAGCTGATTATTAGGATGGTTAAAAAGAATATTCCATTAAAAACTAAGCTGATTATCATTTTATATCAAATTCCTTTAAGATATGTTGAATACTATATATTTCGGCTTTCCAATAAATGGTTTAATAAATTTCCTCTAAAGCGAGTAACTTGTGTTTTTTGCAGAAAAGGAAGAAGTTCCTTTAAAGCTTTACGATAAACTTCCCTTTTAAAGTTAACCACTTGATGTAAGGGATACCAGTAATTTACCCATTCCCACCCATCGAATTCTGGTTTTGCAGTTAAGGATAGCTGAATTTGACTTACATCCGATTGTAATTGTAACAAAAACCATAATTGTTTTTGACCTATACAAACCGGTTCGGTGTTACGAATAAAGCGAGTGGGAATACGGTACCTTAGCCAATGGCGTGTTCGACCTAAAATTTTTACATCTTGTTCTTTTAAACCCACTTCTTCATATAATTCTCGATAAAGAGTATCAATAGGTTCTTCATTATCATGGGCTCCTCCTTGAGGAAATTGCCAAGCCTCTTGCCCGATCCGTTTAGCCCAAAATAATTTACCCTCTTTATTAGCCAGAATGATTCCGATATTAGGTCGAAAACCATTTGAGTCTATCACTTTCTCACCTATTACCTTCTAATAAGATTTAGTTTATTAACTTTATTTAATTCTAAAACACATACCTTTAATAGTAATGCAATTATATTAAGGTTTATAATTTTTTATTAACCTACAACTAATCTTTTTTTTTCTATTTAACTATTCGTCTTCTTCCTCTTCTTCTCTCAGGTAATTTTTATAAGCCTTGGCATCCATTAATTCAGAAAATTCTTGAATATCAACCATTTTAATTTTATAAAGCCAGCCATCCCCATAGGGATCTTTATTAATTAAAGTGGGAGCCTCAAGTAAATCTTCATTAATAGCGATTATCGTGCCAGACAAGGGGCTATAGATATCCATCGCCGCTTTAACGGATTCGATGCTTCCTACTTCATCCCCTGCGTTAAGTTTTGTACCTACCTCAGGTAGCTCTATCGATAATATTTCGCCCATTTTAAGCTCTTTGGCTAAAGAAAGACCTATAAAAACCTCATCTTTTTTTAAATCATCTTCTCTAATCCATTCATGATGGGGTGAATACAGTAACTCAGTAGGAATATTTTTCATGGATTTCATTTACCTATGGCTAATTTAATAGCCTATAGAGTAATCGATTGTGAAAATCATTAAAAGAAGAAAGTTAAGCTACTAATCAAATTCTTTTGACATTAAAGCTAAATCCTCTTTAAAGCCCAAAGCATAATCCATCAGCATTTTTTTAAAAAATAAAGTGCTTTGTACCCGATTCATCATAAAACTTCTAGCGATAACCATTCCTTCATTTTTAAAATTGAAAAGAGTATTTAATTTATCGACCATAAAAAGCATACGTTCACCGCTGGTTTTTCGGCGCCGCTCATAAGACCGTAAAGCCATATAATTATTTATTTTTTTACCCTTCAAAAATGCCCCCTGCATAGTCTGAACTAAAATAGCAGCATCCATTATGCCAAGATTCAATCCTTGCCCTGCTAGTGGATGAATGACATGGGCACTATCTCCTATAAAAGCGACATTGGGAATAATATAATGGTTTAAAGATTGACTAAATAAAGGAAAAATTCGAGATTCTTGAATAACTTGCACCTTGCCTAATTTATAATCAATATTAAGCCCTAATTTTTCTCCTAAACGGTTCTCAGAATAAGAGAGAATATCTTTACTTTGATAAGAAGGGTGCGTCCATACTATGGAACTTTGATGAGGTTTATTTAAGGGCAAAAAAGCAAGCGGTCCTTCTGAATTAAATCTTTGATAGGCTGTATTCAAATGCGATTGCTCATGGATGACCGTAGTCACTAGCGCATTCTGATTATAAAGGTATTTTTTTAAAGGAATATTTAATGTTTTTGCGAGCCACGAATTAGCCCCATCAGCACCTACAATTAACAAACCATTGACATTATGATTATTTTCAAGATGTAAACTGACATAATGTTCATGGTTTTGAAATTGCATCGGTGCAGTATTCCAAAGCTGGGTTACCTCTGAGTAAGCGCTTAGTTTTTTAATTAAAGCCTTTTGCAATAAATCATTTTCAATAATTTTTCCTAAATAGGGGACAGGATAATCTTCTGCTTTAAAAGTAATTTTTCCATAACCTAATTCCTCCCATATTTCCATTGAATGGTAAGGAGTGGCTGTTAAATTTTTGAGATCAATGGCTAATTTCTCTAGAATCTTTTTCGAAGCATAATTAATTGCGCTACAACGTAAGCTTTTATTATCTTGTAAGAGGGAATCAACTGGATTACCTTGAACATCAATGATACAGACGCTAAATCCTGCTTCAGCAAATAATAAACTGGCTACTAAACCATTAATCCCGGCACCTAAAATTATAATGTCATACATATTCTTTCACTTTTAAAAAAGTCTAGCCCCACTACCCCATTTAAAAATGGTTTGTTTAATAAATGGCATATTATCAAAAAAAGGTAGCGCTATTTGGGTTAATAATTTTTTTGTATGGTTTTCAGTTGCAAACCATTGGTGTATTTGATGAGTGCCCGTTTGGATAAGATGGTGATAAGAAAAGCTTTTTTCAGCATATCGCTGTAACCAAGCAATATCCTCTAAGGGTTTATTAAGTTGAACTAATTCTTGAATTAAGCTACTTACTAATGCTATATCTTTTAAGGCTAAATTTAATCCTTGGGCAGCAATAGGATGTAAAGAAACCGCAGCGTTTCCAATTAATAATAATTGTTGATTATAAAATCTTTCTGCCACCTTCATTTGTAAGGGATAGGTATATCTTTTATTTTTCACTCTAATTATGCCAAATCGTTTCCTTAGCACTTTTTGTAAGGCTAAACCATAGTCAATATTTGACAATAATTCTAATTGATTTGCATCTGACACACGGGTTATCCAAATACATTTATATTCCTTAGGTGAAATAGGTAATAAAGCAATATTTCCTGATTCCAGGAATATTTCATAAGCAATATCCTGATGCGGGTTGATTAGTTCAACATGAGAAATCATCGCCTTTTGGCCATAATCATGTGATTGCACTTCGATATTTAATTGTCGTCTTATAAAAGAATCACTGCCATCTGCACCAATTAATAATTTGGTTGAAATTTCCTCTTCTTTATTATTTTTCACAAGGGATAATTTCCAATAATTATCACACCATTTAAAATCTTTAAGTGCCGTCTCATAAGCAATATTATCAATGGATTGCTGCAGAGTATAATTTAAATAATCCGCGGAGATAACTAAGCCTAATTTTGAAGTTTTAAAATCTGAAGCATTTAACTGTAGCCGACCCAACATCCCTTTTTTGGAAATATGTATTTTTTTTATGGGATAAGCACGGGCTTCAAGCTTAGATAAAATATTTATTTGTTCGTAAAAATGCATACTTTGTTTATTGACTGCAATGGCGCGATTATCCACTTCTTGAATAGTTGTTAAAGCCTCAGCCTTATCGATTACTAATATTTTAAGTGGTAAATGTTTAAGCGCAAGCGCTAAGCTCCCACCCACCATTCCTCCCCCAACAATAACAATGTCAAACATGCTATAAATGACTCTGCATGATATGTTCTATCTCATTAATCCGCTTAGGCAAGTCTGCGCTTAATATTTCATATCCTTGCTTGGTTACTAGTATATCGTCTTCGATACGTATTCCGATTCCTCTAAACTTTAGATCGAAATCAGTATTATTTTGATTAATATAAATCCCCGGTTCAATAGTGAGGACCATTCCTGGTTCAAGAGATCTTGATTTACCTTCTATTTGATAGGAACCACAATCGTGAACATCTAAACCTAACCAATGACCACTTCCATGCATATAAAAACTCAAATAGGATTTTTTAGCTATAATTTCATCTACTTGGCCTTTAATTAAATTCTGGGAAACCAGTTCCTTAACCATGACTTTTAAAATCGTATCTTGTATTTTATTCCATTGAATACCCGGTTTGATGATTTGAATTGCGGCTTCTTGCGCTTTTAAAACTATATTATAAATAATTTTTTGTTCCTGCGTGAATTTACCATCCACAGGAATCGTGCGGGTAATATCTGAGGCATATAATTCATATTCGCAACCCGCATCAATTAATACCAGATCTCCTGATTTTAATGCTTCATTATTATGAATGTAATGTAATATACAGGCATTCTCTCCGCCCCCAACAATGGTGGTATAAGCTAAAGCTCTGCCCCCCCTTTTATGAGATTGATAAGCGAACTCTGCTTCTAATTCATACTCCATCAGAGAAGGTTTACAAGATTGCATTAATTTGATATGAGCCTTAGTACTGATAGTCACCGCTTCACGCATTAAATTAATTTCATAAGGGGTTTTAATAATCCTTAATTCATGAATTAGAGGAAGTAGGGGGACAATATTAGGAATAAAACCGAGTCGATGACCTTTTAAATTTTCTTTTTGTATTAAGCCTAAAATGTAGCTATCCATTTTTGAATCTTTAAAACTATAGTAAAAATAGTTATTAAAAAATAAATGTTCCAATAGCCAATCTTCAAGGGTAGTGATGTCATAAGCCTCATTCATCCCTAAATCAGTTATTGCTTTTTCCTGTCCTAACTTAGCTCCCTCCCATATAAGATTTAATGCTTCATTACTTTCATTAAAAAAAATAGTTTTTTGTTCGTGAGGGGTTTTTAATAATACTAATGCGGCATTGGGTTCATTAAAGCCAGTAAGATAATAAAAATCACTATTTTGCCGAAAAGGAAAAGAGGCATCATTATTTCTATAAATGGTTTGCTGGCCTAGTATTAAAGCTAAACTATTGATTTCTAAAAGTTTGAATAAATTTTCTCGTCTTGATAAATATTCCTGTTTAGGAAAATCCTTCATAAAAACTCCCTGCCATACATTTAAATAAGTTAGTTACTAATCATTAATTCAATATAAACTTATTCTATTATGAGCCGTGATTGACCGAAAAACAAAGTCGTTCTATATTGTTAAAGTAGTAGACATTTTCTATACATTGGATTTTGTATATTTTTAAATGTAAGTGAGATCAAATCGTGATTACGCAACCACCGGGTGTCTCTGTCAAAATTTTAAGTAAAGAATTTCAAGTAGCATGTCCTAAAGGCAGTGAAGCTCAACTTTTCGATGCCGCACAATACCTAGACAATCAGATGCGAGAAATACGAAATACTGGAAAGGTGATTGGTACGGAACGTATTGCGGTGATGGCTGCTTTAAACATTGCGCATGAACTTTTGAGTTATCGTCAACAAAAAGATAACTATGTGCAACATTTAAGTGATAAATTACAAAACTTGCAAAACAAAATTGATAACGCCTTAATTAATAAAGGCACTAGTGAATTTGCTTAAGTCTTTTAGCTAATTTATAAGTTTATGTTCTCTCGAGTATTTGTCAGTATGCTTTAACATCTTGAGCCGATACTATCAGATCGGGAGTAACCCCTGACGTCACTGTTGAGCATGCCCACTCTAGGTGGGAAGCCTGATGTAACACACCCTACTCCCACTTGAACTTAAGGGTTCAAGAAAAAGGGTATGCAGCAATACTTTGAGAGAACACCCAAATGTTTTTAAACTCAACTCTTAAAAAAATATTAAGGCGCTATTATATAAAAAAAAGACAAGCCTATAAAAATACATCTTTTACCCATATCTCTTCCCAAATCCAAACCCAGTTTTTCAACTTAGAAATATTTCATTCCAGTCAGCATATAGCCGGTTTTTATCCAGTTAACGGGGAAGTAGACTGTTTAACTTTATTAAATTTGGCCCATCAATTAAATAAAAATTGTTATCTACCCAAAATAGACATCCTTAACAAAAATAATTTGTGTTTTATAGAATACAGGCCTGGCGATCCTTTAAAAAAAAACCAATTTGGAATACTAGAACCTGACCTTAAGGATAGAAAAAAAATTTTATCGCAAGATCTTGATTTAGTTTTAATGCCCTTAGTAGCTTTTGATGGAAAAGGAAACCGCTTAGGGATGGGAAAAGGATATTATGATTACACCTTTTCTTTTCTTCTGAATAAGCCCTTAATCAAATTCCCCAAACTAATTGGGCTTGCCTATGAATTTCAGAAAATATTACGCTTACCTAACGAACCATGGGATATCCCGATGGCAGGAATTATCACAGAATCAAAGTATAGAGAGTTTACAGCTAATTAACTTATTAAAATTCCGCCTCTAAACTGGGTATATTAAAATTTTTAGCCTCTACATCCATGTTAGCTAATCTTGGAAATCCAAAACTAGTAATCATGACGCCCAATCCTAATATTGTCATTAGAACTAAAAGTAAATCTGGTTTACGACGTCTCACCCTAATAATCCTCAATAAAAAAAACCATGCTCTCCATTTGCATTAAAGCAAAGTCTATTATTTTATGCAATTAATAACTACTATTAATATACATTATCTTTTGAATTTTTCTTTTAATTTAATCGGAACAAAAATGAACCAAGACCTTTTGAAACAAAATTTAGCTACATCAGCTTGTGAATTCATAACTGAAAAAATGATTATAGGATTAGGCTCTGGTAGTACCATTCATTATTTCATCAAAGCCTTGGCTTCCATTAAACATTTAATAGAAGGTGTTGTTTGTAGCTCAATAGATACGACCAATCAGGTTAAAGCCCTCAATATTCCCATTTTGACCCTTAATGAGGTACTAGAAATACCCATCTATTTTGATAGCGCAGATGCTTTTACACGCGACTTTAATCTAGTCAAAGGCGGTGGCGGAGCGCTTACTCGTGAAAAAATCCTACAATATGCCAGTAAAAAATTTATATGCTTAGTCGATAGTACTAAAGAAGTCAAAGTATTAGGGGACTACCCTATTGCCATTGAAGTTTTAACTTTTGCTCGTAGTTTTGTTGCCCGTGAGATTATTAAACTCAAAGGGAATCCCGTTTATCGAAATGGATTTGTAACGGATAATGGTAATATTATTTTAGAAATCCATCACTGGAGCCTTTTTGAACCTAAAGTGATGGAAAATAAATTAAATTCTATTCCTGGCACCCTTGAAAATGGTATTTTTGCCAATAAAAAACCAGATATCTTAATGATTTCGCATCCAAATAAAATTGAGAAATTAGTAATTTAAATAACAATTTATTACCATTTTCTAAATTCGTGGTTTTTTATTTACACTATTATTTGGTCCTTCATCATCTTTCTTTCGTTTAGATGATAATTCCATCACTTGATTTTCTAAAAGCTTAATTACTTTTTCTTTATCTTGTAATTGAGCCTTTAATGCCGCAATTAATTCATCCTTATCATCTATTCGCCTTTGTAATAAATTAGCATTTTCGCTAGAAATGCTTTGAGGATTACTAGCGCTTGAAGGTACAGTGCTATTAGAACTAGAGGATGGCCAAATAGTATTTGGCCCCTGTGGCGCAGGAATAACTAATGGAGGTGAATTTCTATGCGGTTGAAAAGAGCTTGAAGAAGAGGTTTGTGTAGGAGGCCTTATAAACATAGGATTTAAGGGAGGAGGGCTTATATTTTGGGTTGGATAACCAGGATAAAAGCTTGAAGCTAAATCTTTGTTGGGCTGTAAAGGGTAAGATTGGGGAGTAATAATATTAAGTTTTTCGAGTAAAGCCATACCATCAAGAGTCCTTTCTAAGAAAAATAAAGCAGATTGCCTTTTATAGGGTCCTTCAGCAATAAGAGCATTTAAGGCACCAGCCTCTATTTTATTGATAAGCTCAGGTTTACTGAGTAGTGCTTGCCCTTCAGGGGTATCTGCCAAACAAAATAAAGCAGATTGCCCTTTATTAAGTCCTTCAGCAATAACCGCATTTAAGGCTTGAGCTTCTATTTTATTGATAAATTCAGTTTTACTAAGTAATGCTCGACCTTCAAGAGTACCTGCCAAACAAAATAAAGCAGATTGCCGTTTTCGTGTTCCTTCAGCAATAACCGCATTTAAGGCTTCGACTTTTATTTTATTGATAAGCTCAGAGTTACTAAGTAAGGCTCGACCTTCAGGGAAACATGCCAACCCAAATAAAGCAGATTGGCCTTTATAGGGACCTCCTGCAATAACCGCATTTAAGGCTTCGACTTTTATTTTATTGATAAGTTCTGGTTTACTAAGGAGAGCTCGACCTTCAGGGGTATATGCCAAGAAAAATAAAGCAGATGCCCCTTTTCGTGTTCCTTCAGCAATAACCGCATTTAAGGCATAAGCTTCTATTTTACTGATAAGTTCAGGTTTGCTAAGTAGTGCTCGCCCTTCAAGAGCAATTGTTAACCACAACAAGGTAGACTCCCCTATACAGTCTCCGCTTGTAAATACGGTATTAAATGCCTCTTTCGATAACTGAGCTATAAATTTAGGGTTTTTAATAAATAATTCTTTGATAGGGGTTGTTGGTAGACAATCTCTTATAAACTCAGGACTATTTAATAGTGTTGGGTGTTGACTTAGGAAACCCTCTGCTTTAGTTAAGTCTTTATTATCTAAAAGTTTCATTAATTCTTGAATTAACATCGAATTCTCCAAGTAAAGAGAGGGAGAGGCTGTATCCTCGGTTTTCACAATCGGTTTTATGGATTCTTTTTTAATTAAGGGTTTTAACCCTGGCCCTGGAATAGATTGAAGATAAAATAATTCCTCACGGTATCCTCTTGCAGGATTAGCACTAACCCAGGTTTCTGGTTTACCTTGAGCATCTAAGAAAAATACTTGGTTTTGCTCATCGACAAAAAAATTAGTAATGTGCCCTAGGGATTTATCTTTCCAGGTATAAAATACA
>JAQGOH010000001.1 GCA_028293705.1 Francisellaceae bacterium | reverse complement strand
TATTGAGGGATTGTGCACCTACATATCGCATTTTAAATGACGACTGGTATATATAATTCATTACCGTTGGTTTAAAACTTTCAGCGAAAGCTATGACCTACGCTAATTGAGCGCGCACTACATTTTTTTGATAGGCTGGAATGGCTACAGCTGCTAGGATACCAATAATCGCGATGACTATCATTAATTCTATTAAAGAAAAGCCTTTATAATAAAAATATTTTTTAATAAAAGAATTTTGTTTAACTTTCCTAAAATATTTAAGCGACATACGACCTTCCCTGAACGAATTAAATCCTTTTTCAAGCTTTAAATTAGCACTGACTAAGTATTGAATCAAGAAAATCCCTTAATCATAACGAAATCAAGATTTATGTTATTTAATTAAAGATTGTTCGCATAACCCTAGCTTTTTCCAATTAGTATCTTAACTTTTAGTAAAGAGTGTTTAAATCTTCTCGAGTACAATTGGACGCCATATATGGCTTACTTAAACTATTGTTAGAGCCACTAGCTGATGAGGTATCCCAAAAACCGCATATGATGGTATAACTGGTGCCTGAGTTTCCAGTTGTATTGGGAGAGAGAATTACAAGTCTTGGCCATCCAGAACCAAGATTTGAAGTTACCTTAATTGTAACAGTAGCATGATTGTTAGTGGACGATGCCATCCAATTTATTATCTGAGTATTTGCTGTTCCTCCATTAGAGGAATTAAAGGCAGAATTTCCTTGAGGAAATCCTAATACAGTTGAAGGCCATGTTCCGGTTGCATCATATTGCTGAATCAATTCATTCTTAAAATTTTCAAGTAAACCAATCACTTCAGTCATTTGAGATCTTTTAATATAATTTTGATAATTGGGGATTGCTACTGCTGCTAAAATTCCAATAATGGCGATCACTATCATTAATTCAATTAAAGAAAATCCCTTATAAGCGGAAGATTGACCTAGAGTCATTTTTCTTTTTCCTTTAACAAAGTTGAGATTTTAATTATAGTTAATTAATTACAAAGTAACAAATTGATTATGACACCCTCTTTATTTTAGGTAGAGTTGAGTCAGCATGAATTATTCAAGTGATCTACAAGAATAAATAATAAAATATGTTAACAGGGCAGAACTATAAAAGGAGCTTGCCAAATACCCGAGATTAGTCGTTCATCTTTTCAGCGTTGACGGAAAAGAACCAGTGCAAGAGGCAACCTTGCACCCGAATCTAGAAACGGTAACTTTTTAAAGAAAGGGATGAATTAAAGCAGGTTAATTTTATAAATAATCTTACAAATTAAGTTCCAATTAAATTGATTTATATTGATGCATCAGGGGTCGAAAAATTTATCTGAAGAGAATATGTGCGGGCTATAAAGTAGGCTTAAAATATAAGTGAAATACCCGGAAAATGGCACATCAGAGAAAGTTTTTATCGCAAGACAGCTACAAAATAAAAAGATTGCACCTTTTTGTTATAGAGGTACCTGCAGTAATATATTATTTATTTTTTCGTTAGAAAATTTTCTCCTACCTATTTAAGGACATGGATAATGCAGCTTTTGATAAGTCTAATCATCAAATGTTTAATAGAAAAATCAGACTGCCATCAGCTTTTCCTTCCACTTAGTTTACTTGAATTAAATCCTATGGAAAGATTTGGGCAAATTTAAAAGTTAAGGTAAGAAAATTGATTGGTAAATATTTTTCATTAGCAAAAACCATCAAAAATAACTATCATTATTACACTAAAGAGAAATTTTATAATAAAAGAATTCTGAACCTTTTATTGGAAAATTAAGAACTATGCAATTTTATTAAAGATTGTTCGCATAATCCTAGCTTTTTCCAATTACAATCCTTACAAGCATATTCAAATTTTTCTAAGGTCATTTTATTTTTTAATAAATGCTTAGCATAAGCCCAACTGATAACATCCCCTTCTTTGAGCTCTAACACTTCGGCATGTTTATTATCTAAAGATTCTATTTGAGCTTGCTGAGAACACAATTTACCTGCTCGATTAGGGCAGGGTTTACAAATATTATCTAAGCCTTTTGTTACTTCGATTAATATTTGCTCTCCCTTTTCTGAATTTAAACTATCGTGAATTTTTTGAAAGTTTTTAACAAAGCTTGGAGAATAGCCTTTTCCTTTAAAACTTAGGTTACATAAAAAATGATGTGCCCGAAATCGAAGAACTGAAATAGGCATCATTTAACAAGCCATTTCTATTTTTTTAGCCAATTCAGTAATACGACAAATTTTAGCGCCTAATTGCATTAATTTTTCTTCAATGCATTCATATCCTCTATCAATATGATAAATTCTATCAATACTGGTTTTTCCTTGAGCAACAAGTCCTGCTAATACTAAGCTTGCTGAAGCTCTTAAATCAGTTGCCATAACGGGTGCTGCCTTTAAATGAGAAACACCACGACAAATGGCAGTATTACCTTCTATGGTTATATCAGCTCCCATGCGACATAATTCTTGGATGTGCATAAAGCGATTTTCAAATACGGTTTCAGTAACAATACCGGTTCCTTCTGCAATGGTATTTAAAGCCGTGAATTGAGCTTGCATATCAGTGGGAAAGCCAGGATAAGGGGCTGTTTTAATATTAACCGCTTTGGGGCGCTTTCCATTCATATTCAGCGTAATCCAATCTAGACCGGTATTTATTTCTGCGCCGGCTTCTTCTAATTTTAGTAAAACAGATTCTAATAATTTCCAATTGGTATTTTTAGCTTTTATATAACCACCGGTGATAGCGGCTGCTACTAAATAAGTCCCCGTTTCTATTCTATCCGGTAAAACCCTATAGTTTCCGCCCTGTAATTGTTCCACCCCTTCGATACTTATAGTATCTGTTCCTGCACCTGAAATCTTTGCGCCAATGGTATTTAAAAAATTAGCTAAATCTTGAACTTCAGGCTCTCTTGCTGCATTCTCTAAAATAGTGGTTCCTTCTGCTAAAGTAGCCGCCATCATTAAATTTTCTGTACCGGTAACCGTTACCGTATCAAAAACGATTCTCGCCCCTTTAAGTCTTCCTTTAGTTTTTGCATGGATATAGCCATCTTCAATAACAATATCCGCCCCCATTGCTTGTAGGCCTTTGACATGTAAATCGACTGGGCGAGGCCCAATAGCACAACCGCCTGGCAAAGAGACTTTTGCTTCATGAAAACGTGCCAATAAGGGTCCTAAGACTAAAATGGAAGCACGCATCGTTCGCACTAATTCATAAGGGGCTATAAAAGTTTTTAAATCTTTAGCATCTACTTCAATAGTTAATTGTTCATCAACCATTAATTTAGCGCCTAAATGCCCTAATAATTCCATCATGGTTGTGACATCATGTAAATGTGGAATATTACTAATACTCACTAAATCATTGGCTAATAATACCCCTGAAAGAATAGGGAGTACTGAATTTTTAGCTCCACTGACTTTAAGCTCCCCATTTAACGGAATGCCCCCATCTATTACTAATCTTTGCATTTTTTATCCTTTTTTTAACTTTTTTTGCCATTCTAATGGGGTATAAGTTTTTAGTGATAAAGCATGTAAACTCCCATCGACTAAATAAGGAGTTAGGGCTTCATAAACCATTCTTTGTCTTGCTAATGACTTTTGATTAACAAAAAATTCACTCACCACCATCGCAGTAAAATGATAATCATCATCGGTTTCAATTAAAATGTTAGCATCATTTAATTTTTCTTGAATTAATTTTTTAATAATATCGGCTTGCATTGGAATACTCTTAGAAAGAAAGAATTAATTATCTCTTAAAATAGACTCTAACCCACACACACTAATTATTTCTTTAATAAAGTGTGGGGTTTTATAAAAATGGATAGCTTTATTTTTTTCAGTAGCATCTCTTAATAAAGCAACTAATAAAGCAAGAATTGAGCTATCGCTTTGTATGACTTGACTTAAATCAATCTTAATATCAGAAAATTCATCAATTAATAAAAGGCCTTGCTTTAATAAAGCTGAAACATTATCAAAATGAACGTTCCCGCTTAGGGCAAGAAAAGAATTTTTCTTGCTCCAAGCAGCTTGTTCGACCTGTTGAGGAGCATGAGCTGTCATTTATTAATCCGATATATCATTATTGTGTGTATGAAGCTTTTCAATCACTGGCTCTAAACCATTGCTTTTAATATCTTCAGAAAATTGTGAGCGGTACCCTTGGATTAAACTTACGCCTTCAATAATAATATCGTAAACCTTCCAATCACCATTTTTATTAACCATTTTATAATCGACACGCATCGGATCTTTACTATCTGAGCGAATAATACTGCTAATTTGGACTCTTTTTTTATTTTCTATACTGCCACGTTGAGGCAAAAACTGAATAACTTGATTATCATAAGAGGAAAGCGCATTCGAATAAGTATGAACTAAAAGAATCTTAAATTCAGAAATAAATCTTTTCTTTTGGGCATCTGTAGCTTTGGACCACACATTTCTGCCTGCAACCCATTGAGACATTTCATCAAAATCCGCATGAGGTAAAATAATAGAAGTGACTATTGCATAAACTTTTGTAGGATTACTTTTTATTTCTTTTTTATGAACTTTTAATTTTTCAATAACTTGAGTAGTTATCGATTCTAATAAAACTTTGGGTTCATTAGCATGCACCAGACTTGCCATAAACAAACTGACTATAAAAAAAACACTTTTAATCGCTTTATTCATTATTTACTCCTACTTACTTTTTTTGCTACTGGCTTGGCCTGAAACAAATTTAGAAATTAACTGTTCTAAAACAATAGCGGAATCGGTATTTTCTAAGGGAATGTTACTGCCATCTTTTAAAAAAGCATCGTTATCAAACCCAGGAAATAAGCCTATATAATTATCCCCTAAAAGCCCTGCGGTTAAAATTGCAGCTCTTGAATCTTCTGGAATATGATTTTCTTTTTTATCAATAGACATTACCACTGAAGCATTAAAACTCACAGGATCTAAGTCTATTTGGGTGACACGCCCAATAGTCACACCTGCTATAGCTACTTTAGAGCGTACTTTAAGGCCCCCGATATTAGAAAATTCAGCTTTTAGTGTATAGCCTTCGGTTTTCTTAGCAAAGTTAAGACCACTTACTTGTAAAGCTAGCATTAAGAGTGAGCCTATAGCCAATAATACAAATAAACCTACACTAATTTCGAGCGTTCGTATTTTCATAATTAAATTCCACTAAACATAACGGCGGTTAGAAAAAAATCCAAACCTAAAATAGCTAATGAAGAATAAACCACTGTTCGGGTGGTAGCCCGTCCAATCCCTTCTGCAGTAGGAACACAGTCCATACCTTGAAAAACAGCTATCCAGATAATAAAAAATCCAAAAACAATACTTTTAATAACACCATTGATGACATCATCTTTAAAATCGACCGCGGCTTGCATATTTGACCAAAAGGCCCCACCGTCAACTCCTAACCAATCAACCCCTACTATATAACCACCATAGATGGCCACTGCAATAAAGATTAAAGTTAATAAGGGTAAAGAATAAAAACCTGCCCAAAAGCGGGGTGCAATGACTCTTTTTAAAGGATCAACCCCCATCATCTCCATCGATGATAGTTGCTCACTGGATTTCATTAATCCAATTTCAGCAGTTAAAGCAGAGCCTGCTCGTCCTGCAAATAATAAAGCACTAACAACAGGCCCTAACTCTCTGACAAGGCTTAAGGCGATTAACTGTCCTAGGGCTTGTGATGCCCCAAATTTAATTAATATAGTATAGCCCTGTAAAGATAAGACCATTCCTATAAATAAACCCGATACCACAATAATAATTAAAGATAAAACACCCACTGAGTATAATTGTTGGATTAGTCTTTTAAAACCCCCAAGCCCTTCGGGTTTACGAATTAAAGATTGAACTAAAAAAATAAAACTTCGACCAAGATGTTCTAAAAAGTTGAAAGATTTTTGGCCTAGTTTTTGGCAGTAATTAATTATTATTTTCATTGCGCTTTCCTAATAAGGCTTCTTGATAATTGATTGCAGGAAAATGATAAGCAACCGGACCGTCGGGTAAACCATGCATAAACTGCTTAACCCATGGGTTTTCACTATTCATTAATTCCTGAGGGGTTCCCGAGCCAATTACCTCCCCCCCTGCTAACAAATAAATATAATCAGCAATACTTACGGTTTCTTTGACGTCATGTGACACTAATAAAGTGGTCATTCCAAGGGATTGATTTAATCGTTTGATTAATTGGACTAAAACACCCATTGTAATAGGATCTTGTCCTGCAAAAGGCTCATCGAACATAATTAAACGAGGGTCTAAGGCTATCGCTCGAGCCAATGCCGCACGCCTTGCCATTCCACCTGAAAGCTCTGAAGGCATTAAAGCGTGAGCACCCCTTAACCCTACCGCTTCTAATTTCATGAATACTAAATCTTGAATCATGCTCTCATTTAAATTGGTATGCTCTCTAATGGGGAAAGCAACATTTTCAAAAACAGATAAATCGGAAAATAATGCGCCACTTTGAAATAACATTCCCATACTACGCCTGGCTTTATATAATTCATGACGATTTAATTGCGCAATATTTTTGCCATTGACTTCAACAGTCCCAGCATTGGGTGTAATTTGTCCCCCAATAATTTTTAATAAAGTCGTTTTACCTGTGCCACTAGGACCCATGATGGCAGTGATTTTACCTTCTTGTACTTTTAGATTTACTTTTTTAAAAATAAATCGTTCATTACGGGTAAAGGTTAAATCTTTTATTTCAATTAATGAGTCTATTAACTTAGTCATATGGTTGATTATTTTTTACCTGTATAGGTGGGTTTAAATTACTTACAATTAATTATATCTAATAGTAATTAGCATACGAGGAGATGGAAGATTTGTCCAGTTCTTCATTAAGTTTTCCTACTAAATACATTAAAACAAAATAGGTTAATTAAATAACTTTTTATTCAAAAATGGAATATCGAATCACTTGAGCCGGATTCATATATAAAGAACCACCATTTTTTCGTATACATTCATGAAAAGGAATATGTTCGCAATCTTCTTTAATTGAATCATATTGGCAATTTTGTACTTTGTCTCTTTTATAAAAAGCAATTCCCCCAAAACACGATTGTACAGGGACTAAGGCGCTGCCGGGTTTATAGGGCCTTTGGCCTTTGGGAACAATTTTAGTATAGTAATATGGATAGCTTAGTTTTTCAGGGAACTCATCATTTCGAAAAGCGAACATATCATACATTCGGCCTAAATTATTAAAAACCCCATTAGAGCAAACCATATCCCAATTTTTAAATTGACTAAAACTATCAAAAAGCCCCCTCATATCCCAGCCATACTTCATATCTAAATCAAGTACCATTAAAATATCAAAATCATTATATTCAGAATTACGGGCCAGTTCTTGAATATAAAAATTTCGAGCGGTGGCTAAAAAAGCAATGCTAGGCCTTTTGGTATTCTTAAAATCGTGGCTTAAAATATTTACTTTATTATTCTTTTTTTTCCATGCACCTAAAATATCTTTGGTTTTGTCATGAGAATCATTTTCAAATAATACGACACGATAATCTTTAAACAGTTGGCCAGTTTTTTCAATATAATCAATAACGATGGGTAACTCAGGGGCATTATCACGAGTAATACCTGCAATGACGACCTTATGTTTTTTCATTTCCCCAGCACCTTGCTTTAATTTTCTTTTACTTAATTTATCTAAGCAAGATAAGGTTTCATTTGGAACACCCGCTTTAGGTCCAACTATATATTCATAAGGGGTTTTAAAAGGATTTTCATGGAAGTATTTATCTATGTATTCAACACCATGTAAATAAGCAACCCCAATACCTAATACAAGCATTATAAAAAATAAAAAACCTCTACCAACTCTTAGCCACTCTTTTTTTTTCATGATCATCTTCCTTAAAAGTTTTTTTATTGTAACGTAAACTTTGAAAAATAATAAGATTGTGACTTGTTTAAAAATCATTTTTGTTAAAATAAACTAAAATCATTATATGAATAAAGATATTTTAGTTATTGGCGGCGGAATTAATGGGGTAGGGATTGCTCGTGAAGCAGCCCTTCAAGGGCTTTCTGTAACCTTATGTGAATCAGATGATTTAGCAGGATACACATCTAGTGCTAGTACCAAATTGATTCATGGGGGGCTACGCTATCTTGAGCAGTATGAATTCGGCTTAGTCCATGAATCACTTAAAGAGAGAAGAATTTTACAAAATCTTGCCCCTCATCTTATTCATTGGCAAGAATTTTTAATCCCGCATACAAAAATTATTCGCCCTTTTTGCTTAGTAAGACTGGGTTTATTTCTATATGATTGCTTAGACTTAAAAAACACTAATTATAAATCCCATGCTTATTTAAATTATAAAAATGATTTTTTGTTGTCTCAATATAAAAAAATGCTTAGTTATTACGATTGTACGACTGATGATGCTCGCCTGGTAGTATGCATAGCAAAAGATGCCCGTGCTCACCAAGCAGAAATTCTAACTCGAACGGAATTAGTCTTAGCAGAAAGAAAAAAAGAGTTTTGGACCATTACTTTTAAAAATAAGCTGAGTAAAAAAATTTTTACTCATAACTATAAAGCATTGATTAATGCCACTGGTATATTTGCTGAAGAATTTGCCAAACAAAAATTAAATATTTCATTAAAGCATCCTTTAAGCTTAATTCAAGGCAGCCATATTTTAATTAAAAACTACCCACAGTTAACCCAAGGTCTTCTTTTACAAAATGAAGATAAAAGAGTTATATTTGTTATCCCCTATCTTGAAAAGTGGTTATTAATAGGAACCACTGATCTTAAAATTGAGCACTTACCAAAACAAAAGCCTAAAATAACAGAGGTAGAACGTCAATATTTATTAGACACCTTTAATCACTTCTTTAAACAAAGCATTAGCAAACATCAAATTGAGTGGGAATTTTCAGGGATTAGAGCCTTAGCAGGCAACCCCAATGATACGCCTTCCAAAATAAGTCGTGAATATCTCTTAGAACTAAACCAAGACAATCAACTAGCGCCTGTGCTAAATATTTTAGGCGGGAAATTAACGACTTTCAGGAATCTAGCCAAAAAAGCTATTAACGCTTTGCAAGATACTTTTTTGGAACACCCATTTAAAAATACAGACAAGTCTACCTTGCAGGATTGGAATTACTCTGGAAGCTTCGAAGCATTCCAAGCTGAAATTTTTAAACAGTACAATTTTTTGCCTATCCATTTACTGCATCGTTTAACAACTGCCTATGGCACATCCATTCATGAATTATTAAAAGGAGTAAACACTTTAAGTGATTTAGGCCAAATGATTAGTCGAGATTTATATTCAAAAGAAATCTATTATTTACAAGAACATGAATGGGCCCTAAGCTTGGAAGATATTATATGGCGCCGAACTAAACTAGGGCTTGTTTTAAGCCTATCAGAAATAGGTAATCTAAAAAAATTATTATCTTAAATTTACGTATCCAGTTGGTTATTCATTAAAATATATTCAAACCAATGTTTATGTTCATTTTCTGCTTGAATATTTTTTTCTAAAAATTGCTTAAGATGGGTTGGTAATTCTTTATTTAAAGCAAGTACATGATGATCTCTTGAAACCATTTCATTCTTTATCATGGCATACAAAATATCTTTGATATCATTTAAATCTTTTACTTGGGCATGGTACTTTAAAACGTATCCTTTAAGGTCCCCGGTAAAGCTTGGTGATTTTTGACCAAATTTATTTATTTCATGCGAAATAATATGAATGTTACTTTTATATTTCTCTCTAATTTTAAAGAATTGTTCCTTAATTTTAGGATTTATCGATTTGGTCTCTAGGTTTTCAATGCATTGAGAGTAAGCATGATAGGCATCAATATTCACTTGGATTAAATTTTGTAAGGTATCGAGGATCTCAAAAGAAGATTGGCCACGGTCTTTTAAATAGTTATCTGAAAAACTTATATTAGATATGGCTAATAAACTAATAACAATAAGTCCTTGAATTATTTTGTGCATCCATGCCCCCTTAATAAAGTTTTCTTAATTATTATTAAAACCTTAGCATACAATAGTGAACTACAACAGGGAATTAACTTTGGATTGAAATGATTAGGGTCTTAGAGAGTATTTTAAGCAGTAAATAAGCAAATAACTGAAGGATTAATTTCTTTCTACATTTATAAAGCTGGTGCGCCCGGAGAGAGTCGAACTCCCGACCGCCTGGTTCGTAGCCAGGTACTCTATCCAGCTGAGCTACGGGCGCAATTCAAAAGAGGTGTGATTATCCATAATCTTAGCTTAAGTGTCAATAGATCCGTCAACAAAGTTAATTAGCTTAAATATAATTTCCAAAATATCAGAATGTATATTCTTAAATTAGGACTACTATTTTAAAATACTAGCTAGCTTGTTGTAAAATTATTTTTTGCTGATGCTCAAGGCCTTTTCTAATTATAGTCTGCGGTAGGGAAGAAACAAATGCTTATTGAATTACAATTTATTGAAGCTTTAGAGCTATCTGATCTAAATACTATTAAGAAATTAGTAACACAGGACCCAAACTTACTAGTATTTGAAAATCAAGAATACTGTAATTCATTATTTATCATAGTAGAAAAAGCTAAAGAAAATACTGAAAAAGAGATCTTACTCAAAAAAGAAGTCCTTGAATATTTATTACAGGCTAAACCTATTTTTTTAGAACAAACTAATAAAAATGGATATAATATATTAATGGCAGCTGTCCAATATGGGCATAATGAAACTATTAAATTTTTATTAGACAAAGAACCTACTCTTTTAAATAAAACTTTTAACAATGGCACAACTATTTTAATGATAGCTGCCAAATATAGGCATAATGAAACCATTA
Source organism: Francisellaceae bacterium (assembly GCA_028293705.1). Lineage (GTDB taxonomy): Bacteria > Pseudomonadota > Gammaproteobacteria > UBA6186 > Azoamicaceae > JAQGOH01. The sequence goes on along the minus strand of JAQGOH010000001.1, from coordinate 8,549 downwards.
AACTTTTATTAGAAAATGACCCTACTCTTTTATATAAAACTGAGAATAGTGGCAGTACTGCTTTAAGCGTAGCTGCATGCTATGGCCACAATGAGGCTATTGAGCTCTTCCTTGAAACAGACTTTAATCTTTTACATAAATCTAACAACGATGGCATTACTATTTTAATGGCGGCCGCTCAATATGGTAATAATGAAACTATTAAATTTTTATTAAAAAAAGACCCTACTCTTTTATATAAAACTGATAATGATGGCGATACCGTGTTAATGGTAGCCGCATGCAATGGCCATACTGAAACTATTAAACTTTTATTAGAAAATGATTCTACTCTTTTAAATAAAACTGGTAACGAAGGTCGTACTATTTTTATGGCAGCTGCATATTATGGCTATACTGAAACCATTAAATTTTTGTTAGAAAATGACCGTACTCTTTTACATAAAACTGATAACAATGGCCGAACCGTTTTAATGGTAGCCGCTCAATTTGGCCATAATGAAACTATTAAATTTTTGTTAGAAAAAGATCCTACTCTTTTACTTAAAACTGATAACAGTGGCCGTACCGTTTTAATGGTAGCTGCATATTATGGTCGCAATGAGACGATTAAGCTCTTGCTTGAAGAAGACCGTTCTCTTTTACATAAAACTGATAATAGTGGCGGTACTATTTTAATGACGGCCGCCCAATATGGCCATAATGAAACTATTAAACTTTTATTAGAAAAAGACCCTACTCTTTTATTTAAAACTGATAACAAGGGTAGTACCATTTTAATGGTAGCTGCATGCTGTGGTTGCAATGAGACCATCAAGCTTTTATTAGAAATAGATAAAAGTTTATTACCAAACACCCTTAACTTTTTAAATGCTTCATCTTTTAAATCTCAAAATCCTCAAAAATTTAGAAAAATAAAAGCTAATCTTAAACCTTATATCGATGAATATAAAACAAAAAAAAATGCTTTGTCACAAAGTAAATTAGCTCAATTTATCGAACATGCCTACAATTCCATTACCAACAGTCCGCTTGGTATCGAAGAAGATAAATATCATTTTTTAGCTAAAGAATTATTTTTTTTAGAAGCTAAGCTTAAGAATGAGCGGTTAGTAATTACAAAATTAACAAACCTTCCTCTTTATTTACCTAATACGATTAAGTCTCTTTCTTTTAACTCTGAAAAATTAATTAATTTTTTTCAGGATTGGAAAAAAATGCTTTATCCCACCGACACCCATTTTCAATCTTTATTAATTAAGCATGCCATTGAAATGGAAAGCTTTAATAAAGAACGATATACTAAGGCACAAGAGAAGGCATTTCAGGAACAATCCGCTTCGCTTCTAAATGATCTTTTGCATTTGACGACGTTAATGAATAAAACATCTGAATTAGATTTAATTCCTATAATTAAGGGTTTTAGGGAAAGTTTAATCGATACTCAAAAAATAATGACAACATACCAAGCCATAGTAAGTAAATTGCTAAAATATCCTAATAAAATAGCGGGCAACTTTAAAGAATGGCTTGAAATCTTAGAAAGATTAACGCAAACAGTTGAAACTTCTGAAGAACAATTAATTGTGTTTCAAGAGAATTTTAAAAAAGTTTATAATATTAAAGCACCCTTAATTCAAGAAAATATTCAATCAAGAAATATTAATAAAGCTAGAAAGCAATTGCAGTCTATTAAGCAAATTTATTTAAAAGCACAAACTTTAATTAACACAGTTAATCAAGCCAGGAAGGAACTATCTGTCTTAAATGATAAAATTAAAGAAGCTAATGAAAAAAATAATAAAATGCTTCAACATGCAATTAAAAAATCCAATCAAGCTCTTTCACTTCCAATAAAAGATGAAAATGAATTATGGCAGGCATTTGACCGGTTAGAAGCACAATTTAAAAATTTACTTCAAAAAAGAGAAACCTTAAAATTGCAGCAAGAAAGAAAAAAACCTATTTTAAATATCAGAAAAGAAAATTTAACTAAAAAACCATTTTTAGAAGTGCATACGGATAAGGTTACGAGCTTAAACATATTTCATACTAAAATGCCTAAGGCTTTAACGCTCGGACTCTTAAGTGATTTACCTAATAAAATGGTGGTTAATAAAGAAAAAGCTTTGTTGAAACAATTACTTCAAATCGAGACATTAGAAGTTGACTCTTCTCTTTATTGTTATGCTTTATTAGGTACCATTGCTCGTCTAATGGAACATTATAAAAATAGTCAGGGACAATGCCCTTTCTCTAAAGAAACAGCTAAAAACTTTAGAAATACTATTTTTCATCATCCTGAATTAATAAATAAGGTAAAGATTGAGGAAGTCCGAGATTTAGGTTTACAAATTTTAAGTTTTATTGAAGATAAAGAAGCTTGGAAAACTCAATTATTAGAAGTGATTACTTCTCCATTATTTAAACTTGGGATTGGTAAAATAGAGAACATTATCTTAACCCTTGAAATTTGTAAAGAACAACTCAAACAAGCTAAATTAGAACTTAATCTTTATCCCTTGCATGGCATCTATTCACCTGTAGAACAAGCCGCATTAGGGTTTATTCATGCCAAAATCAGTACTTATGCTTCCACTTTAAAAAGAATAGATAAAAATGAATATCAATGGTTAAACAAAGAGTTTCACTATAAATTAAATAAATATATTCTATTAGGTAATCAATATCGACATGCGGCTTTTCCATCTTCCACATTTTCAATAAGTAATCACTATTATAACACGTCAAATAATGGCATCGGAGTGCTTAAAAATAAACCTGAGGAAGAGCACAAAGCTTATCAAAACTTTTCTAATTAATTTTAATTTAAAAAAATGTGCCATTCGCATAGCTTTATCTAAAAGAGATATCAATAAATCTTTTGCTGCGAGGGAGAAAATGGAGTCACCCCAGATTTTGTAAGTATTTAGATAATAGCAAATTATGTTTTTTCATTGTCCGATAATTTCGCTTAAAATTAACTCGAAACTAATTAACTTCAGATGATTAGCATTCAAAATAATGGTTACTAGATGACACCTATAACTTGGCCGCTCTGTTAGGACATTTCGAATGTCTGTTATAAGGCTTAGATTTAAAAGAGGAATTAGCATAACCTAAAGCTTTTTTTCCTGTACAGATTTAAAAGTTTCTTTAACTATTTTAAGAGATATTCACCTAATCATTCTTTTTAATAACTTTGTTCTTTATCCCCATTATAAGCTATAAAATAAATTTTATCTAAAGAGTTTGTTAAGCTTTTTCTAAAGCGGAGCTATATCACTCTCTGCGAACCTAATCTGTTTCTTTAATTCATCAAAGAGCATCCATACCTCTTGCTTAAACCAGTCTAGCCATTGTTCTTCCGAAATTGGATATTCAGAAATGCGTGCTAACCCTACATAAGTTTTAAGTTTCACAAGGAGGTAATTTATGCGAATCCCAATAAACTCTGCTTCATGCACCCGTATTTCTTGTAAAATAGTTTTTTGACACTCATTAAATGTGGAGATAGCCTCTATTAGAATAGGTTTTACTGGATCACGATGGATTACATATCCTTGGAAATATTTTATTACTTTATTCTGCGCAGTCATATTGATGGATTGATTGATTAACCCCTCCAATATTTGTATGGATTTGGTAATCTTTTTATTTGCAAACTCGAGATTCACTTGCTTGTTACCTATTCGATGCAAATTTTTCAACCGTAATGGCAAACTGTAACCAAGCCCTCTGGTGTTAAGAACCAGATCTGCCAAATTTGGATGCACTTTATGAAGAAATTGTCTAATCTCTGATAGTTTACGGTGCATTCGGGTAAAGTCCGAAATAACTAAATTATGGTTTTTTAAAATTTTTATAATTTGTTCATAGCAAAGTGGGGTCGGGTGTTTATTAAATAGCTCATAAAGCACAGAGGCCATATAAGGTTTAATTCTTGTTTGCCTTAAAGCTCCATCGATTTCAAGGCGCAATAAAAGGCAACTTGCATCAATAGTGATGACGATTTGAGTTATGGTGTCAATCAGGGATATAAATTTCATGTGACCTCATAAGAAATACGCACTATATTATTTTTTACTTTTATTTTATTAATAGAGAATTTTCCTATTGTGCTTATTGAAGATAAATGAGTACCGCCACAAGGAACAGGCAACATATCTCCTATTTGCATCACGCGGAATTTTTTATTTTCGGGAATGCGGTAAGGCAGTTCATAATATTGCTGCTGAAAAGATATGGGATCAATTTCAAAAATTTTTGTTTTGTAATTATTAACTATGGCATCGTTAATTGCTATTTCAATTTCATTCAAGTTTAAGGTGTTATCCTTTGGCAAGGAAGTAGTGGTGCTTGTCTCGGCGAATTCAACGAAAGATTCTTTTGGAAAGGAATGTCCTTTTATAGCCTTCAATTTTGGATACATTTTCTCCACAATATTTCCTAGTAAATGAGCTGCAGTATGATAACGACTGTTTAACATTCTCCTTTTTTGATTAACCAAGCACTCAATCTTTAGGCCCGTAGAGATTTCATTGTATGGCGATGTTAAATAATGTCTTATTTCATCATTAATTTGGCGCACTAAAATTATATTGGTTTCAAAATAATCATTTTTAATCACTCCTTGATCAGAGGGTTGTCCACCGCCTTGCGGATAAAACACCGTCTGATCAAGTAAAATAAAAATGCCTTTTTCATCTTCTCCTACTTGTAAAATAAAGCCTTCAGAATGAAATTGGTAGGTATCTTCGAGGTATATTTTCCTAGTCATGTAATTGCCTTTAATTCATTGTTATTGCCTATAAATATTATTATTAAAGTTTATAGGATAAGTATGACTATTTTATCCTAAAACAAGGATATTTAACTTTAATTATCCTGAAGATATCCTTATTTTATCTTAAGTTCAAATGTCCCTTCATTTCGATTAAAAATAGGCCTCTTAAAAAACCTAAAAAAATTAATTATTTTTGAATAAATTTTCAATACCATCAAAACCCTTCGGGCATTTGATGGAAGTGTAAGAAAGAAATCATCTAAGGAAAAGACTTTTGGAAGCAAAATAGCTAATTAATAAAGTGAAGAAAAGGTTAAAACTAACTCTTTTTTAAAACTTGGCGGAGAGAGAGGGATTCGAACCCTCGATGGAGATTTAAAGCCCCATACTCCCTTAGCAGGGGAGCGCCTTCAGCCGCTCGGCCATCTCTCCTAGCTCTAACTAGGTCTTGGGGAAGAAGTGTAACATAAACTTAGACCCCGAGACTAGATTTTAATTAAATTTTATTTATTGCCCGAGTCATTATCATCATGCTGAGAAATGATTTGACCATTTTCAATGGCTTCTTCTAATTGGGCTAATTTTTGTAATTTTTCGCGCTGAATGCGCTGATAAATTTCTTCTCGATGAACCGAAACTTCTTTAGGCGCATTTACCCCTAAGCGAACTTGGTTACCCTTAACCCCTAACACGGTGACGCTTACTTCGTCCCCTACCATTACAGCTTCTCCAACACGTCTTGTTAAAATAAGCATTTAATCAATCTCCTTTCCATATAATTACTATTACTAAATTTAAATTCTTTACGCTTTATTCACTTTGATTATCCTTAAGTCCTTTATATTCTTTTTCTAATTGAAAAGCTTCATGTAGAGTTCGTACTCCAAGCTCTAAATACTTTTCGTCCATTACCACCGAAACTTTAATTTCTGAGGTAGAAATCAATTGAATATTAATCCCTTCCTCGCCTAAAGCTTTAAACATTTTACTGGCAATCCCAGCGTGCGACCTCATGCCAACACCCACTAAGGATAGTTTGGCAATTCTATCATCTTTTAATAATTGACTGGCATTTAAATCCTGAGCAATTTCCTCAACAATTTTACAAGTCTTATTAAAATCCTTGCGATAGACAGTAAAAGCAAAATCAGTGAACCCTGATTCTGCCATATTTTGTACAATCATATCTACTTCTATTTGTGCCAAACTAATAGGCTCCAAAATACGTGCAGCTACACCAGGGATATCAGGGATCCCTTTTAACACAAATTTAGCTTCTTCCCGACTAAAAGCGATACCAGAAATAATAGGTCCCACTTCTTTATCCTCATATGAAATTAAAGTTCCTAAGCCTTCCTTAAAAGTTGATAAAACCCTTAAGGGAACATTAAAACGACCTGCAAACTCTACAGCCCGAATTTGCAATACCTTAGCCCCTAAGCTTGATAATTCGAGCATTTCTTCAAAAGTAATCCGTTCTAATAAACGAGCATAGGGTACCACTCTCGGATCGGTGGTATAAACCCCTTCTACATCAGTGTAAATCTGGCACTCATCCGCTTTTAGTGCCGCAGCCAAGGCTACCGCTGTCGTATCCGAGCCCCCTCGTCCAAGGGTTGTAATATTGCCATTTTTATCGACTCCTTGGAAACCCGCAATGATAGCTACCTTCCCTAATTGAAGACAGGTCTTAATTTTTTGAGTTTCAATTTTTTTTATACGAGCTTTATTAAAATCTTGACTAGTTAAAATAGGTATTTGGCTTGCTGTAAAGGATTGTGCTTTACAGCCTCTTTGATGCAAAGCTATCGCTAGAAGGGCGATACAAACTTGTTCTCCGGTAGAAAGTAAAACATCAAGCTCCCGGGCTAAAGGGGTTTCGGCTAATTGATGGGCAAGGGCATCGAGTCGATTGGTCTCCCCCGCCATCGCTGAAACTACCACCACTACCTGATGGCCCTGAGATTGGGTTTTTACAATTTTATCGGCCACCCAACTGATAAGTTCTAGGTTACCAACCGAGGTTCCTCCAAATTTTTGAACTAATAAGGCCATAATAAATTTGACTCTTAAATAATATTTATAAGTGATTAACTAAAAAAGTAAGTACTGATGCTAAAGCCGCATCTAAATTATGCAACTCTACTCCCCCGCCTTGAGCTAAAGACGCTTTTCCGCCTCCTTGCCCCCCTATTTGGCTTGAAATTTGTTTTATGATTTCATTAGCAGTGACTTTATTGACACAATCCTCAGTTACCCCTGCAATTAAGCTGATTTTCTTATCCTGAATACTCGCAAAAATGATAACCCCTGTTTTAAATTGATTTTTAAATCTATCCACCATTTCTCTTAAATAAATGATTTCTATATCATTAAAAACCTTAATTAAAACCTTAACACCATTTATTATTTTTATGTCTGCCTGAAAGTCCTGTTTAGATAAATTTTCCATGATTAATTTTTGGTTTTCTTTTTCGAGAATTTTATTTTTATTCATAATCAGTTCTAATTTTTCAATAACGGAGTCTTTATTCGTTTTTAAATAATCACTGATTTGTGAAAGCTTTAATTCATTTTCTTGAGCCATTTGGAGAGCAGCTTGACCGGTCAAAGCTTCTATACGACGGATCCCTGCACTCACTCCTGTCTCAGAAATGATTTTAAACAATCCAATTTCACCTGTAAAATTAGCATGAGTTCCCCCACATAATTCTTTAGAAAAGTCCCCCCCCATACTCAAAAGGCGAACTTTATCAGTATATTTTTCTCCAAAAAGCGCCATGGCGCCTTTTTCAAGTGCTTTATCTAAAGACAATTCTTCTGTATCAACAGGTGAATTAAGCCGAATTTCTTCGTTGACTTTATCTTCAATCATTTGCAATTGGGATAAAGTTAAACCCTGTGAATAAGAGAAATCAAATCTTAAGTGCTTACTATCTACTAACGATCCCTTTTGCTGTACGGTTTTTCCTAATAACTCGCGTAAGGCCGCATGTAATAAATGAGTAGCGGTATGATTAAGGGCCGTTTGAGCTCTTTTTTCTTTATCTACGCTCGCAGTCACTAGGGCATTTAAAACTAAACGACCCTTCACCACTTTCCCTTTATGTACAATAGCATTATTTATTTTCTGAGTGTCTTCCACCTTAAATTCATTATTACCGTCTCTTAGAATTCCTTGATCTCCGACTTGTCCACCGCTTTCACTATAAAATGGGGTGTTGGATAAAATTATCATCCCTTCTTCATTTTCACTCAAATAGGGCTGCTGTTTATCTTCTTTTAATATAGCTACAATATGAGTCTCTAACTCTAAAGCCTGGTATCCATGAAATTGACTTATATGTTCTATATTGATTCTTTCATTATAATCAATAGAAAATTGTCCAGCTTCCTTGCTCCTCTTTTTTTGTTCCTGCATATATTTTTCAAAAGACAGAATATCAACGGTTAAATTACGTTCTCTCGCAATATCTTGGGTTAAATCAACAGGAAACCCGTAGGTATCATACAAACGAAATACTGTTTCACCCGAAATAATGCCGGTATCCATTTTTTTTAAATCACTTTCTAATAACTTTAAACCATCACTTAAGGTCTTTGAAAATTGTAATTCTTCGGCCTTAATAATTTTTTCTATTTCGGTTTGCTGGTTAATTAAAGTAGGGTAGGCTTCACCCATGACTTCAATTAAGGGTTTAACTAATTTATAAAAAAAAGGCTCAGTCATTTTCAAGCGATAGCCATGTCGAATGGCCCGGCG
>JAQGOH010000025.1 GCA_028293705.1 Francisellaceae bacterium | reverse complement strand
TTTTTGCAAAGATTAAACAATACCGAAGAATTGCCACTCGATATGATAAAACAAGTACTATGTTTATGTCAGCACTGAGTTTAGTGGGTATTTTAATATGGTTAAAACTTTAGGGACACGCTCTAGTCAGTTGCTAACCGGGAAAAATCCAGATGAAATTTTCAAATTATTAACCGCTCAAGATCTAAATAATCGAAGTGCATTTATTAATGAAATTGAAAACTTTAATCAACAAGGCTCGATTATTAAGTGGTTTTTAAAAAAATGCACTCCAAAATTGCAATATGAATTTTTGGTTCATCAAGCGCCTATAGGTTGCCATCTAAAATACATTATTCAGACTTCAATTGTTAATAAAAATCTTGATTGGGATTTATTAATTATCGTCCTAAATAATGTTTTAGGTAAAAAAAGAGTTAGGGCTTTAAATCATCCAGATAACTCTAACGTTTCTCCTTTATGGTTTGCGACTCAAAAAAATAACTTTACATTGATTAAAATTTTATTTGATGATTTAAGTTATAAACATAAACTTAAAACGCTTAAATTCAATTAAAAAAACAATATTTTTTTCTTAATGACAAAAAATGCTAAACTGCTTGATCCTGAAATTATTAAATATTACTTACATATTATTAAAAAGAATAAACTATTACTTTTTAGGCACGATTCACTTCAAAATCTAAACGAAGCATTGTTATTTTCAGATTCTAAACTTCTTGCTTTCAATATTATTCAAATAAAAAAAAATATTCTTCCATTAAAAAGCTTCTTTATAATAATCTTAGTCATGCAGAGTCAAGTTTGGATGTAAGCTTATTTAGTATGGCTAACCAAAATTTTGAAAATCATATTAAACCTTATTTTAAAGATATTTTTACTAAGTGTAAAAGCAAATCAATAGATGAAATTGACAATATAGAGGGTCACATACGCTTAACTATTTTAGAAAACATTATAAAAAATATTCAATCAAACCTTAAAAATAAAACTTCAGAGTATCACGAACCAAATCAGCTATTAAATTTTATTGAAAAAAATAAATTTTTTTTAATAGCTGGCAATTACGAAAATTTAGAAGCTATCCGTCCACAATTAAATTCTAATTCTAACTGTTTACATATCGCTTGGCGTGCCTATGATCCTTACGCACCAGCCTTAAATTGGCCCAATTTATTTACTGATTTAGAGGCTTATGCAGACGAGGAAGTATGAGATCTTGATGATCGCCTAAATTACCACCAAGCGACTTATATCATTAAAGAACGAGCTGTTTATTATTTTTTATCCGCAATAGATACAAACATACAAGAGTCAAGCGTTACTGAGCGTATAAGTGATTTTATTTTTTATATAGCAGAATGTCGTAGGGGACATAATAATGATCTTACCGAAATCGATGATCCTTCATGCTTTCCTGGACATATTACCCGATTAGCCAATATAGGTTATAAACATCCCCTGTGTGCTCCACCTAAATATTTTCATCAAATGATAGAAAAGAAATAAGCTTCCTCGTTTGTACTCAATTTAATCAAATGATAAACGCTTTTCAATCTCTTAATAAAAAACAAAATTTATATCATGCTTTAATTTTAATTAACGATAAAAATGGTGATGACATTATTAACCATCGTGCCCATTTCCCAAATTATTTATTAAGAATTCGAAAGAATTTACCGATATATTAATTAACAATGATTTAAATAACTTTTATAAAGCTATACAAACACATTTAAAAAATGAAGCTTTTATCTTTTCAGAAGATATGATTAACCTACCACACTTACTGATTGACATAATTAAATATTATTTACTTAGCCTTGGAGGAGAATTTACTTGCCAAACTTTAACCCAATATTATTCTAACCATATTTTACCAAAATATTCCGCACCAGAAACTGTTAAGATTAAAGCTGTAAATCCTTTTGAAATTGTAAGTTTAGAAGAGTTAAGCGAGCCTTATAAACTATTAAGATTTTCTGAATTCGATGGCAATAAAATGAAGTCTAAATTTGTTCGAAAACAAGCAATTTGCCACCAATGTTTTGAATTAATACTTCCCATAATACAAAATTTCTCACCAAAAAACACCCCTGATAAACCATTGATCTTCTTTACAGACTTATTTATAGAAGAATTTTATAGCGACAAGCTTTATAATAGGCAATATATTGCTTTAGAGTCTATTGAGAAAATTTTAAATGCCTTACGAAAACATCAAAGTTTTCAACATTTAAAATTTTCTCCATTTATTTCATTCATCCTTGAACATAAATTAGAATTTATAAGTAAATTAAATCAGATTAATTTCCTCAATATCATTAATAGCGAAGCCACCCCTGCTCCTATTATATTTTCTCATACCAATTTAAGTGACTCTGGGACAATATCAAACCCTTCTTTTCCTGTTTCTTCTTCCCCTTCAAATTCTGTACCCACTCAAAGTGGATAAATACATTTTTATTCAGCGGTTTTATAACTAAAATGAATTTTGAAACCTGATTGGTGTATCTGAATTAAAGGATGAGCCTCTAAGATATGAAGGAGAAATTTTCTAGCTTTAGATCTTATTCTATAATGGGTTTTAACATTTATTAATAATTCGTCGATTGAACAAAACCTCATTTTTTTTATATAATTTAGGCTATCATTTAAAGCTCTTTTAGCGGGTGTACTGTAGCCTTCTTTAGCCGTTGAACCAGGAATATAATTTTTCATTTGTTCATGTAAATTATTTAAAATATTAAGACTCCGTTGATAATTATAACGGTTAAGTTTAGGCTCTATTGCTTCGATAACGGATAAGTCCCATTTATCTATTAATAATAATCCAATCCCTTCCTGCCGTAATAATCTGTCTATAAATTCACTATACCAGCAACTTTTTTGGTGACGTTTTCGTCGGGGTTTGATGACTGCAATCGATGTAAAGATTGCACCGATAGTTTTCCAACGTATAGCTTGTTCTATGACTTGCAAGGACATAGAAAGTTTTGTTTCAATAACCCAAACATAGGGATACTTGACGGCAATTAAATCTGCTCTTGGACCCCTATTACGTAGTTGAGCTTCTGGGAAACAATCCCAATCCTCAAGAGTTAACCATGCTTGGACGGCTAACCCTAGATGTTTTTCTAATAACTTGGTTTTTTCAATGACTGGCACTAATTAATACCCAACTAACATACAGTTATTGGGGTAGATAAAGTTAATTTTTTTAATCGTTTATTAAGAATAATTAAACCTAAAAGAGCCAAAGTTGCAATAAATGCCCCATAAATGAAGGTCGATTGTAAGGAAATTCCGCTTAATTTTCCAGCTACTGCTCCGGCCACTAAAGCTACAATACCTGAAGATAAATAGAAAAAACCAATTGCCGTACCTAGAAAGTTTTTAGGTACGATATCAGCAATAATCGCTGAAAATAAAAGCTGTGAACTTCCTCTTTGCATGCCCCATAATACAATACCACCCAACCCTAGCCATAAATTGTCTGCAAAAATAAAACAACAATGAGATCCTATTAAAGTTATAAATGCAAAATATAATATATGGGTACGGCTATAACGATCGGATAATTTGCCAATTGGTAAACAACATAAGGCTGAAATAATATTAAAAGTTCCTATCGTAGAGGCACACATGGAAGCTGAGGCCCCTAACTCCTTTAGACGCAACATTAAAAATCCATCACTAATACGAGCCGACATAAAAATGACTGCAATAATTAATAAGCCCCAATAAATCATTGGTAAGTGCTTAAAACCTTCTATTGAAAATTTTATTTTTTGTGAGTTATCTTTTTGGACTCCTGCAGCACTTTCAGTAGGCTCTTTTAGATATTTATATAAAATATATATTGCTGCCATACAGGGAATAAAACCTAACCATAATAATAGACGGTAATCATCCACTATAAATTTCAATAAAATGGCTACTGTCCAAGAACCAATTGTGCACCCAAGGGTTTTCATGGTCATCATAAATCCTAAACTTAACCCTTTTTTATTGGGTAATGCTTCGGAGGCTACATAAGCATCACGAGGCGATGCGATAATACCATTGCTTAACCTTTCTAGAACTTTAGATAACATAACTAAAGATAGGCCATTAGCTAAAATAAAAAAGGGTTTCGATAAAGCTGCTAACAAAAATCCAATAAGAAGCACTGGTTTTTTCTTTTTACAATAATCCCCTATCATCCCAGAGAATAATTTGCTGATTTGAGATAATCCTTCACTAAAACCTTCCATTAAACCCATAGAAAATAAGCTAATTCCTAGAACCTCTGTAAGGTAAATAGGGGAAAGACTAAATGTCATTGTCGTCGAAATGGAAATTAAAAGAGATGCAAGACTCACCGCCCAAATTCCTACAGGAATAGAACTATAAGCAGAAATACGTTTAAACATCTTTATTCCTTATTATTATTCTAAAAAGAGTAGGGGTAAATCTTACATTTTGGGATTAATAATCCCATAAGGGACAATAGGAGAGCATATTGACCTATAGCCATTTTAAATTCTCTTCCTCTTAAAGCACTAAAAAAAGATTATATATATAAATAATTTAATATGCTAATCCTTTAATATAGGGTGTATAGCCACTTTTACGGTGTAATTTACTTATTAATTAAAAAAGTTAATTTAATAGCTTTATTTGATTGCATATAATTTAATAGGTTATTCTTTAAGAATTTTTAAAATGAGTTTTTTTAATGAATAAAATAGATGTCATCATTATAGGGGCGGGTGCTGCGGGCCTACTTTGCGGTATAGAAGCCTGTAAACGGGGTAAAAAAGTTATTATCCTTGATCATGCTAACAAACCGGGTAAGAAAATTTTAATGTCTGGGGGTGGGCGATGTAATTTTACCAATTATTCGATTAAACCAGAAAACTACATTTCTCATAACCCTCACTTTTGTAAGTCCGCCCTAACTCGCTATACTCAATGGGATTTCATCAAACTAGTAAAAGATCATAAAATTCCTTTTCATGAAAAAAGCAAAGGCCAACTTTTTTGTGATAATAAGTCTTCTGATATTCTTAATATGCTATTACAATTAGGCGAAAAATTTGGTTTAAAAATTCAATTGAATACTGAAGTGCTGCAAATACAAAAAAAGGATTCGGATAACTTTAAGATAAAAACTAGCCATGGAGAATATGAATCTCATTCATTAGTTATTGCAACAGGTGGTCTGTCTATCCCAACCATGGGAGCAAGTCCTTTTGGTTATAAAATAGCCGAACAATTTGATCTTAAAGTTTGGCCTACCCGAGCGGGGCTTGTCCCCTTTACTTTGCAACCAGATGACAAAGAAAAACTTTCACCCCTTCCCGGGGTGTCACTCGAATGCTCGGTAAAAAATGCTAAGCATACCTTTTCGGATAGTTTATTATTTACTCATAGAGGATTAAGTGGACCTGCAATTCTACAAATCTCTTCTTATTGGCAGCCCAATGAAAATATTTCCATTGATTTATTACCTAACATTTCCCTCGAAGAATTTCTTTTACACCAAAAACACGAAAATCCCCACAAACAATTAAATACTATTTTAAGTGAACTTTTACCCAAAAGAATCATTGAAACAATGATTCCGGAGAAAGACGCTAAAAGCAAACTACACGATCTTTCAAATAAAAACTTAGAAAAACAAGCTTCATTTTTAAAAAATTGGTCTATAAAACCTAATGGGACAGAAGGATATCGCACTGCAGAAGTTACTTTAGGGGGTATTGATTGCAATGAAATATCTTCTAAAACCTTTGAATCTCATAAAATTCCTGGTTTATATTTTATTGGTGAAGTACTAGATGTAACGGGATGGCTTGGTGGTTACAATTTCCAATGGGCCTGGTCCTCCGGTTGGGCTGCAGGTCAAGTCGTTTAGCAGCCAAAATTTTGGAGGGATTAACTTCCAGTAAAATAACCTACTTTTTCAAAAGTTTTCTTATGGTTGGTAAACTAAATTTATCTTATAAGGGGATTTAATCCTTTTTTATAGCAATAATAAATTCCTGTGTAGTATTAATAATTTTATTAAGAGCTTCAACTTCTTGCTCATATTCCTTTTCAAGTTGAGCCCTTTTCAGTGAAGAAAGCGGCTCAAAACTCATATCATATAGTTTAATTACCTTTTCAATTTGTACATAATATTGAAAATTTAATTCCCACACAGATCTAACCCTAAATCTTTTCAAAAGTTTTTGCTCAATTTTACTTTTTTTAAGGAAGGCCCCTTCAATATCGAAGTGCAATTCGTTCGGCCGGTTTCATCGCTTTTGACATTATCTCTTTCGGTTTGAGATACCCTAGCACCTTTCTAGGTCGATTGTTAAGTAAATTTTCTACCCGTTGCAGCTCATCGGCTGAAATCAAAGTTAAATTGCTTGATTTAGGAAAATACTGTCTTACTAAACCATTAGTATGTTCATTTAATCCTCGTTCCCAAGAATGATAAGGGGTGGCAAAATAACATTTAGCTTTTAAGTGTTCTGAAATCAAACTATGTGAAGCAAATTCTCTGCCATTATCATAGGTAATCATTTTTACCAACCTAGAAAATGGGGTAAGCCGTTCTTTGGTTGCGCTTAAAATCCCTGCTGCTGTTTTATCTTTCAATTGAGCTAAAATAGTAAATTTAGAAGCCCTATCCACATAACTCAAAATAACGCCTTGATGGTTAGCGCCAATAATCGTATCACCTTCCCAATCACCTATTCTTGTCTTCGTTTCCACAATAGCTGGACGTTCTTTAATATCAACTCGATTCGGTATGCAGCCACGGCCTGAGGTACCAATAGGTGGCGTCAAGTCAATTGAGAAAACCGTTTTCATATAAAAACTAAATAGCATACGGTTGACGAGGACGAGCGCGGCATATTAATCAGTCGTCGCGTTTTTGAAGATTATTTATTGGCAGGATGCCTTTAAATAATTACTGAAATTAGCGACGCTATCAATATAAATCACCATTATTACGCTTGTTAGCCCAAACATGCTGATAAATGCTTTCATGACTAACTGAAATACCCTCTAATTTTAATCGACCTGAAATTTGTTCTGGGCTCCATTGTTCTCGAAGGTGGGTTTCAATTCTTTGTACGACATTAGGCCTCATGCATTTTGGTTGACTGCTGGCATAAAAGCGGCGATTAGCAGCCAACACATCAGCCTCGTGAAAATTATACTTCCCTTCACTGGTATTACGATTCAATTCACGAGAAATGGTAGACGCATGGACGCCTAATTTTTTTGCTATTTCACATAGAAAAAAACCGCTTGATTTTAAGGCCGAAATTTGACATCGTTGATCTCGGGTCAAGTGATGGTAGTCTTTTGACATTTTATTCCCCTTTTAGGTTTGCACCAAAGAGGATAATGCCTTTACTTGGCCCTGCCTAGTTTTTATTAACATTCAGTGCCGCTAAAATAGTAAGCTTCGTTATGTGCAGCATCAAGGGTGCTTTGCATGGTGCGCTACGCTTTCAACTCGCCCTTGACCCTTCACTTTACTTCGCTTGGTTAGCCGCTATGCCATGAATGCATAACTACACCTTTCTAAATTGCACTTCGTAATTGAATTGGGGGAATTCTTGTTTGGCTCCTTTTGCAAATTCTAATTTGTTAGCCAAGGACTGTTTACCCCACTCACTACATGCTGAAAATGACTCTTCTAATATTTCCATAAAAAACTCATTAGAAGAATTTTGTATTTCTTTATATTTTACAGGCCATTCCTTATTTAGCTTTGTTGTCTCTTGAATTAAATTTAAAATTTCCTGATGGAATGCTTTTAATTCTTTACGGTCAGTCAGCTCAGCAGTTAATAATTTATTTAAAATTTGAGGATTGAAATCCCTTCTATTCAATCCAAATTTCTTGACAAGATTTAAATTAATGTCAACTTTATTTTGTTTGGCGCAGCTAAGAAGGGTGATAGCGTCGCTAATTTCAGTAATTATTTAAAGGCATCCTGCCAATAAATAATCTTCAAAAACGCGACGACTGATTAATATGCCGCGCTCGTCCTCGTCAACCGTATGCTATTTAG
>JAQGOH010000078.1 GCA_028293705.1 Francisellaceae bacterium | reverse complement strand
GATATTATCCAAATGAAAACATCCCCACCAATTTAAATAAAGTATTACCTTGCTTAAACATAAAGGCTAAAGTCTCTTATTTTAAAATTATCAAAAAAGGAGATGGTCTAGGCTATAATCATACCTTTATTGCCCCCAAGGATACTCGTATTATTACAATCCCCTTAGGCTATGGAGACGGGCTTAGAAGAAGTTTATCTAATAAGGCTCAAATTCTATTAAATGGTAAACGGTACCCTATAGTGGGCAATATTTGTATGGATCAGTTCATGGTCGATATAGGAGATGATTCAGCTTATGTGGGCGATATTATTACGATTATTGGCAATGATCAAAATGAATCGATTACTATCAAAGAATTAAGTAATCTCTGTGAAACCATACCCTACGAAATTTTATGTGGGTTTAATAATCGCTTGCCCCGTTTATACCAAAGCGAAAAGGGTAATTTATGGGAACACGAAGTTTATAATCCTTTGAGTTCAACTAAGGTGTATTGATGAGCGAAAGAAATTTAGAAATAAAAGAATATATAACCGAACTCTTTGCCAAAGAAAGCGAAATTTTAATTTCCACTAATCAATTATGCCAATCAGAAAATTTGCCTCCTATGCAAATATCTCCTATGGTGGGGAAGTTCATTTCAATGTTAACAAAGATGAAAAAACCCAATAAAATATTAGAAATTGGAACTTTAGGAGGATACAGTACCCTTTGGATTGCCCAATCCCTATCCTTAACTAAGGATACCAAAATTATATGTATAGAATTATCTGAAAAACATGTTGAAATCGCATCTAAGAACTTCCAAAAAGCTCATATGGAATCCTTTATCGATATTCGATGTGGTAAAGCGGCATTTATTTTAGATAAAATGATAAAAAATGATGAAGGTCCTTTTGATCTTATCTTCATTGATGCAGATAAAGAAAATTACCCTCTTTATTTACAGCAAGCATTACAATTATCCCAAAGTGGCACGCTTATCATAAGCGATAATTTAATTCCTAAATCAGAACAAATTAATAACCCAGGCTCTCATGAAACGGGCGCAAAAGGAATATATGAATTCAATAAACAATTATCACAACATTCAACTATTGACACTATATTAATACCGACGATAACAGGACAACAAGGACGGCTAGATGCCATTGGAATTAGTTTGGTTAAATAACAAATTATGTATATAGTCTTATTTGTACACTTCTTAATAATTTGTTATTGTCGAAGAACATCTAGCTATTTTAAATAAGCTGAATATTTAAAATAATAGTTTAATGAATTATAGGAATTGTAAATGGATGCTATAGAGATTTTAGAGAAAGAACATGTTGAAATCCTCTCATTGTTAAAAAAACTCGAACAAACCAATAAAGACTCTATCGATGAGCGGGAAACCTTAATAAAAAGGATTTACGAGCTTGTAAGCAATCACTCCCATAATGAAGAAAAACTTATTTATCCAGAATCTATCAAGAATAATGACTTAGAAGCATTGACCCGGGAAGCTATCCAAGAACACCATGTGATTGATCTTTTATTAAATGAAATAATTAAAATGCCTGTTACTCATAAAGATTGGATAGCCAAATGTACTGTTTTAAGAGAAAATTTAGAGCACCATATCAAGGAAGAAGAAGAAACTTTATTTCCAAAATTACAAAAGTTAATGTCAAATGTACAATTATCCGAAATTGGTGAAATTATGATGGAACAAAAGCCTTCCTAAAGATGGATTTTCCTATGCTTAATTTTGGTTTACTGTAAATATGAATGGATTAATAATATGAGTTATAGTGAATATTCATCCGGTAATAGTCGTACCCTTTGGTTAGATGCCATAAATCTCACCTCTCAATACCCTTCGTTGAATAAAGATGTTGAAATAGAGGTCTGTATAGTTGGAGGGGGTATTGCAGGGTTAAGCACGGCTTATCAATTACTCCTAAAAGGTAATAAAGTTATTGTATTAGAAGATGGTTTAATTGGTAGTGGCGAAACAGGAAGAACCAGCGCACATTTATCCAGTGCATTAGACGATCATTACAAAAATATTAAAGATATACATGGTTCAGAAGGGGCAAGGTTAGCTGCAGAAAGCCATATGAAAGCGCTCGACACAATTGAAAATATCGTAAAAAATGAAAATATTGATTGTGATTTTCTTAGGGTGCCTGCTTATTTATTTGCCCATCCCATAAAAAATACTAAATTTTTAGAACTTGAACAAAAATATGCAGAGGAGGCAGGTTTAAAAGGAGTTGAGTTGATTCAAGTGAATCAATTAAAACCTAATACTTTAGGCCCTTACTTAATTTATCCAAATCAAGCACAATTCCACCCTATGAAATATTTAAAAGGTTTAGCCCAAGCGATTGTGCGATTGGGTGGAAAAATTTATGAACATACGCATGCTAAAGAAGTAAAAGTTAAAGATAATAATACTATCAAAATTAGAACCCAAGAAGGTTTTGAGATTAGTGCCAAGCATTGTGTGATGGCCACTAATTCTCCTAATTATGCTCAAAATTTGTTATTTGCTAAATTAATCCCTAATCGCTCTTATGTTATTACAGCTATTATCCCTAAAGATAGCTACGAAAAAGCGCTCTATTGGGATATGTCTGATCCTTATCATTATGTTCGTATCCAACCGGGAGAGAAAGAAGATAAATTAATCATAGGTGGGGAAGATCATAGAACTGGCGAGTGTGAAAAGGAAGTAACAGCTCCTTTTAAACGTTTAGAAGAGTGGGCTAGAAAGTTTTTTCCTTTAATCAAAGAGGTGACTCATAAATGGTCAGGACAGATTTTAGAACCAATTGATTACTTAGCATTTATTGGACGTCGAAAAAAAGATGAGAATGTCTATGTCATTACCGGCGATTCGGGAGATGGTTTGACTCATGGAGTGGTAGGTTCTTTATTAATATCTGATTTAATTAATGAAATTCCTAATGATTGGGAGGGATTATACTCCCCTACTCGTACTATTTTAAACCCTTTAAGAGATTTAGTTTCAAACAATGCAAAGGTTTTAATGCATTATTCAGAATTGGCAAGCTTTGGTAAATTTAAAGATCCTAATGATTTAGCGCCTGATGAAGCTGCTATTATTCAAGAAGGTTTACATAAATCAGCCTATTATAAAGATAAAGAAGGAAAACTTTTTAAATGTAAAGCGCTTTGCTCTCATATGAAGGGTTTATTAAAATGGAATGCCTTAGAGAAAAGCTGGGATTGCCCTTTACACGGTTCTCGATTCAGCCCAAGGGGTGAAGTTTTAAATGGGCCGGCTAATGAAAATATGATAGCGTCGCTAATTTCAGTAATTATTTAAAGGCATCCCTGCCAATAAATAATCTTCAAAAACGCGACGACTGATTAATATGCCGCGCTCGTCCTCGTCAACCATATGCTATTTAGCATTT
>JAQGOH010000136.1 GCA_028293705.1 Francisellaceae bacterium | reverse complement strand
AATATTTTCTAATTTATAACCATCTCTTTCAAAATCTAAGGCATTATAATACTGGATTAAACCAACTGGTTCAGCATTGACAAGGATAATAAATGAAAAAATCATTTTTTTATTACCATTTACCATTTACCATTTACCATTTACCATTTACCATTTACCATTTACAATTTTATATTGGTTAGTATAAGTTGTATATTTATGCCTAATTTCATGTATAATCCAAATTTTCCCCTCACCCCATTCGGCATTTAAATGCGGTTTATTTAGCCATTTTTGAAGATGAATAAAATCGGTTTTTTGTAAAGGTCTGAAACTTAAATTTACATCTTTAATTTCCATAATGATAATCCTTAAGCTTAATAAAATGTCAGAATAATTAACATAGTTTAATTTTTTAAATTCAATATCTATTATACATCTAACAGGTTTTCTTACTTGACTGATAAATCAGTTTCTTCAATAAGATTAGTTCCAAATATGTATTTTTAAAAGAGAAAGAAGTAAAAAATTGGATTTTAAGCCCTTAATTTACCATTCCTATTTCCCTTATATACCCTAAGAAAGTTAAAATAACGCTAGGAAAATAGTTTAAATTCACTTGAATTTATTTTCTCATAGGCTAAAATTAATTTTTGATATTTGTCAGTTTTATGAATATTTATAAGTTTTTTTTCTCTAGGGCCTGCATATCTGAATATAAAGCTTGATCCATATTTACCTTAAGCCATTTAGAAATGAGCTCCTTTAATGGCTCCGCTTTAAAATCAATTGTTGCTACTTGAGAGATAGGCAACCAAACTAATTCAATATGAGGTTCCAGTTTGGGGATGAGGGTCTTACTGTTTAATTCTTCAGCTTCAACTTCGAAAATAAAATTATATTCATGGTTATGGCAAATGCTACTATGACCTGGCTGAAAGCCATATTCCAGACAACCTAAAAACCTTTTAATCTTAAAGTCATAGCCTGTTTCTTCTTTTAGCTCTCTGATTAGTGCACTTTTTGCACTTTCACCATGCTCGATATGTCCTCCAGGCAGAAAATAAAAATTATCTGTAAGATCGAGAGTTTGGCATAATAATATATATTCATTATCCCTCACAAGAGCTCGACTAAGTACATGAATATTATTTTGGTTCATTGTTTTCTCTAAATTTTTTCATCAAAAAACTTTCCCGACCGGCAAATATTTCCTGGCCGTCCATTATAAAGTTACCAGTATAAGAAAAACCTGCTTTTTCATAGACATGTTTTGATCTAGAATTAGTTAGGTATGCATCAATAAAAAATGTATCAGCTAAAATATCAATTTTGCTTTGAAAAACCCTCAATCTCGCTTTAAAAAAATTGAGTAAGCGCATCTTATATTTTTGCGCCTAAGCGTTTATTATAATAGTGTTTTTTTATTTTAAGTCGAACTTCGTCTGGATTTTCTTTTATACTCATAAATAAACTATAGGGTATTTGATCTATTGAATCAATTCAGTAAGTAAAAGGTCCTTTGGCATAATGGGAACGCCCTTTTCCTCCTGCCAAAAAATTTAAGATATCTTCTTTATAGGATTGGCCATTATCCCAAAATTTTTTTATGTGAGGCTTATATCTTTCACTAGAAATATAGTTAGATTACTTTAATTTAAAAAACTTTAGTGTTTTAGTATTTTTTAAGCTTCAAAATCGGCGGAGGCATCTTTTATGTTTATAGCATGTAGACCTTTAGGACCAGGTGTTATTTCAAATGAAACTTGTTGGCCTGCTTTTAAGGTTTTGTAGCCTTCCATTTCGATACATGAAAAGTGAGCAAAAATATCTTCACCTTCATCAGTTAATTTTATAAAGCCATATCCTTTGTGGTTGTTGAACCATTTTACTTTTCCGATAGCCATATTTTTTTCCATTATCTCTTAAGCAGTGATTAAGCAATTGGGAGTATATCCACTTGTTTTAAAGTGAGTCAATAACTTCAATAGTGTTAAAGGCTTTTTAAAAAAAAATTAAAAAAAATCCTAGTGTTAGTTCATAGGTCACTTAAAACCATGAGCATTAAATTAAATTTTGTCTAATATCAGAATATGGACCAGATGAATATTCGATTAAAGAAGGGAGTAGGTTTAAAAAATATACACAAGTTTGTAAGGTTTAAGAGGAAATTGAATGGTAAATAAGATAACTAGGGTTTTTTTATGAACCTCTCAATAAAAGTATCATGCAAGAAGCTTAAAAATGGAACATGGATGAGGAGATTCGATTATGCTCAGTAAGGAATTAGAACTTACTTTGAATCTAGCGTTTAAACAAGCACGTGAAAAACGACACGAATTTATGACTGTTGAACATTTATTACTTGCTTTATTAGAAAACGCTTCAGCAATTAATGTATTACAAGGTTGTGAAGTAAATATCCAAATGTTGATGAATGAATTAACAGTATTTATTCAGGAAACCACTCCTCTTATCCCTCCCCATGAAATAAATCGTGAAACTCAACCTACCTTAGGATTCCAAAGGGTTTTACAAAGAGCGGTATTTCATGTTCAATCAGCTGGTAAGGATGAAGTAACGGGAGCAAATGTTCTTGCTGCTATTTTTAGTGAGCAAGAAAGTCAGGCCGTATACTTTTTACGTAAAGAAAATTTAACCCGTTTAGATGTGGTTAATTATATTTCCCACGGAACCTTAAAACCTGATGATAGAGAAGATGCCGAGACCCCCCCTTCATTAGATGAAGATTCAAGCCTTGATGGCCCTATTAAAAGTCCTTTAGAAAGTTATGCCGTTAATTTGAATACATTAGCAAAAATAGGAAAAATAGATCCATTAATTGGTCGAAAAGATGAAATTAACAGAACTATTCAAATATTATGTCGACGTAGAAAAAATAATCCCCTTTTTGTGGGGGAAGCAGGGGTAGGTAAAACAGCCATTGCCGAAGGGCTTGCAAAACGTATCGTAGAAGGGGATGTCCCAGAAGCCATGCTGGATAGCGTGATTTATAGTTTAGATTTAGGCTCTTTATTAGCTGGAACAAAATACCGAGGAGATTTTGAAAAGCGATTAAAGGCCTTATTGCAACATCTTAAAAAAGAAAAAAATTCTATTTTATTTATAGATGAGATCCATACGATTATTGGAGCAGGGGCTGCATCTGGTGGGGTGATGGACGCTTCTAATTTAATTAAACCACTGCTTGCATCCGGTGATTTAAAATGCATGGGCTCAACCACTTTTCAAGAATATCGCGGCATCTTTGAAAAAGATAAAGCTTTAGTGCGTCGTTTTCAAAAAGTGGATGTAAGAGAGCCGAGTGTCGATGAAACCGTTGAAATACTTAAAGGTTTAAAAGAAAAATTTGAGCAACATCACCAAGTAAAATATTCCTATGGAGCATTAAGAGCTGCAGCTGAAATGGCAAGTCGATATATTTCAGATAGGTTTTTACCCGACAAAGCAATTGATGTGGTAGATGAGGCGGGTTCTTATCAACGGTTACAACCGGTTAATAAAAAGAAAAAAGTCATTGGGGTAAATGATATTGAACGTATTATTGCCAAAATGGCCAGAATTCCCCGCAAATCGGTTTCTTCTTCTGATAAAGAATTATTAAAAAACCTTGAAAGAGATTTAAAATTAGTTATTTTTGGGCAGGATGAAGCGGTAGAAATTTTAACCGATGCTATTAAAATGGGGCGTTCGGGATTAGGTGATTTAGAAAGACCGGTAGGTTCATTTTTATTTGCAGGACCCACTGGGGTCGGAAAAACTGAAGTAACTCGTCAATTAGCACAATTAATGGGTATTGAATTAATTCGGTTTGATATGTCCGAATATATGGAAAGCCATAGTGTTTCTAGATTAATCGGCGCGCCCCCAGGTTATGTTGGCTTTGATAAAGGGGGACTATTAACAGAGGCAATTACTAAATCACCCCATTGTGTTTTATTATTAGATGAAATAGAAAAAGCCCATCCTGAAGTATTTAATTTATTATTACAAGTTATGGACCATGGTACCTTAACCGATACCAATGGTCGTAAAACTGATTTCAGGCATGTCATATTAGTGCTAACAACCAATGCCGGCGCTGAAGAAATGGATCGCTCATCTATGGGCTTTACAGAACAAGATCATACTAGTGATGGTTTAAAAAATCTTAAAAAACGTTTTACTCCAGAATTTAGAAACCGCTTAGATGCCATTGTTCAGTTTAAAGCCTTAGATACTCAAGCCATTGAATTGATTGTTGAAAAATTTGTCGCAGAACTTCAAAATAAATTAGAAGATAGAAATGTGGTATTAGATGTTGATGCCAAAGCCCGGGATTGGTTGGCTATTAATGGCTATGATAGACAAATGGGCGCGCGTCCCATGGCCCGTTTGGTCAAAGAGCACCTTAAAAAGCCTTTAGCTAACGAATTATTATTCGGAACCTTATCAAATGGGGGACGAGTGTCGGTAAAAATTAATGATGGAAAAATTGAGGTTAGTATAGATGGGACAGGAACAGCCCAATCGATAAAAGAACCTTAAACATTGTTAATTAACTTGTGGGATTTTCAGGTTTTGTTTCACGGTTGCGGAAAGTTATTCGCCCTTTGGTAAGATCATAAGGCGTAAGTTGTACGGTGACTCTATCACCCATTAAAATTCTTATATAATTTTTTCGCATCCGTCCGGAAATATGGGCCAGCACAATATGACCATTATCCAGTTTTACTCTGAAATTAGTATTCGGTAATGTTTCTACAACAATACCTTCGATTTCGATAGGGGCTTCTTTGGACATGTACTTTAATTCCTTAAAACTAACTAAGTTTTGAACTTTGGGATGATACCAGAATTTCTATTTATATACTAGTTTTGAGGAACAGGGCGGGGTAATTTAAGGTAAACTAGCCCTTTTTCTTTAAATTCAAGATTAAATAGTTAGATGGCTTTATAAGGTTTTAATTTGTGTAATATAGTAAAGATTATTTTTATAATGTGGGAAAGTCCATGAAAGGACGACACACCAGTTTAGATAAACATTTAAAAAATAATATTGCATGGATTGAAAAACTTGAAAGCGTTCAAAAAGTAGTTCTAGGTATTTCAGAAGCCTGTCGACATAAATATCCTCCAGGGCATATTCGTTTTAAGATGGATGTGGATGGGGGGATTAAAGTAAATGCATATTCTGGGAAAGGCGTAACAGATGTATTTATAAGAATTGATCCTATTTCAGAACGTGAACATATTAAAAACTTAATTGCTAAACGATTTAAAAATTAAAAGGATATTAGTTATCTAAACCTTCTAGATATTTTTCAGCATCTAATGCGGCCATGCATCCGGCTCCTGCAGAAGTTATAGCTTGGCGATAAACTTGATCGGCACAGTCACCAGCTGCAAAAACACCAGGAATATTAGTAGCTGTAGCATTTCCCTCAGAACCGCTTTGAATTTTTATATACCCATTATTCATTTCTAATTGGGAATCAAAAATCTGGGTATTGGGTTTATGTCCTATTGCAATGAATATGCCTTCTAAATTTATAGTTTGTAAGCTTTTATCTTGGACATTTTTTATTTGTAAGGCAGTAACTCCCGTATCATCCCCGATAATATTATCCACTTCATGGTTCCAAATAATCTCGATATTACCCATTTCGGATTTTTTAACTAGACGGTCAATTAGGATTTTTTCTGCTCTAAATTTGTCTCGCCGATGAATAATATATACACGTGCGGCAATATTGGATAAATATAAAGCTTCTTCTACCGCTGTATTTCCTCCTCCTACAACCGCTACGGTTTTATGTTTATAAAAAAATCCATCACAGGTAGCACAGGCTGAAACGCCTCGTCCCATAAAAGCTTGTTCAGAAGCTAAGCCTAAATATTTAGCACTAGCGCCTGTTGCAATAATTAAAGCTTGAGGTTTATAGATAATACCATTATCACTTTTTAATTCTAATGCCCCAGGCTTAAGGCTGGTAGAATGAATATGGTCAAAGATGATTTCGGTTTCAAAGCGCTTAACATGCTTTTCCATTCTTTCCATTAAGACAGGACCGATTAACCCTTCGACATCCCCAGGCCAATTATCAACTTCGGTAGTTGTGGTAAGTTGGCCACCTTTTTCTAAGCCTGTAATCAATAGGGGTTTTAAATTGGCGCGGGCAGCATAAAGGGCAGCTGTGAAACCCGCAGGACCTGAGCCTAGGATTAAGAGTTTGCAAGGCTTGATTGACATAGGTATCCTCAGAATGGCTTAATAAAATACTTTTAAAAGCGTTATAGTACGCAAACTTAAATACCTCTGTAAAGAAATAAAATCCAGCCAATTAAATGCTAAGTTTGCGATTAAGTATATATTTAGAAAGAGAACCCATGCAAAAAAGGCAAAACAACATGAAACGCAAACGTAAAAATAGATTACGTAAAGAACCTAACTCGATTGTGAGCCATATTTTGTGGCGGCGCATCCATGAAGGGGCTTTTATACTATTAATAGCGAGTTCTATATTTTTATTCACGGCATTAACGACCTATAGCGGCTCAGATCCAGGTTGGTCTCATACTTCGACCCATGGCAAAATTATTAATTCCGCAGGACTTGCTGGCGCTTATTTTTCTGATATGTTCTTTTACCTTTTTGGTTACTTAGCTTATCTATTTCCTGTAATGATTGGCTATGCAGGAATAAGTATTTATCAAAAGCGATCTGAATTAGGTTTATTCCATACCCCCTTATGGATATTAAGAATTTTTGGATTCAGTTTAAGTGTCGGGGCCGGATCTGCGCTTGCTTTTCTACATTTTAAGTTACCTTCTTTTAATGTGCCGGAAGGAGCGGGGGGGATTTTAGGAAGTTATATTTGTCATTATTTAGTCCCTGTTTGTAATTATTTAGGAACAACCCTCATATTATTAGCGCTATTTTTAAGCGGTATTACACTGACTACGGGTTTATCATGGCTTAAATTAATGGATAAAACGGGACGATATAGTTTAATTTTATTTTCCACGCTTAATGAATTATTGGAATATCTCATTTCGTTTTTTATAAAACAAAAATTTATAACACAAATTCTAAATTGGATGGGATCTTACAAAGTTTTCTTGGCTAAAGTAAAAATGCAGGAAATTAAAATATCTAAGGGAATTAATTTAGCAGATGGCAAAATAAAATTAGCTAAGGATTTTTCTACTCCCAAGATGCTTAATCCGCCTCCTGTTATGCCACCTAAAATAAAACCTAAAAAAATCATAGATAATAAAGTCGTTGCTAGCACGGAATTACCAAAGGTAGATTTGCTAGAAGAAGCTGAGGTGAATACTAAACCTCAACAAACCCTTTCTAAAAACCGCTTAGATGAATTATCAAAAATTGTAGAGTTAAGACTGCAGGAATTTGGTATTGAGGTACAAGTGGTATCGGTTTTACCAGGTCCTGTAATTACCCGATTTGAAATGGAATTAGCAGCTGGACAAAAGGTCAGCAAAATTCTGAGTCTTAATAAAGATCTAGCGAGAGCTTTATCGGTCAGCCGTGTGCGGGTGGTAGACGTTATTCCGGGTAAAGCTTTAGTGGGTTTAGAAATTCCAAACCCGGTTCGAGAAATTGTAAAACTTAGAGAAATTATTGAGTCGGAAGAATATCACGATTCTCACAGTCCTTTAAGTCTTGCATTAGGAAAAGATATTGCTGGTAAACCCATGGTAGTCAACCTAGCCAAAATGCCTCATTTATTAGTGGCCGGTACTACGGGATCAGGAAAATCAGTAGGGGTGAATGCTATGCTTTTAAGCCTACTTTATAAATCCACGGTTGAAGAAGTAAGATTAATTTTGATAGATCCTAAAATGTTAGAATTTTCGGTTTATGAAGGAATACCTCATTTATTAACCCCAGTTGTAACCGACATGAAAGATGCAGCAAGTGCATTAAAATGGTGTGTAGCAGAAATGGAACGGCGTTATCAATTGATGGCTGCCATGGGGGTGAGAAACTTATTAGGCTTTAATCAAAAAGTCATAGAAGCTAAAAACAAGGGACAGGAATTATTAAATCCCTTAAAATTAAAATCAGAACAAAACTCTGAACCTTTAAGTCAATTACCTTATATAGTGGTTATAATCGATGAATTTGCCGATATGATGATGGTAGTAGGCAAAAAAGTAGAAGAATTAATAGCAAGGATTGCCCAAAAAGCGAGGGCTGCGGGTATTCATATGATTTTAGCTACCCAGCGGCCCTCTGTGGATGTCATTACCGGCTTGATTAAAGCCAACATACCCACCCGGATTGCTTTTCAAGTCTCTTCAAAAATTGATTCAAGAACCATTCTAGATCAACAAGGGGCAGAACAATTATTAGGCCATGGTGATATGCTATATTTAGCTCCGGGAACTGGTATTCCTACCCGTATTCATGGGGCTTTTGTATCAGACGATGAAGTGCATAAAGTTGTGGCTGCTTTAAAAAAATTAGGCGAACCGAATTATATTGAAGAAATTGTCGAGGGGGGAGATAAATTAGGTTCAGAATTTGGGGGAGGAGCGGATTCGGGTGAACAAGATGAACTTTACGATCAAGCTGTAAATATTGTGATAGAATCAAGACGGGCCTCGATTTCAAATTTACAACGTCGCCTTAAAATTGGGTACAACAGAGCAGCACGACTAATTGATGAGATGGAAATATCTGGCGTAGTAAGCGCTATGCAATCAAATGGGGCTCGTGAAGTTATTAGCCAAGCGCTGAATCAATAAACATTTTGGAAAGTATAATGCGAAAAAAGATTAATTTTATATTATTTATAGGCTGTCTCTTAGCCAGTTCATTCTTATATGCCGCGGATAACCTTTTAGTAAATGATTCAGAACAATTGAAAGATTTATTAAAAGGGATAAAAACTTTTGAAGCGACTTTCAATCAACATT
Source organism: Francisellaceae bacterium (assembly GCA_028293705.1). Classification (GTDB taxonomy): domain Bacteria; phylum Pseudomonadota; class Gammaproteobacteria; order UBA6186; family Azoamicaceae; genus JAQGOH01. The sequence goes on along the minus strand of JAQGOH010000136.1, from coordinate 13,279 downwards.
TAGAAAATGAAAAAGGACAGGTCACTCATTTATTAAATGGTAAAGTTTATCTTAAAAATCCAGGGTTAATTAGATGGCAGGTTTTACAACCTGATGAAAGATTAATCGTGGTGGATGGTAAAAAAATATGGAATTATGATAAAGATTTAGAACAAGTGATTGTTAGAAAAATTGATAAAGATCTGGGTCAAACTCCCCTTTATTTTTTAAGTGGTGAAGTAAACCAATTAGATAATCAATTTATTATACGAGCTGTTCAAACCCAACATAAGCATTTTAAACTATCAGATAAAATTTTCGAATTAATACCTAAAAATAAAGAAGCGCCTTTCCAATGGATAAAAATAGGCTTTGATCATAATTCTTTAAAAGAATTAGTATTGTTAGATCAATTAGGCCAACTATCCTTTTTTGTATTTAATAACTCCCGTCTTAATCAATCGATTAGTAAAACTATTTTCACCTTTAATCCCCCTAAAGGGATCGATATTATTCAAGAATAAAAATATTAAGGAATTCTTATGTTAGATTTAAAATTCGTTCGTAATAATTTAGAAGTGGTCGCTGAAAAATGTGCGCTTAGAAATTTTACATTAGACATTAATAAAATTAATGATTTAGAAAATAATCGAAAAATAGTTCAAAACGAGCTACAAGACTTGCAAAACCAAAGAAATACGTATTCAAAAAATATTGGTATAGCTAAATCAAAGCAAGTTGATATAAGTTTTATGCTCAATGAAGTAGAAGAGGTTAATGCAAAACTTGCAAGATTAGCTTTAAAACTTGAAGAAATACAAACTGAGCTTGATAATATCTATATACACATTCCCAATCTTTTACAAAACGATGTGCCTATTGGTTCAAGTGAAAATGATAATGTTGAAATCAAAAAGTACAAGGAACCTAAACATTTTTGTAATCCTAAAGATCATGTAAGCTTAGGAGAGGATTTAGGAGGCATGGATTTTGAAGCCGCTTCAAAGCTATCCGGCTCAAGATTTGTGGTTTTAAAGGGCTCTATTGCACATCTACAAAGAGCTTTAACTCAGTTCATGCTTGATGTCCATACCACCCAGCATGGGTATCAAGAAGTGTATGCCCCTTTATTAGTTAAAACACAATGTTTATATGGTACCGCCCAATTTCCTAAATTATTAGATGATGTATTTGGGATTCAAAATCAAGATTTATGGTTAATCCCAACCGCAGAAGTGTCTTTAACCAATTTAGTAAGAGAAACTATTTTAGAAGAAAAAGAATTACCCTTAAAGTGGGTGGCGCATACGCCTTGTTTTAGAGCAGAAGCGGGTACTTATGGTAAAGATACACGGGGTATGCTAAGGCAACACCAATTTGAAAAAATAGAATTAGTCCAAATCGTACGTCCTGATGATTCTTTTAAAGCTCATGAGGAATTAACTGCTCATGCAGAATCGATATTACAGTTATTAGATTTACCTTATCGCTTAATGGCCTTATGTAGTGGAGACGTAGGATTTGGTTCTACCAAAACCTATGATTTAGAAGTGTGGCTACCTGGACAAAATCGATATCGAGAAATTTCTTCTTGTAGTCATTTTGGTGATTTTCAAGCCAGAAGAATGCAAGCGCGTTTTAAAAATTTACAAACGAATAAAACCGAATATGTGCATACAGTAAATGGTTCTGGACTTGCAGTAGGAAGGACTTTAATTGCAGTTATAGAAAATTACCAACAGGCTGATGGTTCTATTGCGGTACCTTCAGTATTACAAGCTTATATGAATGGCTTGACAACTATTGATAAAGGAAAAGGGAATGTGGAAAGAAATTGAAGAATTAAGCTGTGAAGCAAAAGTATTAACACGAAAATCTTTGAAATACATCAATAACAATAAATTTCATTCGGTGCAAGTTATAATACTCAATAAAAATAAAAATTTTCAAACTAAATTATACAATACTATATGCATTGAAATTAATAATTTTAATGAAGGGGCTTTTAAAAAAGCTTTTGCTTTTCCATTTCAATCACTAATCCAAGTTATTAATGATAAAAAGCAGGCCACCAATAATAATAGTATTCTTTTAAAAATTCATCCGCATTTTTTTTCTCAAAAACAATTAGAGCCCTTATTTAAATTTTTAAAAGAAATTGCTAAAATGCCTATGGATTTAATTGAATCCTTAAAAGAAAATATTCAGTATCGAATTTTAAGTAATGAAGAAAGTGATTTTCATCAAGAGCTTGAAAATCATTTATCATCCAAACACTCTTTATCAGCGGAGCTTCTATTAGAAAAGGTGAATATATTGTTCGAGAAAGCCTTGTCGATTGAGAGTAAATATTTAAATGATAATTTATTTAATGGAAAGGTTTATTCCGATTTGCTGTATACCTTGGGCATGAAATGTCGTGAAATGAATTTAGAAAATAAAGCGTCTGAAATTTTTAGTCATATTTTAGAAAACAATTGTTACAGTGATGAAATTACTATTTATAAAGATGATTCACATGAGCAATTTATATTTCTTACCCCAGATAAAAAAGATTTCTTAAATAACGATTTTCATCAGCTACCATTAAAGCCTTCCTTAGATTCTCCCACTCCCACCCTAGAATTTTGTGGTTCTCAATATAAAAGAGAGAGATTTTTTTCTTGGAATAAATCCCCCCTTGATACGATTCCAGAAGAACCTTATGAGAATACTAAATTAGAATATGGATTTTAATCCTCCTATTTTATAATTTGTTAATTAGTTTTAAAGGGCTATTAGGTTAGCTCAAAAAAAGTAGAAGGCCATAAATATATACTTTATTAAACAAATTTTAAACATTACGAAATATACCCAAGCTACTTCAAAATGCTTAATCTAGGTTTTGAAAATTGTCATTAATTCTGGAACACAAATTTTCAGCAATTTTTGTCAAGGTGATTTGGAAAAAGTTGTTTATGCTTGAAATTCATCCACCTCTTGCCAGGGGTCACTTTCACGGCTACTAATCTGCCTATTTCATTGGTTATTAAATGTAATTTAAACCCAGAAACCACCCCATAATCTACCCATGATCAATGAAAATGTTTGCATTATGTTATTAGAGAGATCAAAATATTGGGCATGGAAAACATTAATTTAAAAGCTGATGAGAAAGCGGCATTAGAACTACGTGCGGATGTGAAAGAATGTTACCGCATAAATGCGGTTCTTTTACGTTCGGAAGGCTGGACTGTTTCTATGTTGATAGCCCAAGCCCTGCGTATTCATAAAAGCACCGTTATCCGTCATCAAAATGATTATTTAGATGGCAAATTAAACATAGCCAGCGGGGCCTCAGCCAGTATATTAAACGAGGCTCAAACAAGTGAGCTTCTTTCACAGTTAAGTGAAAACACATAGCGTAATACGCAAGAAATAATAGCTTGTATCAAAGACACTTATGATGTTAGTTATAGCGTGCCCGGCATGAATAAATGGTTGTATGGTAATGACTTTAGTTATAAAAAGCCCAAAGGATACCCGTACAAGGCATCCCTAGAGCAACAAGCAAAATTTATCTCTGTCTATAAAAAGTTAAAGACAAAGCTACCTTTTCATAACTTTATGATGATCTACAATTTTGACTCGTTCTTTAATGAAACTTTTAAGTTCTTTTACGGTTCTGTTTAATTCTTTAGAATTATTTAAGGGAATCGTAAACTGAATTATGGCCATACCAGATGGGCCTGATACAGCATGAGTCATAACTACTTCCTCGCGTCCATTGTCTATATATTTTATAATAGATTCGGAAACGTCATAATTTAAATTTTTACTGGTATCTTTTATTTCTAATAACACAAATCCCCTTTCTTTTGGAAAAACATCCAAAAAATTAGATAAGAAAGATTTTGCAGAAACCTTTGGTACTTTAGAAAAGAAAATTGTTATCATTTTACTCCTCATCTGGTTATTCACATCGGTGATAGGCACAAAATCTAATCTTTCAGAGTGTGTTTCCCACCCTTTAAAATTTCGTGGGACTACAACTAATAAACTGATCGCAGGTTTTTTAGTATGATTAATAGGAAAGACATAAACATAGTCTTTACCCTTCAAAGGTTTATCAATAAATTCTTCATGTGAAAAGACATTCGAAGAAAATGAAGAAAACAGCATTAAAAATAGTACAGTAAAAAACTTATGGTTAATTTTCATTTCATGGCCTCTTAATAAATATTAATTCGAATCGTATAATACATGATAGCAAAATTTTAAATAATTCACATAAATTCATTATAGATCCGTAATATCCGTATAAAATAAATTCAATAAATAATTTTCGCAGAAATAGTGATCTTACACCTTATTTTGCTAAATGATTTTTATCACATTTGCCATGAATGTTTTAGATGTTTATTCCTAAGGAGTGATGGTGTAAAGTGTATTGAGCAAGCTGCTTAGGGGGCATTATGGGGAAAGTAGTACATGAATGCGCCAGAATGACAGAGGCAGGTTGTCTAACATCCAAAATAGTCAAGAGACTTTAAAAAATCTTTCTCAAAGATATGGGAGCAACCCCCAAAAAGATTGCAAAGTGGAAGCAAAGACAGACAGTGCAAAATGCCGTTATGGATCCAAAGAACGCCCTTTTATTTTTCTTAGCTTTGAAGAAGGAAGCCATCTGCCAACATACATAGCTATTTCTAGATAATTGTCTGTACATCTACTCGGCTCTCCTTCCTCGCAGCGAATGAGATTAATAGGAAATTTTTATTAGGCTATATATGAAATCGAAGGTACCAGAATAAGCAGCCCAGTGCTCCGACCGTAGCTGCTCAGCGTAAGTTTTAAATTCAGAGGGGGGTGAAACGTCTCTTAATATTTGTATTGTATTTATTTTAACTCCATAAATTTATCTTGTTCATCATTAAATGCCATAATAGTCCCGCTGGATAATTCATAATACCAAGCATGTAAAAAAAGCGATTTACTATCTACTTTCTCTTTTATCCAGGGAAACGTTTTTAAATTGGAAAGGGATCCTAACAAAGAATGTCTAGCACAATTGTTGGCAAGATCTGCCACCGCTAAATCTGGATTTTCCTGAATCGCTTTATCTCGCGCAGGAAGGGCTATTTCAACCCATTTATCAATAAAGTTCGTATTTTTTTTACGATGATTGGTCATTAAACTTAAAATACCGCTGCATTGACTATGGCCAAGCACAATGACGTGTTTGATATTTAACACACAGACGCCAAATTCAAGAGCAGCACTTACGCCATGAAAATTAAGATCATCTTCAAAAGGGGGAACCAGATTTGCAATATTGCGGATAACAAACAAATCACCTGGTTTACAATTGAATAAAATGGCAGGATCAACGCGAGAATCCGAACAAGCTATTACTAAATATCGAGGGTGCTGACCATTTTCACAAATGTTTTTATAATAGTCATCGTCACCATTTAAATATTTTTCTTTAAATTTTTGATGCCCTTGGCTTAAATAATTAATTTCATTTTTCATAGGTAATTTCTCTTAATGTTAGGGTTTGACCAGAAATACATAAAATCCAGAATGAAGGTCAACTAGCTAAGTATTTGTAATCCGCTTGGTTGATTTTAAAAGCCTGAAGCAGTATGTTTAAAAGAGATTTTATAGGGAGTTAAAAACTTGCGTGCAACTCAGAAAATGGCCATCTTTGCCATTCTAGCTTCATTGGTTACCCTTTCTTTAAAATTCTATGCTTACTTCTTAACAGGATCTATCGGTATTTACTCCGATGCTTTAGAAACTTTCATTAATTTAGGAACTTCTCTTTTAGCCTTAGCGGTTTTGACGATAGCTGCAATTCCTGCGGATGATAACCATCATTATGGTCATGATAAAATCGAATATTTTTCAAGTGGGATAGTGGGATCTTTAATATTAATGGCATCAATTGCAATTATTTATCATTCTGCAATAAGAATTTTTAACCCTCAACCCATCGCCCATATACATTTAGGTTTGATTATTTTATTAGGCTCTACTTTGATCAATTGGTTAGCATCTTACTCTATGCTTAAAGTAGCTAGAAAATACGATAGCATTACCCTAGAAGCTGATGCTAAGCATCTTTTGACGGATGTGTGGACCTCAGTAGGGGTTATGACAGCCATGTTATTTATAAATTTCTTTCCTAAGTGGTATTTTGTCGATCCTTTAATAGGACTACTCGTTGCGGTTCATATTTTTATTACGGGCATACAACTTGTAAAAAGGTCTATTGATGGATTAATGGATATTGCCTTACCCAACCCTGAAATTGATATTATTAAGTCTTGCATTGAAAAATATTTACCTAAGGGAACTTATTACCGTCGTCTTAGAACCCGTAAATCCGGAGCAAGGAGATTTATTGATTTTGTAATCATGATGCCGGGTGATAATTCCGTCTTTAATTCACATGATATTTGCTTAAAAATAGAAGAAGAAATTCAATACAATTTAAATAAAAGTTCGATAACCATTAGAGTGGAACCCGCTCGAGATTAATTCCATTATTTTAAATTTTTTGATATCATAATTTAACTTTATAATAAAATTTTCGCAAAATAAGTGATAACCCGGATTAAAAATTTCCTCAAATTGTAGATAATTCTAATTATAGTAGATAAATATATTTCAAAAGAAATACTTTATAGGAATGTTTATAAAAAAGTGAGGGTTAGGATGATGAGTAATTGGTTTTTTTTATCTTTAGCAATTTTATTTGAAGTTATAGGAACTTCTACTTTAAAGGCCTCAGGTTGTTTTACAAAGTTGATGCCTTCAATCATCGTTATAGCAAGTTATATGATAGCTTTCTATTCTTTATCTAAGACCATTAGGACTATTCCGGTTGGTATGGCCTACGCAACTTGGTCTGGACTTGGTACCATATTAGTAACTGTGATAGGGATTTTTTATTATAAACAAAGACCCGATGCTGCAGCTATTTTAGGAATTTTATTAATTATTGCAGGGGTTATTTCTTTAAATTTATTATCACATACCAGTTCCCATTAATTACATGCAACGGGTGGGCTTAGGAAGACCTGCTAACCGGCTTGATTGTAAACTGGGCCCTAATGGGAATAAGTGGTGTAAGTAGGCGCTGTTAATGGATTGAGAGGGGTTATTTTGTTTTAATAAATTAACCATTGCGCGAATAGGAGGAGTAGTTTGATAGTCTAAATAAAATTGACGGATGTAATGTATAATTAACCAATGTTCGGATGTTAACATTAAATTATCCCGAGCGGCTAATTCTAAAGCAATATTGCTGTCCCAGGCATAAAGATCTTTTAGGAATCCATCAGTTGTCAGGTTTAACATTTTTTAAACCTATATGCCGGTTACCGTTTTATCATAATAAGTAACTAAATTAACAAATTTAGCATAATTGATAATTTCAACAACGGGTAAAACCCCTTGTTCGAGATTAGTAGCTTTTATAGCTTCTTGTAAGGCATAAATTTTATGCTTTAGAGATAATTGATTTAGAATGTCTTTAAATTCTGATTCATTATGTAAAAATAGCACCCCCTCTTCTAAAAATAATAAAGCATCATTTTGATTAATTATCTTTAAGTATTCATGTAAAGAATGGGCATTTTCATAACTGGTAATTAAATGTAAAATCATATAATTTAAAACCTTAATATTATCTCATGAGTTATCAATAATTGTTGCATCTGTAACTCATCAATTAATTGAATAGGAATGATTAAATCGTTTTCCCCTAAATTCAAAAATTCCAAGGATTGAGTATTTGTGTAAATATTGCTGATGTCAAAATGCTTTAATGCTTTAAATGCCTCGCAATAATTTTTTCTCCCAATCAAATTTAAGCTTAAATCAGTTTTTAACTGCAGTAAGCCATGCTTTAAGAATACCATGCTAATGGTTTGCGAAAGGCTTGCAAGACTCAAAGCAAAATCTAAGCCTTGTTGGCTTGTTAAAGAATCAAAAAGCGAAGATTCAAAAATAATTAAATAACTTTTATTATCCAAAAGAGATAACCTTTTCTGATTGTAAACTGCCCTCAACCCAATAGCTTAAATTTCGAATTATAAAAATAGGATTTATATTAATAGGTAAATGGTTATTATCAATTAACCCTTGTCTAATACCGGAACTAGAACAAATTACAAGCGAAAGATTATAATCCCTGGCTAATTTTTCCCATAGAAGTCCAAGTTGTGGCTCATCAGAGGGCAGAAATTCATAAGCTAAGCCTATTTTAACGCCTTCACCATAAAAAAATACTTGAATAAGCTCATTACCCTGTTTCAAGGCTTCTTTAGCAAAAGAATAAGCCGTATAAGCAATACTTCTATAAGGGCAAGATTTAATTAAAATAGATAATTTCATGTAGGTAATGGATAGTAATAAAAAACCCTGCTTTTGATAACAGGGTTTTTGAAGATATTAAAAGTTTTAATCACGGCGACCGCTAAATTGCATTAATATTCTTAATAAGCTTACAAATAAATTATAAATTTGCATGTATAAGCTAATCGTTGCCATTATATAATTGGTTTCACCACCATTAATGATGCGGCTTGTCTCATATAAAATATATCCTGAACTTAATAAAACAACGGCTCCCGATACCATTAAGCTCATTAGAGGAAAATGCAACCAAATATTAGCAATACTTGCTAGCATGACAACTATAAATCCAACAAATAAAAAACCACCTAAATAGTTAAAATCCTTTTTGGTCATCAAGGCATAAGCAGATAAAGCTAAAAAAATTAAGCCGGTAAGCCCAAATGCGGTACCGATTAATAAAGGCCCATTAATATAAGTATGGGTAGCATAATTTAAAAGGGGTCCCAGGGTATAACCCATAAAACCGGTTAAAGCAAAAATACTCACTAATCCAATTGAGCTATTTTGGAAACGATTAGTAACAAAGGATAAACCCCAAAAAATGAGAAGGGTAGGAAAGAGGGGCATGGGCATAGCATTAGAAACCATGCTAATCCAGGCTGTAAAGGCACTAAAAAGTAAGGTGAGTGACAAAAGAATATAAGTGTTTTTTATAACAGAATTGGTAATTAAAGTGTAAGTCGGATCGTAACTTCTGGTAACGGTGTTAGATAGGTCTCTCATGTTGTTGACTCCTTAAAAGTTCACTATTTTTAAGCATATTATTACTTTAAGTTTATCACATTTTTAGATAAAATGTATGCAAGTTAGGTCCCTCAAACTTATTTGCAAGAGAATCCTAATATAGGGTAGACTTCAATTTCCTTAATTAAGCTTAAAATTTGGAGAGGTGGCTGAGCGGTTTAAAGCGACGGTCTTGAAAACCGTTGAGGGGTGTCCCCCCTCCCAGGGTTCGAATCCCTGCCTCTCCGCCAAATTTAAGGATTACGTATCATTTTATCAAAATATTAGGAGCTAATGTTGATTACAATCCTTTTGGTGGATGATCACGATCTAGTTCGCGCTGGGGTTAGCCGATTATTAAAAGATGAGCCCGGTTTAAAAGTTATTGGGGAAGTTAGTAGTGGCGAAGATGCTATTAAATTCGCTTTAGTTCATAAACCTAACGTGGTCTTAATGGATGTTAAGATGCCAGGCATTGGTGGTTTAGAAGCCACACGTAAAATGATTCGTAATGATGCATTTATTAAAATTATAGCTTTAACTGTTTTCGAAGAAGAACCTTTTCCCTCCAAATTATTACAAGCAGGCGCTGCAGGCTACCTTACTAAAGGCGCGGATATCTCAGAAATAGTACATGCGATAAAAACTGTATTTAGTGGTAAAAAATATATTGGGCCTGTTATTGCTCAGCAATTAGCCCTTAAAAATTTTACTGATAAAGAGTCATCCCCCATTTCTTCTCTCTCTGAACGGGAATTACAAGTGATGATGATGATTACGAGTGGGCTTAAGGTTACCGAAATATCTGATCAATTGTTTTTAAGTCCTAAAACCGTCAATAGCTATCGTTATCGATTATTTGAAAAACTTAATATTAGCAGTGATGTGGAATTGACGCACTTAGCCATACGCTACGGTTTATTAGAAATGGAAAAATCCTGAATAATCTAGATTATTTTTTAAAAAATCTTACCAGTCATCCCGGCGTCTACAGCATGTTAGATAAGCTTGGAACTGTGATTTACATTGGCAAGGCTAAAAATTTAAAAAAAAGGGTTACCAGTTACTTTCAAAAAAAACTAGATAGTAAAACCTTACAGTTAGTAGGGCTTATTGATTCTATAGAAGTAACCGTTACTCCTAGCGAAAGAGAAGCCTTATTATTAGAAAATAATTTAATAAAACAATTAAAACCAAAATATAATGTTATTTTCAAAGATGATAAATCTTATCCTTATCTTCAATTATCAACCCATCACCCCTTTCCCGGGATGAATTTTTATCGGGGAAACAAACAAGAAAAAGGTGAATATTTTGGCCCTTTTCCAAGTTCTCGTGGGGTTCGTGAAAGTTTGGATTTATTGCAAAAAATTTTTAAGATTAGGCAATGCGATGATACTTTTTTTAAAAACAGAACAAGGCCTTGTTTGCAATATCAAATCAAGCGTTGTTCCGGCCCTTGCTGCCATTTAATAGCTGAGTCTGACTATCGTAATGATGTCAATAATGCCATTTTATTTTTACAAGGCAATGATAACAAGATAATTGAAAGTTTAATCCAAAAAATGAATCAAGCCTCTATACACTTAGATTATGAAACCGCTTTAAAATTTAGAGATCAAATGGTTTTGCTGCGTGAATTACAAAAACAACAAATTATTACCAATTTGAAAGGTGAAATAGATGTTTTAGGGATTAATATTCAAAACTCGGATATCTGTGTTCATATTTTATATATTAGACAAGGTAAAATACTCGGCAGCCGACAATATTTCCCCAAGGTTAGCTCTTTTTTAGAATTGAATCCTTCTCATATCTTAGAAACTTTTATTCTACAACATTATTTGCAAGATCAATTTCCTTTATCTTTTCCTAAAGAAATCTTAGTCTCCTCAATTTTAGAATCTAAGGAAAGTTTAAATCAAATTTTATCAGAACAATTAAAGTTAAGCATACAAATTTCTGATAACGTAAGAGGTGATAGACAAAAATGGGTGGAAATGGCTGCACAAAGTGCGGAAAAAGCCCTTAAAGCAAAAGTGATAAAATCCTCTAAATTAAGTCACCGATTTGAATTGTTAGCTGCAGCTCTTAAATTAGACAATATTCCTCAGCGGATAGAATGTTTTGATGTAAGCCATTCGTTTGGAGAAGCAACGGTAGCCTCTAATGTGGTCTTTGATCCAAATGGCCCTCTTAAAAGTGATTACCGGCGTTTTAATATCCAAAAAACGGCTAATGGGGACGATTATCAAGCCTTAGAAGAAGCTTTAACCCGCCATTTTATAAAAGTCAAAAGTGAAGGGCTTCCAATCCCTGATATTTTACTTATTGATGGTGGAAAAGGCCAATTAAAAAGGGCCGAAAAGGTCTTAACCGAATTACAGGTTACCAATGTCATTTTAATTGGGGTGGCAAAAGGAGCAGGACGAAAGGCAGGCCTTGAAACTCTCTTTTTACACTCTAGTGGTAAAATACTTCCCTTAGCCGAAGATTCACCAGCCTTATTGCTAATATTGCAAATAAGAGATGAAGCTCATCGCTTTGCCATTACTGCGCACAAAAATCAAAGAACTAAAATTAGATTACATTCTAAATTGCAAGATATACCTGGCATAGGTGATAATAGACGTAAACGTCTTATTCAACAATTTGGGGGTTTGCAAGAAGTTAAAGAAGCAAGTCTTGAAGAGTTGACTAAAATACCAGGGATTAGTAAAACCTTAGCAAAGCGGATTTATGATACTTTACATGGGAGTTAAAGTTGCCTTACTTACCCGATCAAAAAAAATGGTTAACTATACCTAATATATTAACTTTATTTAGAATTTCTTTGATCCCGATTTTTGTCATAGTCTTTTATTTTCCTCAACATTGGCATTATTTAATAACTGCTTTAATTTTTAGTTTAGCCGCTATCACTGATTGGCTAGATGGATATTTAGCTAGAAGACTTAAACAATTATCTCCTTTAGGAGAATTTTTAGATCCGGTTGCTGATAAATTATTAGTAGCTGTGGCTTTAGTTTTATTAGTGCAATCACATGCTACTCCATATTTAGCGATTCCTAGTGCTATTATTGTGGGTCGTGAAATTGTTATTTCGGCTTTAAGAGAATGGATGGCAGAACTTGGAAAAAGAGCAAATGTATCTGTTTCATTTTTAGGTAAAAGTAAAACAGCCGCGCAAATGTTAGCTATTATTTTATTGCTTTCTCAACCTTTTGATTTAAATAATCAAATTATATATTCCGGTTATATTTTATTATATATATCTGCTTTTTTAACTTTATGGTCGATGATTATATATTTAAAGGCAGCTTGGAAAGATTTAAGTACGCAACCTTAGATAATGAATTATAAAAAAAAATAATAAAAAATGTTTCAGAAGTGCTTGACACAATCTCAAGTCTTGGTAGAATTCACCAAGTACGCGGGAATAGCTCAGTGGTAGAGCATAACCTTGCCAAGGTTAGGGTCGCGAGTTCGACTCTCGTTTCCCGCTCCATTTTTACAAATCCTCGTTCCTATTATTAGCGTTCGAGGTTTTTTATGGCTGGGTGGCAGAGTGGTTATGCAGCGGCCTGCAAAGCCGTGTACAACGGTTCGATTCCGTTCTCAGCCTTAGTCCATATATTATATGCCCGGGTGGCGAAATTGGTAGACGCAAGGGACTTAAAATCCCTCGGAGCTTAAATTCCGTGCCGGTTCGAGTCCGGCCCCGGGCACCAACTTCAAAAAATATTGCTAATTTTAATTCTGGATTGTTTTAAACCCTTATATAATAAAAAATTGCTTATAGTCATATCAGATCTCTTTTTAAAAACTTTTTAGTTATTAATATTATGGCTATTTGTTAAATGATGAATCCTTTGCGCAAGCTACAGCTATCTTAGATATTATATTAATACTATCGTTATCTTCTTCCGACTGTTAATTATACAAGGCCTAAATATTTCAATTGTAAGAGAGTATTTTTGATCTACAATAACAATGGGCCTTGTTGCATAAAAAATTAAAATTGCTGGGTAAGTTTCTAACTTCTATGAAAAATTCCTAGTTCCTATATAATTGGTTCTGCAACAAATCAATTAAAGGAAGTAAAAATGATAAGGAAAGCTCAATACAAACCCAGCAACTGGTCCGATTATAACAAATCTTTAGTGGC
>JAQGOH010000117.1 GCA_028293705.1 Francisellaceae bacterium | reverse complement strand
GGGATCTGGATTAGGATCGAGAAAAATATGTAAATGATTAAAAGCGGCTAGTAATTTTATATGGGGAGATAATATCATTCCATTTCCAAACACATCCCCAGACATATCCCCTATTCCTACTACCGTAAAATCATTATTCTGAGTATCTATACCTAATTCTAAAAAATGCCGTTTAACCGATTCCCAAGCACCTTTAGCGGTAATACCCATTTTTTTGTGATCGTACCCTGAAGAACCCCCTGAAGCAAAAGCATCTTTTAACCAAAAATGATATTTTTCAGAAAGATTATTTGCAATATCTGAAAAGCTAGCAGTCCCTTTATCCGCCGCAACTACCAAATAAGGGTCATTATCATCATAGCAAACCAATTGCGACGGAGAAACGATTTGGTTATCCGTTAAGTTATCGGTTAAATCCAATAAACCCGAAATTAAGGTTTTATAACCCTCAATTACTATATTATTAATGCTTTCTCTATCATAATTATCCAGAGGAGTCTTCACGATAAAGCCCCCCTTCGCCCCTAAGGGAACAATAACAGCATTTTTAACCTGCTGAGCTTTCATTAATCCTAAAATTTCTGTTCTATAGTCATCTTTTCTGTCAGACCATCTTATACCACCTCGAGCTACTTTAGAGCCTCGTAAATGAATACCTTCCATCTTGGGTGAATAAACAAAAATTTCTACATGTGGATGGGGAAGAGGCAATTCTGGTACTAAATTTGATTGAAATTTTAAAGCAATATAGGGTTTAAATTGATTATTTTCATCTTTTTGAAAATAATTAGTTCGGATACATGCCTCTATTACATCCAAAAATCTTCTTAAAATTTTATCTTCATTTAAATTTGACACAGCATCTAATGCAATAATGATTTGTTTTTTAAAATCAATCAAACGAGATTGATTTTTCTGATTAATGGGATCAAATTTTAATTTAAATAATTCAATCAATTTTAAGGCAATATTTGGATTATTTACAAAGGTATCTTCAATTGTATTTTGTGCAAATATAAAACCTGTTTGCCATAAATATTTAGCAAAAGCCCTTATTAAGCTTATCTCTCTCCAAGTAAGCTTAGCTTCTAGAACCAGACGGTTAAAACCGTCATTTTCAGCTTGGTTATTCCAAATGTTATCAAATGCATCTTGGAATAAATCTTTAATGAGTTCTACATTGAGATTTAGATCTTTTAAATATACCACCCGGTATTCGTTAATCCAAACGGTACCATTTCCTTTAGGTAGAATAGGATAAGGGCGTTCACTGATGACTCTTAATCCCATATTTTCAAGCATAGGCAACACATCTGATAATGGTATCGTTTTTCCTTTTCTAAAAAGTTTAAATCTAAATATTCCATTCGATTCTTCTGGAGGCTTATATAAACTAAACCCTAAGGGTTTACTCTGTGTTAAACCTTCAATATTATCGATATCGAGCACCGCCATATTAGCTGAAAAATCTTCCTGATAACTAGTAGGAAAAGCCTCTGAAAAAATTTTTAATAAAAAATTTCCTTTTTCCTCACCAGCATGCTTTAAAGAGGCATCCTTTAAATCGTCTTTCCATGTCCGCGCAACTTCTATTAATCGTTGCTCTATCACTTTTATATTGTGAGCAATTAAAGATGATTCCACTTTAACCACATAATGGATTTGAGCCAAAGATGATTCAGTAAAACGCGTGGTAAAATCGATTTCATGACCCAAAAACCCTTGCAACAAAACCGCTTGCATTTTATGCCCTAATTCTGAAGAATAAGTTTCTCTGGGGACAAAAACGACACATGAAATAAATTTACCTAAATTATCTTTGAAAGCAAATAATCTAATTTTCGGTCTTTCTTGTAAATTCAATATTCCCATGCAAAGTTCTAGCAGAGCGGTATCAGTTATTTGAAACAAATCTATCCTAGGCAAATTTTCTATTATATTTGATAAAATTTTATATTCGCAGCCTTTGGGTGAAAACGCCAAATTATTTAATATACTTCTGGTTATAAGCCTTATAATCGGTATAATCTTAGGGTTATTGGTATAAACATTAGCACTAAATAATCCTAAGTAACGATGTTCGGCTATGAGCTCATGATTATGATTAAACTTTTTTACAATAATTACATCAAGATACTCTGCCCGATGAATAGTCGACTTTATATCTGTTTTACCTAATATTATTACTTTATTCGAATGCATTAATTGTTGAACATCTAGACTTAACAATTGAAAATCATATTCTACTTTATTTGCAAGATGAGCAACCCCTAGCTGTTCATCTTCTATTAGTTTATAATGATTATTTTCAAATTGAGTAGTGATCAAATATTTATTGAAATTCATAAAAACAAAATGTTTATTCAAGATCCAATTTAAAAAATCAATATTTTCTTTTTTGTCGATTTCAGAAATGATGGTAAGATTTTCAATATCGCTTATATCTTCACGTAACCTTGACTCTATAGCCTCTATAGCCTTTTGGCTATCAACAACATCTTTTAAAGATTTTTCTAGATTTTCTTTAATATAATTTAACTGGACTAAATCGGTTTGCTTATCTATTTCAAGATAGATAGCAGTTTCAATTGAAACATCAGGTTCAATCTTATCCTTTTCTATAATAGCCATAACTTTATTCTGCTTGTCTCTTTTTAATTTTATGCCTGGAGAACAAATACTTAAATGTATATGAATATCCATTTTATTCAATTCTATACGAATTGAATCCATCAAAAAGGGAATGTCATCTGTAATAATTTCAATAATCGTATGACCCGATTCCCATCCATGCAGCTCAAGTTTTGGGTTATAGACATTTACTTTGATTTCATCCTTTTGCTTGTTATTGATATGTTCCCAAAAGGACATAACCGCCCCATATAAATCTAAAATACTTCTAGACATTAATTCTTCAGGAGCAACCGTCCGATAATATTCGGTCACAAAACTTTTTAGTAAAGGTAATTCATTAGCCGGCATTTTCTTTAAAACATACGATACCACCCTATCAATGAGGGCGACTCGCGTTTCATCAGCTGGGTTAGCCATATTTAACTCCTACCTATACTAGGTGTATGTAACAATCTTGATAATGTAGTATCGGCAAAAAAAGATTAAATTTAAGTTCTTAGAATTATTGACCTTATTCCAATTTCATAAAATAAGGCCCTAAGAAGTGAATAACTTGCGGGATTTAAGGAATTAACGGTACAATTAAACTTTTATTTAGGATTTAACATAGCCATTAAAAGGGATAAGCCATGCTAACTAGGTCAATAAATTTATTAAAATTATTAGGATTAATTATGACCTTTTGGTTAAATCCTAGTTTGGCATCAGCAAGCTCTGATAGTGAATCTGGTTTTTCTATTAATAAAGAATACCAATTATTTTTAGATCAACATTTCTCCCCCACGACGGGAGCACATGCTCTTATTAGTTTATACAAAACTTATGAAGCCTTAGATGACTGGCTAATCCCTAGTAGTGAAAATGATACCAGTTTTTCTACAATAGGGGCACGTTTGCTAAAATTATCATTTTTAGACAGACTTATTGCCTCCACCCTAATGGTTACCCAACATGAATTTTTTGGTCATGGAGCCCGATTAAGGGAACTTGGAATACCAAATATTTCTTACACTATAAAGCCATGGAGTGGATCGACTTATTTTCCAGGTAAAGCCTATTACAATTTAAATACGGCTTCACAAAATGCAGTGATTTATGCTGGAGTAGAAAGCACTTATGTATTAGCTTCTGTTCTACGTAAAGAAATGTTAAATAAAAAATTGATGGATTCACGAGAATCTAATCTTTATTTCACTACCGCATTAGATCAAACGATTTATATATTAGGAACCAAACATCATAAAGACACTAATATGGGACATGACATCCATAATTATGTTAATTACATCAATGAATGGCATGGTTCTACCGTTATAAATACCCAAAAATTAAGAAGAAAAACCTTAATTGATTTTTTAGATCCTTTTCTATTCTTTTCTATTTATAATATGAGCCATTATGTTTTAAGCGGCGAAACATCTTTCGAGCCTATAACTATTAACGTTCAAGATTTTCAGTACCTGCCCGCTTTACGATTAGGTTTAGCCCCATTTGGAACTGAATATAATTTTTTAAATTTTCTTAAAAGTCCTGAACATTTTTATACTCTAGCCCTAAGATATGGTAATACGGGACAAAAAAAATCCTGGGGCTTAGGCTTTGAAATGGATAATATTTGGCAAGATGAGAACTTTAAAGTGGATTTAGGTATTTATTTATGGAGTCAACCTCAATTTTTTAAAGATAAAGCTATACTTGCTAAGAATCAACTGGGGGGCGCTTTTAGTCTCCTCGGTCAATATGAATTCACAGAAAAATTTTCTCTCATGGGCCAACTAGCTTATAAAACTCAAGGCTATTTATTAAGTGAGCCCCTTAAATCTACCCCCATCGTTCGTCTGGGAGTAAAAGTACAACTATAAGCTGCGAAAGTATGACCTATTCAATTAATATTGCATATTTCAGTATTTTACTATACTAAGGAGAGCACAGAGTTACTAATTAAACCTACTTTTTATATTTAAGAGGATTTTGATGCCACTACTAGGCGAATTGCCCCCAGAAATTTCATCTCAATTTCCTGAAAATTTTCTTGATAAAGAGATTAACGAACATATAATTCATATCTTACCTCAAAGTAAACATCGCTACATTACGCCAATCACCTGGGCTTGCTCTGCTAATAAAATGGATGTAGTAGAATGCTTATTACTGAATGGGGCTAATCCTAATCATGCTTCTAAATATGAACCACAATCTTCATCAACTGGCCAAGAAGAATCGGACGCGATTGCTTATACCCCTTTATCAATTGCTATAGGCGCTAATAATATTCCTTTGATTAAATTATTATGCATTCATGATGCTAAAATTACCCCAGAAATTATAGAAGAAAAATTTTATCAATTTTTTAGATCATCTCATAATACTTTTCAAACTGGAAATTTTTTAGAACAAGCTTTGCTAGCTATGCTTACTAAAATTTCCTTTACACAATTCGTGGACGACTACCCCATCAAAGGACTTGAAATCCATTTAAAAATCATTAACTGTATTCATATGACTAATAAAAATGGAAAAAAGAAATTAGATCACAGTCCCTATTTAGAATCAAAATCCTTAGCTGAAGGAGATTGGCAATTATCTTTAAAATTTGGAAAGATGAATGTTTCAGAATTTGAAGCTAAAGAATTTATTACTAAATTAACCGCTAACCTAAAAATCATTCAGGATAAATATCCTGAAACTATTAAAGATTTTATAGCTATGGAAATTGATAAATTACCCAATTTAGTGATGGTTATTGATCCACATCACTTACAGCCTCTTAGTCAAGAATTAGCTAATTATATAAGCTTACCTAAAAATAGATTTAGCGACTTAAGAATATCAAGATATTAAATATATTTTAGATGTTTAGTCCCAGGGTGTTGTAGTTTTGGTTAATGTTAAACTCTTCTGGCCTTTCTTGCCCGTCTTTAACAATAAATTCATAAGGTGTCAGTCTTTTAAGCGCTTTAAGCCTCTTAGCAAAATTATAGGCATTTACAAAAACATAAAGATGTTCTCTTAGCTGGTTGCTCAATACATTTTACACCATCACACACCTACTGTAGAGCAGCTACTTGGAAGTAATTGTTGAGTAAGACCATTTGTTCCTATCCTGAAGGATTGGGTATCCCATAAACCACAATACCATTTCATAGCCGAAGTGGTATCAGTAGGAGGTCTTTGCGAAAAAATAGCCACGGTTCCTCCTCCCAATCGAGCAGATACTCTGGCTTCTACCAAAAAGACTCCAAAAACATTAACATTATTAGAATACCCTAGAGCGGTAATATCATTAAAACCCGTTACCGTGACGTAAGAACCGTTATTAGGTAAAGAAATTCCTCCTACATTTACGGTAGCTGGAAAAGAACCAGTTGAATTATAACTTTCCATTGCTTGGGTTTTAAAGCTTTCAAGAATTCCTATAACTTCCATCATTCGAGATTTATTGACATACAATTGATAATTAGGAATAGCAACGGCTGCTAAAATCCCTATAATCGCTATGACTATCATTAACTCTATTAAAGAAAATCCTTTTTTAAGACCTGCCATTTATTCCCTCAAAATGATGAAAGCATTAATTAAAGTATACTTTATTTAATTTTAAATGCAATTTCCATTAAAAATCCAATTAATCCTCCAAACACCCCTCCCCAAATCACCACCCATCCTAAATATTTTTCTATCATGTCCTTTACTAATTTTTTGACTTGGTTCGGTGTTAACTCTTGTAGTCTTGCATCAATCATTTCTTCTATTTTATTTTTTACTGGGATAATTGATTTATCATTTATTAATTTCGGTAAAATTTCATTTTTAGCAATTTCATCTACCATTAATTTTAATTTATTCATACAAGGCTCTTTTAATGATTGTAGAGCCTTAGCGCCCCCAAACATATTTAACATCCTCCCAATTGAAGTATTTAAGATTTCTGCAATGAGGCCTTCATAAATTTTTTCATAATCAATAGACTGAACCACTTCATCAACCATGGCATTAGCATTACCAGTTACGATTTCAGAATTAAAAAAACGTTCTAGATTATTTTCATTAAAAAACTGTTCTAACATCATTTTTTTAATACTGAGTTTAAACGTTTCAAATTGTAAAGGAATGATCCCTGAGCCATATAAAAAAGGTACTCGCTCAAATAACATATAAATGGCTAACCAATTGGTTATTGCTCCTGAAAAAGCAAAAAAACCAATAATTTTAACCATATCTCCATATTTAGGTAAAAGATATCCTAAAGTTATTAAGATAATGCTAATTAAATTGGTCATTAAACTTTTTTTGTCATTCATAATTATACGAAGCTCCTTTGGTAATATTTTTTAATTTTAAAATTTAGCTTACTGGATTAAGGGCTTAATTTTATTTAAAATTTCTTGGGTTAAATCTTTTTCAATAGAAACTGAACTTTTTTCAATAGGTTTATTTTTTATAGGATCTGTAGGTTTTATTCTTTGCACGATATCTTCTGGTAAATTTTCAGCCATCCAATTAGCAATGGTTATAAAAGGGGGAATTAATCGAGCTTCTTTCCAAATAACTGAGCTTTTTAAATTATTAAAAAAAGATAATTGAACTAATAAAACCATTGCCGATATAATACTCACTCCCCTTGCAAGCCCAAATAACATACCTGCTACCATATCAGTAGGTCCTAAACCTGTAAAACTTACTAAACGCGAGAGTATGTAATTACAAATTCCCCCAATAATTAAAGTAGCTAATACTAATAATAAAAAGGCTAAAAACAATCTTATACCTGGCACAGAAATACTGGTAAAGTGTTCTGATAATTTATCGCAATTTAATATACCTATTGCTAATGCCCCAATCCAGGTAATCGTAGAAATGGCTTCTTTTACAAACCCCCTAAAAAGCCCCATAATGGTTGATAATAAAATACCTATTACAATGCTATAATCTAACCAATTTGACATATTTTAAACTCCATTTGTGCATGAGTTGATTCTTTATAACCAGTATCTATTTGACTTGCGCCTTGCTTAATACCGGTTTCTTCATGCATAATTAAAGAAGGCCCATTCAATAATTTAGGAACAAAAACAATCATAAGTCCTAATACTATAAATGCGCCACATAAACGCTCTTGCAAATGCTTATTCATATCAAACTCCATCATTATTTAATTTATTAATTCAAAAAATTTTGCAACGGTATAAAAAGATCCAAATATTAAAATCATTTCATTTTCTAATATAACTTCTTGTAAAGAATTCAATGTTTGAGATAAAGAAATAGAGTGGAAAACGACTTGCTCATCATTTTTAAGATAATTAATAATATGAGAAGCATCCAAGGAACGAGTTGAGTCTAAATCAATTATTTGCCAAGTCTTCACAATATTTTTAAAGGGATTTATCATTTTAGGAAAATCTTTATCTTGCAATACTCCAAATATGGCATGAAATTTGGTATTAGGATACTGCTTTCTTAAATACTCTGCCAACCATTCACAGGCCGGGGCATTGTGTGCTACGTCTAATATAATCGATAAATTTTGATAATGAACTAATTGAATTCGCCCTGGGACTTTAAGACTAGAAAGTGCTTTTTTTATGGTAGCTTCTTGTGTATCAGGGTAAGATTCTAAAATACTAACCACCCCCGTCGCAGCATTTTGTAAGGGAATTTGGGGTATAGGTAAGTCACTAATTATTCTATTTTTATACCAAAAATCCCAACTAGCGGATTTTAAGTTAAAGCCAAAGTCTTTTCCCATATTAAGAAGAGAAAGACCTAAATTTTGAGCTTGTTGTTCAATGGTAGATGGAGGATTGAATTCGCCACAAATAGCCATTTTATTATTTTTTTTAAAAATTCCTGCTTTTTCAAAGCCAATGGCTTCTAGGCTATTACCCAGCCAACTTTGATGATCATAACCAATAGTTGTAATCACGCTAATATCATTTTGGACAATATTAACCGCATCTAAACGCCCTCCAAGTCCTACTTCTAACACAATAGCATCTAAATGCTGGACTTTAAAGTGATAAAGAGCTGATAAGGTGCCAAATTCAAAATAAGTTAATCTCTCTCCCTTACGAGCCTCATCTACAGCACTAAAGGCTGCTATAAGGTCTTTATCAGTAATGTTACAGGCATTTACTCTAATACGTTCATTATAGTTAAGAAGATGGGGGGAGGTATAAGCGCCGACTTTAAGAGCTTTATTTAATAAAATAGACTCTATAGTAGCAACGGTGGTCCCTTTACCATTGGTTCCAGCAACCGTTATAACGGGAATGTTAAAATGAATTAGCTTTAAACGTTCTGCTACTGCCCGAATGCGTTCTAATCCAAGATCGATAAGTTTAGGATGGCAGGCCTCTATAAAACTTAACCATTCTTGTTTAGACTTTGGCATAGAATTATTCTGTGAGGGTTTTATGAGTTAATTTTGCTAATAAACTGGCCACTTTAGGACGCATTTCTCGTCTATCAATAATAATATCAATAATGCCTTTTTCCAATAAAAATTCGCTGGTTTGAAAGCCTTCGGGTAATTTTTCTCTAATAATTTGTTCTATTACCTTAGGTCCTGCAAAACCAATTAAGGCTTTAGGTTCTGCAATATTTAGATCCCCTAACATGGCAAGACTAGCTGAAACTCCACCCGTACAAGGGTCTATCATGATGGAAATAAAAGGTAATTTGGCTTCTTGTAATTGAGCCAATGCAGCACTTGTTTTAGCCATTTGCATTAAAGAGAATAAAGATTCTTGCATCCTCGCCCCACCACTGGTGGAAAAACATATAAGAGGGGTTTTTAAAGCAAGACAACTATTAACCGCTAATACAAATTTTTCACCAACCACAGCGCCCATTGAGCCTCCAATAAAACTAAATTCAAAGGCACAAGCGACAACTGGCATCCCTTTTAATTTCCCTTTTAGTACAATTAGTGCGTCTTTTTCGCCCGTGGCTTTCTGGGCTGCACTAATTCTATCCTTATATTTTTTTGTATCTTTAAAAGATAATTTATCAATAGGCTCTATAAAAGCCCCTATTTCTTCTCTGGAATCCTTATCTAAAAAATAATCTAATCGAGCTCGGGCAGTAATTCGCATATGAAAATTACATTTAGGGCACACTTCTAAATTTCGTTCTAACTCTGCTTTAAATAAAAATGCCCCACAATCGGTACACTTTGACCACAATCCTTCTGGGACGGCTTTTCTAGAAGAAGCTTTGCGGATTTTAGAAGGGATTAGCTTTTCGAACCAACTCATAAATTTACCTGCCCTGATTTATATGCACCTGAAATATTATCAATTTTGCGTTTTGAGTATATTCAAAACCCATGCTAGGTGCAAGTCAAGCTTTATTAAAGTTAGCTAGCAAATAAACACTAAATTAGGTTTTTATCTCTATAACTTATGATATGATTGGGCTGATATGATTAAGTCTTCATTTTATAAGAATATTCATCTATTTTTCATTTTGTAAGCTTTAGGAGATTACATGAGTAAATTTATTCCTTTATTGATAAGTTCGATTTTATTATCAGGATGCGGTGGTTTTGAAACCATAGATGCCGATTATGGGCATCGTTACTCTCATAGCTGTAGAATGGGCGGCAGTTGTTTACCCCGGAGTCACACCCATTATGAGTATTATTCTGCCCCTAAAAGTTATCCAACTTATCATGAGACCCATGTACATATCCAAAAAAATTACCAAGAAGAAAATCGCTTAAAACAAGAAATTTATCAAGCTCAGATATTAAAACAAAATGCAGAAAATGAACAAAATCGTTTAAAAGCAGAGGCTAGACAACGTGATTTGCAATATCGTATCGAACAAATTCGTCGTGACAATGAAAGAAGGCAAGCTGATTTTCAAAAAGCTCAAAATCAACAAAAAGAATATGCTAAACGTCGTCAAATTGAAAATGACAGAAGATTAGCCGAACAGCTACAAGTTCAAGAAAATGCTCGATATCAAGCTCAACAAGCCGCAGCCCACGCTCGTCAAATAGACCAAGATAGAAGAATGGCCCAACAGCTACAAGAACAAGAAAATGCTTTAGCACAATCTCGTAACCGAGCTATTGAACTTCAAAAAGAAGCTGAACGTATCAGGTTACGTCAAGCTCAACAAAAGGAAGATAAATTACGCGCTTCAGAACAACGAGCGCTTGAACGAAGCCGTCAAAGAATCGAAAGAGAACAAGCAGATCAAAATAATCCCTATTATAATTTTAATGGTCCAATTGCCCCTGGGGGATTATAATTTTTTTTAAGAAAAGCTTAAGGAACCCTATAAAATAGGGTTCCTTAATTATACCGAAATTCAGCCGCTTTATTGCTTTTAAATAACAATTTCTTTCTACATTTTGTAGTGTTGAAAAACTTTTGCCGCTTAAGAATTCACAAAGGCTTCACATTAAGCATTCTTAAATAAATATTGCGAATGACTTTATTAGTAAAACTAAATCACTTTTTTCGTATTCTGTTAAAATATAACTTTAGGTAATCTACAATAAAAGGTGGCCTTGATTAGACCAACACATGAGCCATTGTGAAATATATGCATATAATAGGTTGAATTCAATTTTAAAAATTTTTAATAAATTCCGCAGAAATTGATTAAATTTTCTTTATCTTCTATAATCAAATTGTTCGAGCGTTAAATATTAGGGGACTGCAAATTGATAGCTAATATATTTAAAAAAATAAAAGGTTTTTCTTTAATTGAATTAATGATTGTTATTGCTATTATCGGAATTCTTGCTGCAATTGCTGTTCCTAATTATCAAAATTATGTCAACCGAAGTCGACTCACTGAAGGTTTTAATTTGACAAGACCACTACGTACGCAGGTAGAAGAATATTTTAATGCAACAGGTAATCTTTATTGCTGTGGGTGGAGTCAAGGAACAGTTACCGGGGGTCCAGCCGATATTACGAGTCCCAGTAATACTATCTCTTTGATAAGATGGAATGGAATTAATTCGACTGGGGGCCAAATTGAAATATGGTATAATAATATACCTTATCAAAATAGCTATTACCCGATCCTTTTACTTCAAGCGAGTATCAGCAATAATAAATTAGTTTGGCAATGTACACGCCATGCATATGATACCATTCCTCATAATATTCTTCCTTCCGGATGTAATAATCCCCCTGCTTTTTAATTTTTGACATCCAGATAAATATACTATCCATTTGGACCATTAAAATTATTAATTCATTTTTATTTAATAATGAAGATAAATTTTTAATAAATTGTATGGGGATTTATTTCCTACTAAGTTACAATTATTATTAGATGCAATATAAATGAAAATAAGTTTATGCCTATAATAGATAATTGATTACTTTGAAAAAGGGTACCCAAAATGGTTAATAATCCGACCAATACCATAAGCTTTAAAGATAGAATAAAAGGGATTGAAGTTGGTTTTGCAACCTTTACGATCAGTATTTTAGGTGTAATGCCCAGTTTAGTAGGTTTTTTAATAAAACCCATTTTAACAGAACATATTTCTTCATCCTGGGTCCCTGTAGTATCTCAATTGATTGTTATAAGCGGAACTGCCCTGTGCACAATAACTTGCCACACTATTCATCTTTTATGTAAAACCCCTAATGATATTCCAATCGAAGAAATACCTGTTCCTTTCTTAGATCATTCATTAAGTCAAGCTCCTATTTTAAACCCCTCCCCAGGCTTAGACCAAGGTTCTAGTTCTAGCGCTAAACCTCAATCTCCTTTATTAATGCAGTATAAGGACACAAAGCCTAATAACTATCGAAGTTTGTTAAATGCTTCAGAAAATGTTAATTCATCGTCCAAGATGATTAAAATTACGCTTACTTAATCCTCCTCTATTTAAATTTAGAAAACCTATTAATTGAAATTCAATCAAGAACTTTAATTAAACCAATAGAATGATTTTACTCAAAGTTTCTAAATTAGAATTAATGGTTTAAGGCTTCTATTTAGATCCAGTTTATAGCAAGCATTTGAATGATAAAATTTCAGCTCCCGTAAATTAGAGGGTGTCTTGAAATTGTATATTATCTTATTATAAGCTATTAATTTTAGGATATGAGGAAAGTT